>JAJDEI010000199.1 GCA_029259845.1 Planctomycetaceae bacterium | reverse complement strand
GTGGGCATCTCCAAACAGCTTGCGCCCGGTTTGTAAATTGAAGACATGAACTTGGTTGCGCCTGACGGTTGCGGCGAGTTGTTGACCGTCCGGAGAGAAACGGATTGCATCCAGAGCGAGACCACCGTATTGAATCGAGCTTATCAATTTTCCGGATTTAAAATCCCACAGACGAATTCCATTGGCGTCCGCCGAACCGGTGGCGAGCGTCGATCCGTCCGGTGAGAATCGCAGCGGTGTGTAGACTTTCGTTGCGTCGGAAATCTCCTTGATCTTTTCGCCCGTATTTGGATTCCAGACGGTCAAGCCGTCATAGATCCCTGTCACGAACACCTTGCCGTCTGGGCTGAATTGACCTTTTCCACCACTCGGAATCGACATCCGCAGCTTTCTGTCAGCAACGCTCCACAGATTGGCATGCTCATACTCGGTCGCCGCAAGCGTCTCGCCGTCCGGCGAAAAGCACAGGCTTGGGTGATTGAATTGATAGTAAACGGGCATGCGCCGGAATTCCGACCGCGAATCGGTATCGCCGTCACGGCTATCTGGGAAAGCCTCACTCGCATCGACTCGATCTGCCTTTGATTCGCCGAGACTTCCGAGGTACTTGCCAGACCGACCATCCCAGAGCCGAATCGTCCAGTCATGCCCCACGGCAGCCAAGACTTGACTGCTGTCACTGTAGGCCAGCGAGTGCAGTGGCATTGCACCCACGGCCGTTTCCGATCCCTTGAGGACCCAGGCCACATTCGTCGAAATCTCGCGGAGCAGTCTACCGCTGACTGCGTCCCAAGAACGTATCGCTCCATCATGACCACTCGAAAACAGAGTCTTTGAATCGGACGTGAAGACCAGCCCGGAAACGCCCCCTTCGTTCACGGCTTTGCTGTGACCGTCAAGCTCAAGAAGTTTCGCCCCCGTGTGTGCGTCCCAAATCCCGATGCGGTATTTGCCAACTGCGATAAGATTTCCATCGGGAGAATAGGCGAGTTGATGGCCAATCGAACCGGCGAATGCCCTGTTCTTCAATTCCGTAACCTGGAGAGGCTCGGCTCGCCCGCATTCTGAAAACCATAGGATCACTGCGATCGCTGATATGTGATAGGCAGCGTTCATGCCGATGGCTTGCGCTTGCAAACGGCAGATCATCCGGGAAATTGCCACAAAGTGGATCGCCCAACGGTTCCGCACAGCCGCCGCGCGTCGCGGCACCGGACGACCATGCACGTTCTTGATTCTATTCGACGCTGCATTGCCACTCACAGTTTCGTAGGTCAGTGACGTAGGTTGGGTGTAGCGTAGCGAAACCCACCCGCCGTTGGACCGGTCGACACAGGCAATTCCACTGTACGCACAAGTTCCGTAGGTCAGGCTTTGCCTGACGAATGCGCAGGAAGCGATTAGTCGGTCTCGCTATTATCTCCAGAGCGTGAAGCTGTCTCGTCAGGCAAAGCCTGACCGACCTGGCTGGGGCTGATCAGGAAACAGCCCGATGGGTGCGGGGGTCGAGGACTGAACGTGCATCGCATGCCCATTGGTTCACAGACTCGGCGATGCTCCCTATTCCATACGCTCAGAGTCTGTTTGTCAACGACGATGAACTGTCGGTGATTCCACAGATCGGCGTGAACTTCGGCTGCGGCAGTGACGTTGGGTGGGTGTAGCAACGCGAAACCCACTATTTAGGCGCGGTGGGTTCCGCGTTGCTGCACCCACCCTACGAGGGTTTTCGGGGTCACTCCTTGGTTTCGAACTCGGCGTCGATGACGTCTTCGGAGGCGGCGTCGCCATCGGTGGGCGCTGTTGCGTCGGCGGTGGCTCCGGCCTCTCCGCCTGCGGCCTGGGCGGCGTCGTACATGTGTTTGGAGAGGGCGTGGGTGGCCTGCTCCAGTTCTTCCGTGGCAGTCTTGATGGCCGCGATGTCGTCGCCCGCTTCGGCTTCCTTGACCTTGGCGATCGCCGCTTCGATGGCGGTTTTGGAACCTTCGTCCAGTTTGTCCTCGTGCTCCTTGAGCGTCTTCTCCGTCTGGTAGGCGAGTGTGGAGGCGGTGTTTCGGGCGGTGGCCAGCTCCTTTTTCTGACGGTCCTCGTCGGCGTGCGATTCGGCGTCTTTGCGCATGTTTTCGATTTCGCTCTCGTCGAGGCCGCTCGACTGCTGGATGGTGACCTTGTGCTCCTTGCCGGTCCCCTTGTCCTTGGCAGAGACGCTGAGGATGCCGTTGACGTCGATGTCGAAGGAGACTTCGATCTGCGGCACGCCGCGCGGTGCGGGGGGGAGGCCTTCCAGATTGAACTGGTCGAGCAGCCGATTGTCGGCAGCCATCGCCCGTTCGCCCTGGAAGACGCGGACGGTGACGGCGGTTTGGTTGTCGGCGGCCGTGGAGAAGGTTTCCGACTTGGTGGCAGGGATGGTGGTGTTACGTTCGACGAGCACGGTCATCACGCCCCCTTCGGTCTCGATGCCCAGCGAGAGCGGGGTGACGTCGAGCAGCACGACATCTTTGACGTCGCCGGCGATGATGCCCCCCTGGATGGCCGCCCCAATGGAGACGACTTCGTCCGGGTTGACTCCTTTGTGCGGCTCCTTGCCGTTGAACAGTTTCTTAACGAGGTCGTGCACCATCGGCACGCGGGTCGATCCGCCGACGAGGACGACTTCGTCAATGTCGCCCGGGCTCAGCTTGGCATCCTTGAGGGCCTGCTCGACCGGATTGCGGCAGCGTTCGACGAGCGGGTCGATCAGTTGTTCGAACTCGGAGCGGCCGATGGTCATCTGCAGGTGCTTGGCACCGGACGAGTCGGCGGTGATGAACGGCAGGTTGATGTCGGTCGACTGAGAAGAGGAGAGTTCCTTCTTCGCCTTTTCGGCCGCTTCCCGGAGCCGCTGCAGCGCCATGGGATCGCTGCGGAGGTCGATGCCCTGCTGTTTCTGAAACTCTGTGGCGATATGGTTGATGAGGACTTCGTCGAAGTCGTCGCCGCCGAGGTGGGTGTCGCCGTTGGTGGAGAGCACCTCGACAGAGCCTTCCTCGACCTCGAGGATGGAGACGTCGAAGGTGCCGCCGCCGAGGTCGAAGACCACGATTTTCTCGTCGGCTTGTTTCTCAAGGCCGTAGGCGAGGGCGGCGGCGGTCGGCTCGTTGATGATGCGACCGACATCCAGGCCGGCGATTTGCCCGGCGTCTTTGGTCGCCTGTCGCTGGGCGTCGTTGAAGTACGCCGGCACTGTGACGACGGCCTTGTTCACCTTGTGGCCGAGGTAGTTCTCAGCGGCGTCCTTGAGCTTCATCAGGATTTTGGCGGAGATTTCCGGCGGCGTGTACTGCTTGCCGTTGACGTCCACCTTCACATACTCACTGGGCCCACCGACGATTCTGTAAGGGACAATCTTCTCTTCGGACTCGACTTCGCTGTGCCGGCGTCCCATAAACCGCTTGATGGAGTAAATGGTATTTTGGGGATTGGTCACGGCCTGTCGTTTGGCCGGTTCGCCAACGAGGACCTCCCCTTTGTCATTAAAGGCGACAACCGAGGGAGTCGTGCGCGTCCCCTCTTGGTTGGCAATCACCTTCGCCTCGCCTCCCTCCATCACGGAAACGACGGAGTTAGTCGTACCAAGGTCTATGCCTATCACCTTTTCGCTGGAAACGGCCATGTTGGTTTCTCCCGGTTTCGTTGTGTTTCGCTTGGGGGCGGGTTGCTTAGAGTTGTCTCGTCGCACCTGGTTCTGGCGGAGCCGTGTCCGCAGCGGCTGCCCCGCGAGTCGCGGACGGTTCGACCGTGGCTCACTCGTCTGTCGTCCACTCTCCTGTGGCCCACTCGTTGTCAGGTCGAACAGATCATCATCGCGAGCAGCGGTTGGAGCCACGCCATTGGTCCATTGCAAGGACCGTGCCGAATCCCCCAAAGTATATTGGCGCCCCTTAACCAATGTGTTGCAAGTGCTTTACGTTACCGCGACACGACTGGTGAGGCTGCCAAGCTGGCCGTGGCGTCAAAGTGGCAGTGAAGTTTTCGAGTTGAGGATGACCTGCCGGTGTCAATTTGGCACTCTGCGGTTCTGCACGGTCTGCGAGCCGCGTCGGTTGCGTGCCGAGGGGGGGGACGACGGGACTCTCCGATCCGGGGGCGGTGGACGGTCCGCCCAATGGCGACACGGCCCCCATGATCGTTGCGGCGAGACCCCAGAACGGTCCTGCGGCGCATCCGCCACCCGTCGCTGAGGAGTCGGTGTGCGCCCCTCGGACAGCCCCTCTCCGTGCAGCCGATCCGGCACTGCCGGGCCGATGCCGCCGACCGGACATGGCGCCACGACCGTCAAACTCTGCCATCACCCCGTGACTTTCGCGGTTCGCGGAGCCGTTGCGTCGGACCGGGAATCGTGTCCTCCTCATCAGCAGCCGGGGCGTCGTCTGCAGTGGCTCCCAGCCGCACGACGATACGAAAGAAGCGGGGTCGGCACATTCCTCAGCGCCACACAGGCCTCGGAGTTTGGGGGCCTCCTGCGAAGCAGACCTTGAAGCGGCGTCGATCGCGGAGCATGGGGAGAGCTCCTGCGCCGGCTCCCAGGCACCCGTTGTCACCAAGTGGCGCTCTGGTGGCCCCTTGTCAGGCGACCCTGCCATTCACGTTGCTTTCACCCAAAAGGATCGACCCATGTCGACAAGTGATGTCGAGACGCTGCAGCAGGAAAACACCCGCCTCAAGTTGCAACTGGAAGCAATGCATGCGCAGCTCATGCAGGCGCAGAAGATGGGGTCCGTCGGAGTGCTCGCATCGTCGATCACGCATGAGTTCAACAACATCCTCACGACGGTGATCAACTACTCCAAAATGGGACTGCGGCATCGCGACAACGAGACGCGAGAAAAGGCGTTCAACAAAATCCTTTCCGCCGGCCAGCGTGCGGCGAAAATCACCACAGGCATGCTCTCCTATGCCCGCGCGCGCGGCGACCGCCGTGATCCGCTCGGCCTCGTACAAATCCTGCAGGACGTCCTGGTGCTGGTCGAGAAGGATCTGCAGAAGCACAAAGTGCAGTTGGAGACGCGATTTCTCGACGATCCCTACGCGGAAGTCAACGCAGGACAGGTCCAGCAGGTGCTGCTCAATCTGATCATCAACGGCCGGCAGGCGATGGACCAGGGAGGCACGCTCACCGTCACCGTCCGCAGCAACCGGCAGGACGGCATGGGCGAAATCGCCGTCCGCGACACTGGGTCGGGCATCCCACCGGAAAAGCTGCGCAGCATCTTCGACCCGTTTTTCTCCACAAAAACTGCTGACGAACAGGGACGCGGAGGCACCGGCCTCGGATTGGCCCTGTGCAAGGATGTCATCGAGTCCCACCAGGGCCGTATTCGTGTCGAAAGTGCTGTCGGCGAAGGGACTTGCTTCACCCTGCGGTTCCCACTCATCGAAAAGCCGGCCCTGCTCGCCGGATAGCCGCGGCTCACGAGAGGATAGGGATCGCTCCAGAAACGATTCCCCGTCGAGCCGCCGTTGTTTTTCTGCCGGCAACGGGTGTCGGTCCTTCCGCACCGACGGTTGTTGTGTGAGCACCCTCACACACCAGTCGGGAACGCCATGCTAGTATCCGCCGTCGTCGAGAAATCGTGCGATGGCGAGTGCCAGCGCGGATACCTCGCCAGCGATTCCCGCAGGAGATGGTCATGGATCGACCCGAATTTCGTTCATGGATGTTTTACTTGCTGCTTTCCGTCGCTAGTCTGGCGGCTGGATGCGCCTACCACAGCTGTCAAGGTGGTCCTGGAGGATACGGGGGGACCTATGCCCCACCGGGCGCGGCTGGTGTCCCGCCTTATGAAGGCAATCCATATGGGGCTCCGGGCAGTGCGCCGTCCGTTGCCCCCTCCGGTCCGCCGACTGTGGCTCCCGGGTCCGGTTTCTTCTGATCGTCGCCCGGACAGGGGCGTCATGGCCCCCTTATCGTGACCTCACCGCCAGCTTCCCAGCCCCCGCAGCCGACGTCCTCCGGGACGAGCGAACGCAGTCGGAAACGACTGGTCGCTCTCGGTACGGTCTTGTGGGCCGGCTGTGCCGCGCTGACGTGGCTTAGCGGGAGCTTCGCGTACGGTCGTTCGGCCAACGGCCGGCCGATCATCGCGTTCGTGGCCCTGCTGGCCGCCTTGTCGGTTGTTTATCTGGCCGCGTTGAGGGTCGCGGTCCGAGCTCCCGATCAGAGATCGATCGGGAGAATCACGCTCGGTTTCGCGATCGGATTTCGTCTGCTGGTTCTGTTCTCCACACCAATCCAGGAGGTGGACTACTATCGTTACCTCTGGGACGGCCATGCGGTGGCGGAGGGTGTCAGTCCCTACCGTTACAGCCCGGAGCAGGTGTTGCGGGGCCGCGTGGAGGACGTTCCGGCGGAGAGCGGCCTGCGGCGTCTCATCGAACTGCGGACGCGTGACGCCCGGGCGGCGACCCTGCTGTCTCGAATCCATTTCGGCGAACTGCCCACGATCTATCCGCCGGTCAGCCAGGCGGTGTTCGCGTTGTCAGTGCTGACGACGCCTCGGACAGCCGGCGTCGACATGGCGGTGATTATTCTCAAGGGCTGGATTGTCCTGTTCGACGTGGGGACCCTGCTGCTGCTCATGCGTCTGCTGGATCATGGGGGACTGCCGCTCGGATGGTCCCTGGCGTACGGGTGGTGCCCGCTCATCATCAAGGAATTCGCGAACAGCGGCCACCTCGACGCCATCGCTGTGTTTTTCACGGTTCTGGCGGTCTACGGTCTGGTTCGCGCGGTCTTTCCGGACTCCGGCTCATCCGAACCTCTCCGCCCGTCTCTGCCGCAAGCATTCGTGGCGTTGAGCGCCGTCGGCCTGAGTCTGGCGATCGGTGCCAAGCTGTATCCTGTCGTCCTGTTCCCCCTCTTGGCGGTCACACTGTTCCGCAAGCGGGGCATCGGCACAGCCGCACGATTCTCGCTGGCGGTGGCCGTGCTGTCGGCGGGCTGCTGCGCGCCGATGTTTATTCCCGTTGGCGAACGATTGAATTCTTCGGAGGCGAACTCTCCACAGGCGAACGCGCCGGAGAGTGACATTCAAACGGTGAACGCGCCAGACGGCCCTCCTGTTCCCGCGACGTCCCCGGCGGGGCAACAAGACTCGCTCGCCGCACGGGGAGCTGCCGCGCAAGGAACTGCCGCACCGGGAAGCGCCGCTCCCGTCGATCCGTCGCCGCAGCCGTCCGGGAAGAGTCTGGGCGTTTTTCTGTCGCGGTGGAAGATGAATGATCTGATCATCCTGTTCCTGGAAGCGAATCTCACACCGACGCGCGACGAAGTTTCCGCCGTCCCCTGGTTCGCGATCACGCCGAATGCGTGGCGAGGTTCGGTTGCCAGTCGCGTGGCTCGCCTGTTTTCGATGCCGCCGGACCGTGTGCCCTTTTTGATCGCACGCTCGTTGACGGCTGTGATTTTTGTTGCGCTCTCGCTGTGGTGGGCCTGGCAGGGAGCCGCGTCGTTGAAGGCGGACGATTTCCTGCGGATGGTGTTTCTGACGCTAGCCTGGTTCTGGCTGCTCTCCCCGACGTGGAATCCCTGGTACTGGTCATGGGCCTTGCCGTTCATTCCCTTCGCGCGGCATCGGACGTGGCTGGCTGTCTCCGGGCTGCTCTCGCTGTATTACCTGCGGTTTTACTTTGCCTATCGATGGGGCGGGACTCCGGTCGCCGGCACGCCGTATGAGGGAGAAATGTTCTTCCATCATGTGGTCGTCTGGATCGAACACCTCCCCTGGCTCGTCGCTCTTGGTGCCGAGTCCGTCTGGAAGAGATGGCGATCTGTGTGAGTGCTCACAGACAGGAACCGCAAAACCGCCGATGATGTGCCGTGTCGGGATTGGGAATTTCGACGGGTGGCTGCCATTTCGGGCGGCTGTCGCTTCGCTGTCAAGATCGGGCGTCTTGTTAAGGCGTCCTTCCCGGTCACTGAACCTGCCCTACGGAATTGCACGACGAAAGGAATCGAAACCGATGAGAAGAAAGCACATGACCATCGCAGGTGTCACGGCAGCCTCTGTCGCGGCTTGCGTTTTGATCGTACTGAGCCAGCAAGCCGGTGCCCGAGAGACGCTCGGCAAAAAGTGGGCCGGGAATGCGTATGTGTCGATGGACCAGATCAACCACCAGCCTTACGACGCACTCCTCCACAAGTACGTCGATGGCGACGGGTACGTCAATTACCGCGCCTGGCATGCGTCCTCGGAGGACCGGGAGGCACTTCGCCAATACCTCATCCAACTCAGCCGGGCGTCGGCGTCACTCCGGGCGAGCCGAGAATCCCAGTTCGCGTTCTGGATCAATGCCTACAATGCCGTCACGCTCGAGGGCATCCTTCGTGAGTACCCGACGGACAGCATTCGCAATCACACCTCCAAGCTGGGCGGTTACAACATCTGGAAAGACCTGCCGTTGCTCGTCGGCGGAACAGAGTATCCGCTCAACACGATGGAGCACCAGGTGCTGCGAAAAATGGGCGACCCGCGGATTCATTTCGCGATCGTCTGTGCATCGGTGGGATGTCCGCGGCTGTTGAACGAAGCGTACGTCGGCGCGAAGTTGGAGCAGCAGTTGTCGGCGAATACGCGCGATTTCTTCAGCCGTCGCCAGAATTTCACAATCGACGGCCAGGGAGCGATGCACGTCAGCTCCATCCTGGACTGGTTCGGATCGGACTTCGGAAAGTCGCAGGCGGAGCAGTTTCGCTACCTGCAGCCCTACCTGCCCGCCGCCGCACAGAACGTGGCCGCGAATCCGCGAACCAAAGTGACGTTTCAGAATTATAACTGGTCGCTGAACGACCAGTCTCGAAAATCGGCATCGTTGTCCCAAGCCCGGCCTCGTTGAGCGAACCGGGTTTGTCGAGTCACACGCGATTGCTTATTCGGCGGCGGTGCCGCGCTGCGATCGGGGGCCAAGCCACGGAAACGGTTGCCGTTTGGCGACCGTTCGCAGACCGGACCGTCCGCGGAATCAGCTGAGGCTTCTTCATTTTACGGATCCTTTGAACGGGCTCGGCGAGGTTCGGATCTGCTGGCCCGGTCGATTTCCCGCATCCGACCGGTTTGCTCTCCGAGCGTCTACCACGGTGTCCTGGACGCGCGCCTGGATAGCTTCGCGAATGCTGATGGCCGGATTGGCCATCGCGCCGTCATCGCCTCCCAAGCCGACAGTCGCTCGGTACCTGTCACGCCCATCCCGGTTCGTGGGAAACGCCGGCAAGGCGACCCGTCGTGCGGAATGCTCCTTGCCGCGCGGATTCGTGCTTGGCTGACTCATCCCCAAGCCTTGCCACAAGGCCAGGCGATGAGATTGCCGAACAAATCCTGATTCGCGGGTTCGGTTCTGTCGACGTTTTTCCGGAGCCGAGCCGGCACGGGCGGGGATTCCGTCAGCCCGACGATCGAATTTCGGACAAGACGCCCGTTCACCGGGAAAAATCGGGCTCCGCAGGCTCGAAAAATCTTTGTCGAAATCGACTGCGGAATCCTGTCAACTGCTTGATTCCGC
Source organism: Planctomycetaceae bacterium (assembly GCA_029259845.1). Lineage (GTDB taxonomy): Bacteria > Planctomycetota > Planctomycetia > Planctomycetales > Planctomycetaceae > JAHBXU01. The sequence goes on along the minus strand of JAJDEI010000199.1, from coordinate 24,621 downwards.
TTGTTTTGTCGGCTAAAGTGAGAACTCGGAGAGTTGCGCCGTTCGGGTGCCTGTTCTTTGCCAATTGAATGCGTCACGCAACCACAGGCACGCGTCATCCGCCGTCCTGCCCGAAGTGTTGAGGAGGAGTTCCCATGCAAGCAACTGCGGAAATGGAGTCGGGAGTGGAGATTGATCCCGTCGAGGAGATGCGTCTGAGGACATGGGCGCGTCAACACTATGCTCCCGTAAGCGAACGTGACACCGAGTGGCATCCGGTCATCCTGGATGAGATGTGCCGCAAGGATCACGAGCACCTGTAATCGCTGGTGTCGGTCCGCACATGTTGGCCATGTTGATCGGCTTGCCGTTCACGTGGATCGTTGCGGCGTTTTCAAACGTGAATTCCCCGGACTGGCCGTCCGGGTTTTTCTTGCGCCGGCAGTCACTATCGTCGATTCGGTCCACGGCTTCCCTCAAATCTTGCACGCTCGTTCTCACTCCCATGTCTCCGCTGACAACCGACGACATCCGCAAAGTGGCCGCTTTGGCCCGTCTCAAGGTCTCCGATGACGAAATCGGTCGGCTGAAGCAGCAGTTGGGGGAGATTCTCCAGTACGTTCACCGTCTCGACAACGTGGACACGTCCGGGGTCGAACCGATGGCGCACGCCGTTGAGGTGACCAACGTGTTCCGAGCGGATGAGCCTCGCGAATCCCTTCCTCGCGAGCAAGCCCTCGCCAACGCGCCGCAAACGGACGGTCGGTACTTCCTCGTACCTCCGATCTTGAACGACCAATGACGGACGCAACCGTGGGTATCATGTTCTGATCGGGCGACCGGCTGCCCTTAGTACGGCATCGTTTTAAGTGTAGCGGGTTTTGGCGGCGTTACGGGGCGGTTATGAGGCATCTCAGCGTCCACAAGCGTCCAGACGACGCTACACTTAAAAGCCGCCCGCACTAGTTCCTGAACCACCCTCCCAAACCCAATCGACCTCGTTCCCAAACTCCGTTTGGGAACCCACTTTCGCGAAACTCCGTTTCGCACACGGCGAATCTCGATGTCACTGACGACGCTCACCACCGGAGAATTGCTCGACCGCCTCGACCGGGAAGAGGCGACATCGACAGAGGTTGTGACGGCGTACCTCGACCGCATCGCAGCGACCGATGAGCAAGTCGGAGCGTTCCTGCACGTCGATCGCGAAGCCGCACTGCAACAGGCGACGGAGATCGACCGGCGGCGCGCGGCGGGGGAAAACGTCGGCTCGCTCGCCGGACTCCCGGTGGCGGTCAAAGATAACCTGTGTGCGACCGGAACCCCGACGACCTGCGGAAGCCGCATGCTGGAAGGTTTCGCCCCGCCGTACGACGCTCACGTCATCGCTCGGCTGACGCAGGCGGACGCAGTGCTCATCGGCCGGACGAACCTCGACGAGTTTGCGATGGGCTCATCCTGCGAGAACTCGGCATTCCAATCGACCCGTAATCCGTGGGATCTCAGCCGAACGCCGGGCGGTTCGAGCGGCGGGTCGGCTGCGGCAGTCGCGGCCCAAATGGCGCCGCTTGCCATTGGATCGGACACCGGAGGTTCAATTCGGCAGCCGGCAGCGTTTTGCGGCGTCGTCGGTCTGAAACCGACCTACGGTCGGGTCTCGCGATACGGTCTCGTCGCCTTCGCCAGTTCGCTCGACCAGATCGGCCCATTTGCGAGTGACGTTTCCGGAGCGGCTCTTTTGTTGGAAGCGATTGCCGGCCACGATGCCCGTGATTCGACCTGCATCGACCGTCGGGTGCCCGCCTATTCGCAAACGGTCGATCAGCCGCTCGACGGCTTGCGGGTGGGAATCGTCAAGGAGCACTTCGCAGAGGGGCTCGATCCCCAGGTGGAACAGGCGGTTCGCGAGGCGGTGGACGTCTACCGCTCTTTGGGGGCGGAAGTGAAAGACGTCGCGCTGCCGCACTCTCAGCACTCGGTCGCCGTGTATTACATCGTCGCCCCGTCGGAAGCGTCGAGCAATCTGGCCCGCTACGACGGCGTCCATTATGGACACCGGGCGGAATCCTTTGACGACCTGGCCGACATGTATTCCGTCTCGCGCGGCGAGGCGTTCGGCGACGAAGTTAAGCGTCGGATCATGCTCGGCACCTAGGCCCTCTCCGCCGGTTATTACGACGCGTATTATCTCAAAGCCCTCAAAGTGCGGCGGCTTATTCGTCAGGATTTCGACCGGGCCTTCGAGGAAGTCGACGTCATCGCCTCACCGGTGACGCCGACGACTGCCTTTAAGATCGGTGAACTGGCCGATGATCCGCTCGCCATGTACCTCACCGACATCTACACCATCGGAGCCAATCTCGCCGGCATCCCGGGCATCTCCCTGCCTTGTGGCCAAAGCCGTGAGGGATTGCCGATCGGCCTGCAACTGCTCGCTGCGCCCTTCGAAGAAGAACGCCTGCTCCGCGCGGCCCGCATGTATGAACGAGAGACCCAGTGGCACACGCAGCGGGCACCGCTCGGCTGAGCTCGCCATTCCCTGAAACGTGCTGCCCATGATATGATTGGTTTGCTTCGGTCCATCCGTTTCACGAAGGCCATACGAGTCGCGAAAGACGGCATGTCTGCGATCCTTTCTGATTCCGACAGCTTGATCATCGATTGTGAACTCCCACTTGCGCAGTTCACGGTGGAGCAGTACCACCAGATGATCGGGGCCGGTGCATTTGAGGGCATGGGCCGCATCGAACTCCTGGAGGGGTATCTGGTCAAGAAAATGACGAAGAATCCCCCCCATTGCGTCGCCCTCGGCTTGCTTGACGACATTCTGTCGAGCACGATTCCCGCCGCCTGGCACATTGCCAATCAGGCATCGGTCGATCTCGACAACAGCGTCCCCGAACCCGATCTGATGATCGTCACCGGACAGCGGCGCGATTACACGGACCGACATCCCGGCCCCTCCGATGTGGCCCTCGTTGTGGAGGTCGCAGACACGTCCCTGCAAAAGGACCGGCGCAAGGCTGTCACCTATGCCAGAAATCGCATTTCGGTGTACTGGCTGGTGAACCTGATCGATGAACAGGTTGAGGTCTTTGAGCACCCCGAAGGAACCGGCCAGCAGTCCGGTTACCAAGAGTTGCGGACGTATCAACGGGGGGACGCGATTCCCTGCGAAGTCGGTGGAAAGAGTTGTCCCGCCGTGCCCGTCGATGACATCCTGCCCTGAGCCTGCCGGCATCTCCATTCCCCATGAAGTACACCGTCGTTGTCGGTCTCGAAGTCCACGTGCAGTTGTTGACGCGGTCGAAGATTTTTTGCGGCTGCGTGAACCGCTTCAACCCCGATGAGCCGAACACGCAAACCTGTCCCGTTTGCCTCGGCCTGCCCGGTTCGCTCCCCGTGATGAACGACGAGGCGTTTCGCCTGTCGCTCATCACGGCGATGGCGTTGAATTGCCAGATCGCCCCCTTCACCAAGTGGGACCGCAAACAGTATTACTATCCCGATCTGCCCAAGGGCTATCAGATCAGCCAATACGACCTCCCGTTCAGTCACGATGGTTGGCTGGAGGTCGCCGACGAGAGCGGCGACGCGGGGGGGGGCCGCAAGATTCGTATCAACCGTGCGCACCTGGAAGAGGACGCCGGCAAGAATACGCACGACGAATCCGGACGGGGAGGCGACAGCCGCGTCGACCTCAACCGCACAGGCACGCCCCTGCTCGAGATCGTCAGCGAGCCGGACATCCGTTCGGCAAGCGAAGCCAAGGCATATCTGGAAGAGCTGCATCTGCTGCTCACGTACTTGGGCGTCTCCGACTGCAACATGCAGGAGGGCAGTTTGCGATGCGACGCCAACGTCAACCTGCACATTCACGGTGACGGCGGCACTGGTGACGGCGGCAGCAGCGATGGCGAGACGGTCGCGACGCCGATTGTCGAGGTGAAGAACCTCAACAGTTTCCGCGCGGTCGAAACGGCCATCGCCTACGAAGCCGAACGCCAACAGCAAGAGTTCGCCCAAACGGGCCGCAAACTGGGTGACCCGGGCGTCTCCAAGGAGACACGCGGTTGGAACGCTGATCGCAACATCACGTTCGCTCAGCGAGGCAAGGAAGAAGCGTCGGACTACCGCTACTTCCCGGACCCCGACCTCGTCCCGGTCACGGTCCATGAGGAACAGCTCGCCGCCATTCGTCGCGAACTCCGCGAGTTTCCGGCCGCGCGACGCAGCCGGTTTATCCAGGATTTCGAACTCTCGGCCTACGACGCTGCGGTGATCATCAATCAGGGCGAAGCGTTCGCAAACTACTTTGAAGCAGTCGCCCAGAGTTGTGGGGACGGCAAACAGGCCGCCAACTGGGTGACGCAATCGGTCCTGAGAGAGGTCAATGAGCGGCAGACCGGCATTTCCGAATTTCCGATCCCGGCTGACGTCCTGGGGCCCGTGTTGCGGCGAATCGTCGGAGCAGAATTGACCGTCAAGAGCGGTCGCGAGGTGTTTGACCATTTGCTCTCCGGTTACGACGATGGCATTGAGCCGAGCGGATCGCGGATCGCATCGCTCATCGAAGAGCACGGACTGGCGATGACGGCCGATACGGGGGAAATGGACGCGGCGATCGATGCGGCAATCGCCGAGCACGACCGGGCGGTTGCCGACATCCGTGAAGGCAAACTGCAGGCTGTGGGACCATTGATGGGCAAGGTCATGCGCGTTCTCAAAGGGGCGGACGCCCAGGTTGTCCGGCAGCGGATCCTTGACCGCGTGAACGAGACATAGCCCCGTGCCACTCCAACCTCCCCATCAGCGATTGTCTCCGCCGCAACAAGAGCTGCTGCTCGTCGACGCGGGAAATTCCCGGGTGAAGTTTGGCCTTTTCCGGGATCCCTTGTGCGAGCCCGTAACAGAGTCCTCGGCCGAGCCGGACCCGTTGCCGCGTTGCGACGCATTCGTGGCATCGCCGGTCGACGATCCGGAGTTGTGGCGAACAGTTCGCGCCGCACTGACGGTCGAGAAGAACGGGTCCCGGGCGGTGATCACTGGTTCCAATCCGCAACAGATCAAACGTCTTGTCTCGCAGTGGCCCGTTGATTGGCCTCGCCCTGACGTGTTGGCAGATCGCACCGCGTTGCCGATCGAGATTGGGGTGGACGAACCGCAGCGGGTCGGGATCGATCGGCTGCTGGATGCGATCGCTGCAAACGCTTTGAGACCCGCGGAGACACCGGCGATCATCATCGACGTCGGGACGGCGACGACGGTGAACGCCGTGTCCAAGACCGGGAGGTTCGTCGGAGGGGCAATCCTGCCCGGTCCGGAACTGTGTGCGCGGGCACTGCACGAGTACACCGCGGTCCTGCCGCACGTGCCGTTGTCCGACTTGTCGTCGGAGGAGCCGGCGGTCATCGGTCGGAACACCGAGGCGGCGATCAAGAGCGGTCTCTACTGGGGCCACTGGCAGGCTGTGTTGGGGTACTGCGAACGGATGGAGTCGTCGCTCGGCTGCCCGCCGGAGCCGCTGGTGTTGTTGACTGGCGGAGCGGCCCATCTGTATGCCGACCGCATTCCTCCCGGCGCCCGCTACGAACCGCATTTGACACTGCAGGGATTGGCGGTCGCCGCAAGGCATCTGTTCGCCCGTGAGGCTCAGCCGTGACATCGGTGAGTGTGTTGACCCCGGCCGGACGGGGAGCGGTTGCAACCGTGCGGGTGACCGGAGACGTCTGCCTTATCGACGGTCCGCCGCCGCTGTTTCGAGCGGCCAATCGGCATCCGATCGCGGAACTGCCCATCGGACGCGTCACCTTTGGCGAGTGGGGCGATGTGCCGGCGGAAGAGGTCGCGACGCCGTGGGAGGAGGTCGTCGTCTGTCGGACCGAAGACGATGTGCTTGAGATTCATTGTCACGGAGGGAAGGCGGCCGCAGTCCGAATCGTCTCCGATCTCGAATCACGCGGTTGCCGTGTCTCTTCGTCGTCTGCCATTTCTCAAACTGCCGCTTCCGAAGCCGCCGCTTCTGACACAGGAGAATCCCTCGTCGACAGGGAATGTGTTGCTGTCCTCTCCCGCGCAACAACGCTGCGAACTGCCGATGTCCTGTTGCAGCAACAGAGCGGATTACTCCGAGAAAGGTTTGAGCAACTGCGACATCTGAGTTCTGATGATGCAAAACGACAGGCCGATGCGTTGTTGGCGTGGGCCGCGTTCGGAGTCCATCTGACGGAGCCCTGGCGAGTTGTGCTGTGCGGACCGCCTAATGTGGGGAAGTCGAGCCTCATCAACGCGTTGGTCGGGTTTTCGAGGTCGATCGTCTTTGATCAGCCGGGGACGACCCGTGACGTCGTAACGGCGGAGACCGCATTTGAAGGATGGCCGGTTCTGCTCTCCGACACGGCCGGTCTCCGCGAGGAAGCGGACGAACTGGAGGCGGAGGGGATCGAACGGGCTCGGCAGCAGATCGTGAACGCTGACCTGCGGGTCGTGCTCGTCGACGTCAGCATGCCGCTGCGGGACGACGATCGGCACCTCGTCGGCGCATGGCCGCACGCGATCGTCGTCGCGCACAAAAGTGATCTGCCGGCGGTGTGGGGCGATGAGATTCTGCCCGGCGCGCTGCACGTATCGTCACTGACGGGCGAGGGCGTGACTCCGTTGGCCGAGGAGATCATACGGCGGCTCGTGCCCGTCGTCCCCGCGCCGATGACACCGGTTCCGGTCACGCCGCGACAGGTGCGGCTGTTGCGGGAGATTCGGCAGTTGATGGATGCCGAATCGCCGGAGGAGGAGATCCAGCGCTGGGTTGCAGCGCTCTGTTTCGGGTGATGGGACAGTTGTTGGTGTTGCTAATCCGCAAGCGATGGCTGTCAGTCCGCGCTCGTTGGTTGCGACGGTTCAGCGAGGATCGCTTCCCCGACTTGCCGGATGGCGTCGAGCAGGTCCGACAGGTGTGACGCCGTCGTGAGGGGATTGATGATGGTGACGCGAAGTGCGCCGACGCCGTCGAGGTTCGTCTGGACGATGTAAAACTCACCCGATTCGATCAATCGCCGGCGGAGCGTACGGTTGAATTCGCCGATGCGGTCCGGGTCGGAGTCGGCCAGTTGCTTGGGGACATAGCGAAACGCAACGATGTTGCATTCCGGCTCATGCAGCGGGACGAAGTCCGGAGCGGCGATGAGCATTTCGTAAAACGTGCGGCCGAGATCGAACGTCGTGTCGACCATGTCGGCGAACAGTTGCCGGCCGAACAGCGACCACAGACCCCACAGTCCGTAGGCGGCGGCTCGTTTGGTGCATTCGATCGTCATCAGCCCGCTGTCGTACTCGGCTGTTTCGCCGGGGGTCGACGGATCAAACAGATAGGGAGCGTCCTGCCGGAAGGCCTCGAAGCGGTGCTGCGGGTTGCGATAGAACACAAACGCACACAGGGCCGGGACGAACATCATCTTGTGGGCGTCGCAGACAACGCTGTCCGCCTGATCGAGTCCGGCGACCAAGTGGCGGTATTTGTCGCTGAAGGCCGCCGCCCCGCCGTGAGCCGCATCGACATGCAGCCAGACATCGTGCCGCCGGCAAACAGCAGCGACCTCTTCCAGCGGGTCGAAAGCTCCAATCGGCGTCGCACACGCACAGGCACAGACGGCGACGATCGGCGTGCTCGTGGCCCGCAAGTCGGCCAATAACTGGTCGAGCTGGGCGGGGTCCATGCGACGGCGATCGTCCAGCGGGGCGCGGAGCACCTGCTGCGTGCCGAGTCCCAGAATGCCCGCAGAGCGAGTGATTCCGTAATGGGCGTCTGCATGGGCCACCAGCACCGGCGAACGGCCGGGCCGCGCGACGCCCGACTCCCACGATTGTGGCACGCGCACGTTCCGCGCCGTCAACAGGCCCGTCAGGTTGGCGAGCGACCCTCCGTGAGTGATCAGTCCCGCGAACGTGCCGCGCGGCAGACCAAGCTGCTCGCCGACCGTCTCCACCACCGACCGCTCCACCGCACTGGCCCACGGCCCCATTTCGTAGATGGCCATCACCTGATTTGTCGCCGATCCGACCGCGTCGAACAGCGCCGCCAACGGCGATGACGCGGGAACTTGATGCCCGATGTAACGCGGGTCGTGCAGGTTGTTCCCCCGCGACAGAATCGTCTGCACGAGGGCGGAGAACCGCTCCGCGACGTCATCAGCGAAGGAATCACGCTTTCCGGCCGCATCAAGCGGTTGCCCGTCAAGCCATTTCCGCGCGAGTGCGACGTTTTCAGGCGGCGAATTCCAATTGAGGACCCGTCCTCGGGACGCCGTCACGTCCTGAAAATGGGCCTGCAACAGGTCGGCCAGCGAGTGGGCCAAACGACCGGTGAGGCAGGGCGAGAACGCGGCCTCGATCCGGCGACGAGAGTCGGGGAGTTCAGGGTGATCAGTCATCATCGAAGAGGATAGAACACCCCGCCCCGGTTTGGCGAGCGGACCGCAGGACGCCGCCCACCGTTCGCCAATCTGCCGAAAGGGAACGGTTGCCGGTTACAGATCGCCGGAAGCAACGTCCGGGAGATAAACCCACTCGGGTGGACCAACGATCTCGAACTCGATCTGATTGGGATCGAACCGGTCTCCGCGTCGGGCGAAATTCTGCACAAGCGTCTTACGCCAGGTCACCGCTTCGCCATTGTCGCCCTGCCGTCGCTCGTAGCCGTTGGAGAAGCCCCGCATGATGACTTTGAAAAAGTCGGTTTCCGGGTCGACGTTGGGCCAGACGGCGACACCGTAGATCCAGTCGGCGTCGCTCTCGTCGGCCGGGACCGCCTGCGGGAGGGGTTGGACGATACTGACAGCGTCCAGAAAGACAGGGTCGCTGGCACGACGCCGTTCCGATTGATTGATCGCCGCCAGGACCTCCGGGACAATCTCGCCCAGGTATTCGTGAGTCGGAATTTCCGAGCCGGGCCGATCGTAGGTGACCAACGTGAACTCCGGAATGAACTGCGTCGGACCGGGAGGCGGATCGAGCACGTTGGCCGGCTTCGTGTCAGTCTCGTCGGCACGCGTTGCCAGCGAGCGGTTCACGGCCCGGTAGCAGAGATACCAGATCTGTTGCCGCTGTATTTCGCCCGTCTGCGGGTTGGTGACGTTTGCATACAGCATCCGCACTGATTTGAACTGCACCTCGAAGACGTGCAGGTCCGGTTGGCGTTGCCGCTCTTCGCCGTTGGCAATGGCGGCTGCCGTCGTGTCGAAGCCCCGGGTGACCAGCGCTGCGGTCGCCTGGGCATGAACCGCGGGTGACACATTGCCAAAACAGAGGACGACGAAACCTCCGGCGATCAGGCGAATAACATCACAACGCTGCATGACTGGTCCTCGTGAGCATCAAGCGGGTGCGACCACGATGGGCTCACCCCAGCGCGGTCTGGCATGCCACAACCAAAACGTGATCGTTGCCCCAACATCGGAACGGGCGCAATCAGCGCCCAATCACTCAGGGGCTCATAGTCTAAGGTACCGAGGAGGGAGGAGCAGGATCAATATCCCGTTCCCGAAACGGCCGGAATCTCCTCAATGGAAATCGGCCCCCGTCAGTTCCCGCTCGACCGAATCGGCCTGACGGGCGACTTCAAGGACGCTCTTCCGAATCTCTTCGGTGTCGACGGTCCCTCTGGGATAGGTATCGGCCATCACGAAGTAGGACTGTCCATCGAGATCCCGAATGGCGATTCCGCCGTGAGAAAGTTGGGCATTGAGCCGCAGAGCCCGTTCAAAGTAGGAGGGTTGCACCTCGCAGCACGTGCTGAAGATCGTTAGCAGCCGCTGTTCGGCCCGATGATCGCTGTCTTCGATATAAACGGTCTGACCGCGACCATCCGGCAGCGTGACCTCAAGCCGGAACTGGTCGCCCGTTCTGGTCCATTGGACCGCCTGTGTGGCGTCGAACGCATCGTGGATCATCGTTTCGAGGTCGCGAAGATGTCCCAGCACCGCTTGCAGGAGATGGCTCGCCTCGATTCCCGACTGCGGTCGGTTCGCCGGACTGCGGGCCGTCAAACGGGTGAGACATTCGGCCATTCCCAAAGTGGCCTCGGGACACACGTCGCGGACGCTGGGAACCGGTGCGTGAAGCGCCGCAGCGATGAGTTCGTTCAAATTCGGCCGCGCAAAGGGAAGCCGGCCGGTCAGCAGCAGAAAATAGCACACCCCCAGCGAGTAGACATCGCTCGCCCCGGAGGCGGCTTCTCCCTCGAACAATTCGGGAGCCATGAATTGGGGCGTGCCGGCCAGCGATTCCTGCAGGGGAGAGTTCTTGTCCGGAAGCAGCCGTTTGGCGAGTCCGAAATCTCCGATCTTGGCGACGCCCCGGTGCGTGAGCAGGACGTTGTCCGGTTTGATGTCGCGATGCAGCACCCCAGCTTGGTGCGCAGCAGCCAGTCCCTCGGCAATCTGGCAAATGATGGACGTCGCCTGCAAAGGCGTGAGCGGTCCCCGTTCCACCCGGTGCTGAAGCGACTGGCCGCGCACGAACTCCATCTCCAGAAAATGGTGACCGTCCGCCTCCCCGATGGCGTGCGTGGTGACGATGTGCGGATGCATCAAGCTGGCCGCCGCCCGGCCTTCGTTCCAGAAATGCTTGAGGTAGTCACGGTCCTGTTCGACCAGTTGCGGCGACAGGATCTTCAGCGCGCACTGGCGACCGAGGTCGCGATGCTCGGCCAGGTAGACCCAGCCCATGCCTCCCCGCCCCAGCAGCGAGCGACAGGCGTAGACGTGCAAGTCCCGGCCGATGAGTTTGTGGAGCGATTCGGTGCTCGGAGCACCGGCTGCGTCATCCGGCAACGGCCCCGACTTGAAAAGCTGCGTGGGCATCGCGGCCATCGTCGATGCGACATCGACAGCAACTCCGCACCGCGGGCAGCAACCCTCCTTATCGCCGACAAACCGAATGTTACAGCCGACGCAAAAGAACCCCGGCGGCGAATCTTGAGAACCGGACACGTCATCTCCCGTCATCAACACAGCCGCGCCGTGGTCAGTCTTCCGGGCAAGCGACGTGTCAGACCTTGACTCGGACGTTGGAGTTCAAGCTTTCGCTTGCTTCCGCAGCCTAAAGGCTGAACTCCAACCAAGAGCTTGAACTCCAACGCCAAACACTGTGCTACGACACGCCGAAGATGCGTTCGACATTCCCGCGAAGCACTTGTTTGCCGAGATCGATCGCCCGTGTTTCGGACCAGCCGCGATCCTCGACGAACGCCCCGGCAAGCACCTTCGCCAGCACCCGGCGGTACATGCGAAACTTGGGCAGCGCGAACTCCAGCTTGTACATGTCGCTGTAGTAGCCGATCTGCTTCGTCTGCGGAACTGCCTCCAGCCGGCTGCGGGTGTCCGCTTCGATGGACCCCGGAACATTCGAGTACCACCAATGCCCGTTTGTGACCACGTTGGGGAAAATCCAACTGTAACTGACCAGTTCCTGATTGCTTGTCTGAGCCAGAACCGACACCGGAAACGTCACCTGCGGAAACGAGTTGAACAGCTCCTTGTACTGCAGCAGCGAGACCCGTTTGTCGAACAGGTCCATGCCTTGATACACCCCCGACCGGTACACGCTGCGGTTCACGCCGATCATCAGGTCGAACGGCAGATGATGGTCCGCACACAGCTCGGCAAGCGTCCAGAACACAAATCGGCTGAGGATCGTCGCCTGATCCGAGGTGAGCCATTGCGCAGAAAACGCCGCACTGATCGTTGAGTTGGCAGCCGTCGCATCGACGTCGTGAGGTTCGAAATTCGGAGGCAGTGAGATCGCACACGCCTTCGCCCCGCGGCTGACAAAGTGCGAAAACCGTTGCGCGATCGCCTCACGCAATGTCGCCGCGTTCCGGACGTGGATTCGTGACGAGTTTTCCAATCGCCGCCGCACTTCCGGCTTCGTCAGATGAAACACCAGCTCGTCCGTCCGCAGGCAGGGGATGTAGAACGACGTATCGAAGCCTTCCAGCGGATCGTCGAAATCGTTGGTCAGAAAGACCTTCTCCAGCTTGCTCTGTCGCAGCACCTGCTGTTCCCAATCGGGCTGCGCCATCTTGTGCCCGGCAGAGTCGTACAGCGACTCCCAGTTGTCCGGCGTAATCCGCTCCTCCTCGAAGCCGAAAAACTCGCGGCACATCTCGACGAGCCAACTCACCTGAATCGTGTTGTCCAGGTCGCCGAGCATCTCCACGAGTCGTCCGACCTTCTCCTTCGGATCAAGCCCCGCCTCTTCAATCTGCTCGCGCGGCAGTCCCGCCGAATGCGCCAGTTCGGTGTAGTAGTGATACCCCATGATGTCCGCCAGCGTCGTCGATGCGGCCGCCTGCGGGTCGATGTGCGTGTGGGGGTCGATCAGCACCAACCGTTCAAGTTCATCAAGAATCCGCCGCCGCAGTTGCTCACTCATGGCTCAGTCCCGTCCGCACAGGGGGAAATGGTTCGACGCAGGGGAGACGACCTCAACCCGCAGTGTCGCCGGAGATGGACCACACTTCAACCGCACCGAAACGATTCACTACCGCTTGTGGATCAACACCGGCAAACGAATCAGAGCCCCGAGCGTCAGCGACGGGACCGCCGATCGGTTGCGACTTACCTCACAATCCCCGCAGCAGTCATGTAGGGTGGGCCGTGCCCACCACGACAGAGAGCGACGCTCAATTCCCGTGCGGTGGGCACAGCCCACCCTACGCGGGTACTTTCATGAGCGTGGTTTAGCGTCGCACTGGCGGCATCGAACATACGACCTCGCCGAAGAACCGCGCGAGATCAACAATCTCCCGAATGGGATGCGATGCCCCTTCGGCTCGCTTTTCAAAGATGTATCTCTCCACCTCAAAGGTGTCACTATATCGGCTCAACAGGCTCTTGAGCGTGGTGCCATCTTTCGACGTTGTGGGTTGACGGAATGAATCGGTCAAATGCGTCTTGACATCGTCGGGCAAGTTCTCGAACAGAACGTCGAGATCATGGTCGCGGGTATTTGATTTCGATGTTACGGCACTGGCCCCTGCGCCCATTTCATCGCAAAGGTTGTGCATTACCCAATGTGAGTCAAGCGACTTGATGAAGAGTTCGATTGCGAAGGCGGCGTTACACTTCAATGCGGACGGGGCAACGACATACGGAACATGTTTAAGTAAGAGCTCTGCAGTGGCTAGGAACTGCTTCGCTTGGCAAACGATCTGGGAGTCCGGGATTTCAGCTTCGTGGTTCATCCTGACCACCGAATTTGACACTCTGGAATGACACCCACATCGTCCTCTAAGCTCGGGTCGGGTTGTGCGCCCAGACGTCAGCACTGTTGGATGAATTGCACTCGCCACAACACGGAGCGACGCCGATTATCCCCTTGTTGGGAAACCCTCCCGACAATCCCCTACTGGGCGGCCTGTTCGTCGCCGGGGGCGGGAACCGCGGGCGGATCGAAGGACGTTATCAGTTTGCCGTCTTTGCCGTTCCAAAGGCGGAGGACGCCGTCTTCGCCGCCAGCGATGATCAGCGACTCGTCCCGCGAAGCGACGACGGCGTGCACGAAGTCGGTCGAGCCATCGCAGCGGCGATAGTTCTTGCCGTTGGAGGCGGTGTGCAGCAACACGGCTTTGTCGCCGCCGGCAGAGGCGATGTTCTCGCCGATCCCGATAAACGACAGGCCGAGCACCGGCTTTTTGTGGCTGGTGATGGTCCGCGTCTGCTCGCTGGTCGTCGTGTTCCAGATTTTGATGGCGTTATCCGCGCCGCCGGTAGCGATGCGGCTGCCGTCCGCCCGCCACGACACGCCCAGCACATGGCCGGTATGGCCCTCGAACGTTTTCTGTAACTCGCCCGTCGCCACGTCGAACACGCGGGCGAACTTGTCAGCCGCGCCGCTGGCGAGTAGCGCCCCGTCCCGGGAAAAATCGACGGAGAACACCGTGTCACTGTGAGCCTCGGGAATCTCCCGTTCCAGCGAACGCTCGGTGACGTTCCAGATCGTCAGTTGTCCGCTGCGTGAGGGAATCCCGCTGCCGGCAGCCAATTGCGTTCCGTCCGGACTGAAGTCAATCGCCAGCACGCGCCCCTCGAGCACGGAAGCGGTGACATCGTTGCCGGCATCAGCTGCCGGTCCCAAATGTCCGGCCAATTGCCACTGCGGTTCTGTACGCAGAACCAACAACCGCCCGTCCTCGGTCCCCGCCAGCAGCCGCGCATCACCGGTTGAGGACAGCGTGACGACGGATGTCTCCGTGGGAATGGTCTCCAACGGACGTTGTGTCGCCACATGCCAGACGACCACGAGGCCGTTCGCATCGACGGTCGCCACCGCACTGCCGTCGGCGGTGAACGCCACGCCTCGCAGGGCCGGCGTCGATTCTTTCGCCTGGGCTTCAGCAGCCGTGGCCGCTTCGGCCGCTTGTTTTTCGCCGGCAATCTCGGCGTCGCGGTGTTGTTGGCGTGCCGTCAACTCGGTCTTGGCCGTCGCGATACTCTTCTCTGACAGTTCGACGCCCCGCATGGCGGAGACGACCGCGTCCTCAGCCTTCTTGAGGGCGTCTTGAGCCGCTTTGGTGGCGGCTTCTGCGTCTGTTTGAGCTTTCTTGAGCGCCTCGTCCTCCGGCTTGGCGGCAGCGGCGTCGGTCGCAACCTTTTGTTTTTTCTCCGCTTCGGGCACCTTGGGCTTCGCTTCCTCGACCGCTTTCTGGGCGGCCACGAGTTGCTCGTTTGATTTCTTGAGCGACTCTTCGCGACCGGTGATGTCCTTTTCGGTCTCTTTGACGGCCGCTTCGGCGTTTGCCTTGCGGGACTGGGCGACGGTCAGGTTCTCTTTGAGTGTCGCGATTTGCTGTTGTTGGCGTGGGTCACCCTGCAGGTCGGCCAGTTTGTTGCCGGTCGCATCCCAGACCCGCACAACGCCGTCACTGCCGAGCGTTGCAAGTTGCTTGCCATCCGGAGAACTAACAACGGACACGATGGCTGAGCCGTGTTCGAGCTTGCGGGCCTCAGTGCCGGCGGCGACGTCCCACTGACGATGCGTGCCGTCTTCGCTGCCGGAAACGAGCCGGGGACCTTCGGCGGTTGCCCAGGTGAGCGACGTGACCGGCTTCTCGTGGCCGCGAAGTTCGGCCTGCGGCGTGGCCGGCTCGGCGGGGGCGTCCGCCGCCTTGGGGACGATTTGCTCATTCGACCAGACTCGGACCACACCGTCGGCATGCCCGGTGAAGACCTGCGCCCCATCCGGAGAGGCAAGCACGGCAAGCACCGGAGATGGCGCCTTGAGCTCACCCATGAGTGCGCCGTCGGCAACGTTCCAGCGACGGACGGTATCCGCGGCAGCGGTGAGAAGAGCGGCTGAATCTGCGGTGAACGCCAGTCCCGACACGGCAGTGCCGGTCCCCTCCAGTGTGCGAACCTCCCCGCCGGCCGTGCGCGGTTCGAGACGCACGGTGCCGTCGGGGCGACCGGTGGCGATCCAGTTTCCATCCGGCGATGCGGCCATCTTCGCCACACCGCCTTCCAGCGACCGCTGCTCTTCGATGGGGGAGACCTTCTGCCACAGTTTGATGACACGGTAGCCCCCCGATGCGAGCCATTGGCCGTCGGGGCTGAAATCGAGCGTGTGCACAAAATCGCGATGGGCGACGTCCCCGAGCTCCGGGTCGGCGAGAGTGGCGACGGCCCGTTGACGAAGCACATCGTAGACGGTGATGCGGTTGCCGCGGCCGGCTGCGACCAATGTCTCATCCGGTGAGAGGGCGAGGCTGTAAATCGGATGTAGGCTCGCCGACAGGGATTGCCACTTGATCGCCGCGCCCGAACCGGATGACGTTTTGGCTCCTTCCTGGATCCACAGCTGGAGCAAACCGAGTTCGCGAGGCGTGAGCGGCTTCGCGTTCACATCGTTGGGAATCGGCGGCATAAACGACTCTTCGGTGCGTGAGGCGAGCTTGAGCAGCAGGCTCTCCTCCGGTTTGCCGGCGACAACCGCCGGAGATGTGTCGCCCCCCTTGAGGATGGTCTCCACCGATTCCAGAATCAGATTGCCTTCTTTGACTGACGCGCTGTGGCACGCCAGGCATTTCGCCCGAAAGATGGGCATGATGTCCTGTTGGAAATCGACCGGTCGCTCCAGAGCGACCTGTTCGGCGGCAATGGGGCCCGGTTCGTCATCGGCGAACGCGGAGCCGAAACTCAATGCAGAGATGCCGATCGCAATCAGAGTGCAGAGTCTCACGGGAGTCGTTTCCTTGGTTGGCCACGCTGTGGTTAAAGAGGACGTGACGTCACTCAGGTGAACTGGTCGATGGACTGTTTCGATCAGCGGTGAGCCGTTTCAGTGCCGAATCGTGTGCTGGACGGTTGACGGTCGAACGCCCCGCCCCCTTCCGACTAAGCCGCAAGCGGTGTGCGTTGCCGTTTGAGATTCAGGGCCTTCATGATACGCCGGTTGGCTATTCCACGACCTTGACGGTGATTGGTGCTTCGACGATCGCTTCGCCGCTCAGGTCGACGACGGCGCGGACCACAAGGTTGGAAATCACTCCGGGCGCGGTGTTCTCCGCGATTGTGAATTTGAGGATGCCGGTGGTTCCGTCAGCGGGAACAGTGAACTCAGACGCAATCGGGCCCTTGTCTCCTGCGGGGACTCCGACCGACAAATTGACGGGGCCGGCAAACCCGTTTTGCCGGGTGATGGTCACGGTCGCATCAACCGATGCCCCCTTTTTGACCTCTGCGGCGGAGAGTTTGACATCCAGTTTGACCGGGGCCGGTTTGACGACGACGACAATCGGCGGCAGCGGTTGCGTGACGTTGAGGTTCTTGGGCTTGGCGGCATTGGCGGCATCGGTCGCCGCCTTCTCGGCCGCTTTTCGTGCCGCCTCGGCCGGCTTGTGGGCCTCGGTTCGCAATGCGACGAACTGATCCGCTTTCTGCTTCTCCGCCTGCAGCGACTGCTGTGCCTGCTGCTGTTTGGGGAGCGGCTCCTTTGCCGCGGCCAGTTCGTCGGTCGCCTGCTTGACTTGGGCGGCTGCCGTTGTGTGCTGTTGCTTGGCTTGTTCGACGGCCGTTTTCGCTGTCGCAAGAGCAGCGGCGGCGGCAGCGGCTGCTTTTTCGGCTTCGGCGGCTTGTGTCTTGGCCGCGTCGTCGTCCGCAGCCTCCGTGGCGGCTTTCTTGGCAGCTTCGGCATCTGCAGCAGCTTTCTTCGATTGCTCTTCGAGCGCGGCGGCGTTTTTGGTGGCCGCATCAAGCGCGGCGACTGCCTGCGCGACGGCCTTGTTCCCTTCGGCCAGTTGCTGCTCTTTGGCGGTGACGACCGCTTGAGTCTGCGTGACTTGCTCGGTCGCCTGTTTGAGCCGCGTGGCCACATCGTTCGCCTGGGCGGTTGCCTGGTCGGCGAGGACCTTCAACTGTTGCTCTTTTTCGATGGCGTGCGTCTTGGCCGTTTCGAGCCGGGCTACTTTCGCCAGATTGCGGCGGTAGGGGACTTCGACCTGCCCTGTCCACTGCACCACGTAGGTGCGTGGCGGGCTGTCCGGTTGAACGAACAGCCGCATCGTCTGCGACGTTTGCCCCTTGGGAATCGTGACATCGCCCGCCTGGATTTTGGCGTCTTTGGGAAGACCTGTCGGCTTGATGACCAAGTCTTTCTCCAACCCCGGCTTCGCCTCTCCCTCGGCGGGCCCTGGGGGCGGAGTGGCCAGCTTGAGCGGGATGAGGACTTGGCGGCCTTGAAAGACCTCAATGCGCGGCGTCTGATGTGACACAAGGTACGGTGCCGGTTCCTGCATCACGCCAACGGTGAAGGAGTCGGTCAGGCGGCTCACGGCGGGGACGGGGTCGGCCTGGTTCCAGACGACCGATCCCGCGCGGATCGGATGTTTCAACAGTTTCGGGCCGGACGGCATGTCGAGCGTGGCCGTGCCGTCGAGTCGCAACGGCACCAAGGAACTGGCGGCATCGGCGGTCGCGGTCAAAATGAGTGTGCCTTTGGTGCCATTCTCCGGAATCGTCAGATCCGTAACTTCCATCCCGTACGGCAGGTTGGAAGGTGCGATTTCGATCGGGCCGGTGAAGCCGTCGCGGCGGAACACCAGCACGTCGATCGCGAAGTGGTCGCCTCGGCGTAAACTGACCGGCCAGGTCTTGCCGGCCACGCTCCCCGACGGGACGGCGACGAGACGGAAGTCCGGCTGCGGGGTCCGCACGATCAAACGGTACACAAGATCGGGGTGCCCATTGTGCTCATACGCCCGGTCGCGAACCGAGAGGCGATACGTTCCGTCGACAGGAGCTTTCAGCCGGAAGACCGGGTCGTCGGTCGCCGTGTCAAAACTGTTGGCGGCGAGGTTGGTGGTGAAGTCGTCCTGATTGGTTAGTTGTTTGACCTGCTCGGTGCCTTTGTCGTCAACGGTGACCTGATCGACTTTGAGCACCGGATCGATCGGCACGCCGCCTCGTTGGCCCACGATTTCGATGTGGAACTCTTGATCCTTCTTCGCATCGAGGGCGTAGATGTCGAGATCCTTGAGGGGGGCGAACTGGCCGGTGAGGTCGACCGGAGCGGCGATCTTCTGGGCGGCGGACGGCTCGTTGTTCGGCTCCTGTTCGGAGGCGACCGTTCCGTCTGTGACACCGAGGAAGACCGTATTGGAGGAACCGTTCGCGGCATCAAGATGGTAAGCGAACAGATCGAGTCCGGCAGCGTTGGACGGCACGCCGGCCAACGACTCGTCGAGGGCGGAACGCGCGGGGACGGCGATGTCGACCATCAGTTTCTCGAGCGGCGCACCGGCGGACGTTGATTCGGTTCGTTCACTGCCCGGCAGGTTGAAACCGTAGAGCGTAAACTTGCCGGTCGTCCCCGCTTGTCCGGCAGCCGGGATCGTGAACCGGATGTGCGGATCGGTGTGAATCGCCAGTCGATAGACGTGGTCGGCACTCCCGGTGAAGGCGACATCGCGCAGTTGGACGAGGTAGACTCCGTCGGCGGGGACGTCGAACACGAGCAGATCGTCGAGATAGTACGCGTTCTCCGCGAATTTGATCGGCCGCCCGGTCGCATCCATGAGTGTGAGCGTCGGATTGAGACGCGAGTCGATCCGTTGGGCCTGGCAGTCGAGGACGACGCGCTGTGATGCTTTGGCAGAGAAACGGAACAAGTCGATGTCGCCGGCGCCGTTGATCAGTCCGTTGACAACGCTGCCAACCGCCACCTGCTGGGCCTGTTCGACGGTTTGATTCGGCTCAGTTTCCTGCAGTTCCGCGCGGCGGCCGATCATGAACGTGCGGGGGTTGCTGACCCCGAACAGTCCGCCGGCCCGGACTTCGTATCGTCCCGGCGGCACATCCTTCGCAACAGCGACGCGAAACTTGTTGGCGACCGGCTGCGGTCCGGTGGGAGTCTCCTGCATCACCGGCGTGGCGAAGATGCCCGGATGACTGAACAGCAACGTGTCGATTTCATCCAGATCATCGCCGCGCGCGATCGTCACCTCGGTGATCGACCCGACCTGCGCCCCGGCAGGGGAGACAACGTACAGCCGCGTTTGCGGGAGTTGGGCATTGGCCGGCGCTGAGGAGATGCTGAGCGCGGCGACAACGACTGCCGTCGCCGCGACGACAGTTCGATAACAGGAAAACGTGGGCATGGGCGATCAGTCCGTGCGCGATTCAGAGTCGGTGGAACCGATGAGCAATGGCAGGCAGAACTCTTAAGGGGCGAAGTCCGATTGGTCTCCGAAACCGCTTGCGGAGAAGTGCGATCATCGAGAGCAATGGGACCGCGAACGTGCCGCGAAACCGCAAGCGATGTCGTCCTCTCGCGCCCGGTGTCGGAACATTGTCCACCACGCAGGAGGGAGTGCGGGGAAGGCCGTTAGTGGTTGAACAAAAACTCCTTGGTGTTGATCAGCGCCCAGACGAGGTCCTCATACGCCGGTTGGGGAGTTTCGGCGTGTTTGTCAATGTGGGCGATGGCGATCTGGAGTTCGTCCGGCTCGGGGTCGCGGGCGAAAACCCAGTGATACAGTTCGCGGACTTTCTCCTCTTTTGTGCGGGTCTCATCCTTGGCGAGCCCGGCGGCCCGGCCCGACGCGTTGGCGATTTTGTTCTGGACGTCCGCGCTGTTCAGCAGATGCAGGCTCTGCGCGAGGTTGGCATCCTGCGAGCGTTCGCATTCGCAGGCGGTGTCGGCCTGCGGCTGCCCGAACACCTTGAGGAAGTACGGGGCGATGGTCGCATCGGCCATTTCGCTCGCCCCCATTCCGACCGGCAGGCTGCCGATCTTCGGGGGGACGCCGGTCACCTGATGGAAACCATCGAACAATGCCTCCGCCGTGAGCCGCTTGGGATAGTACCGGGAGAAGTTCTGCCGGTCCTTGAGGTTGTACTCGTTCGGCAGGGCGGAGAGTTGATAGGTCGATGAACGGCAGATAGTGCGGACCAGATCCTTCAGGTCGAAGCCGCTCTCAATGAAGTGCTGCGCGAGCCCGTCGAGCAGTTCCGGATTGGTCGGCGGGTTCGTCTCCCGCATGTCGTCTTCGGGCTCGACAATGCCGCGACCGGTGAAGTGCTTCCAATAGCGGTTGACCAGCGACTTGGCGAAGAAGGCGTTCTGCGGACCGCTCATCCAGTCAGCGAGGTAGGCACGCGGGTCTTCGGTCGGCGGAATGTCGAGGGGTTCGCCGCCCAAGCCGGCGGGTGTGAGCGACTTGCCGCTGCGAGGATTCTTCTGGGAGGCGGCGCCTTCGTTGTGGAACAGCCGCCGATCGCGGGTTTTCGTCGAGATGCCGGTGCCGACCGGGAGGTTCTTCTTGCCGACGCGGCTGAAAAATGCCGCCAGACTGTAATAGTCGTCCTGGCTCCACTTCTCGAAGGGGTGGTGATGGCAGCGGGCGCATTGGATTCGCAAACCGAGGAACAACTGGGCCGTGTCTTCGACCTGCTCGCTGACCTCGCCCACTTCGCGGTACCACACGACGGGCGGATTGAAGCGGGCATCACCGGTGGCGGTGATGAGCTCACTGACGAACTGGTCGTACGGCTTGTTCTGGTAAAACGACTGCCAAATCCACTGGCGGAAGGCGTACGTGCCGGGGAGGTCTTCGTTCTGCCGCTTCTTGTTGCGGAGGATGGCGTTCCACTTGGTGGCGAAGTAGTCGGCGTACTCCGGGGTGTCGAGCAGTTCGTCAATCAGCCGGTCCCGTTTGTCGGGAGACGGGTCGGCGAGGAACGTGTCGACCTCTTCCGCCGTGGGAAGCGTCCCGGTGATGTCGATGTAGACCCGCCGCAGGAACGTCGAGTCGTCACACAGCGGAGAGGGGGGGATGCCCAGCTCTTTGAGTTTGCCGAACACGGCTGCGTCGACGAATGTCCGCTCAGGCGGCAGATCGGTGACTTCGACGCCGAGCGGGATTGTGGCCCGAAAGACCGACACCTGTCCCTGATAGCGGGCCATCACGGCGACTTCGCCGGCGAGTGAGGTGGTTTGGACGAGTCCCGTTTTCGACGACTCGGCGAGTTCCGTGTCGTTCGCCTCAAACAGCGCCATACGGGTGACATCTTCGGTCGTTCCGTCGCTGTATGTTGCCTGGACGGTGATTTGCTGGGTATCGTCCCGGTCCATGG
Source organism: Planctomycetaceae bacterium (assembly GCA_029259845.1). Taxonomy (GTDB): domain Bacteria; phylum Planctomycetota; class Planctomycetia; order Planctomycetales; family Planctomycetaceae; genus JAHBXU01. The sequence goes on along the minus strand of JAJDEI010000199.1, from coordinate 3,016 downwards.
TCCGTCGGTCGGGCAGACACTGGATGCCCGTCACAACCGGATCGTCGGGACTGCCGTACGGCATGCCTTGGGCGATCCAACGTTCCAGCACTCGGTACTCGTGGCTGTCCCGTTCGAGCCTTGCTCCACCGCCGTGCGGCATCTCGCCGGTCGCCTTCTTTAACAACAGGCTCTCCGAGGGAGCCGGCGGGAAGAGGCGGCGTCCGCGGCCTTCCTTGACGAGAAACTCGTAGTCGTCCTGCGGGTAGAAGCCGAGTAACGACAGTCGGAACCCATTTTGGCCGCTCGATTTGCCGTGGCATCCGCCACTGTTGCAGGTCAGCTTGGTAAAGACCGGGACGACCTGGTTCTTGAAATTGATCTGCCGCTCGGCAGCGAAGTCGGTCACGTGCACGTCGGCTTTGGCGGTCTGTCCGTCCGCCGTCGTCGCCGATAATGTTGCGGTCCCGTCTGCGAGCGGCTTGACGAGTCCGTCCGCCGTCACTTCGATGATTCCTGCCGGTTCTGCGGCGTAGGTCACCTGATGGGTGACGTCATCCGGCCGAGCTTCCGGTTGTGTGTTGGTGACAAACACCTGCTGCCGCGAATCCGGTCCCCGGAGCGTGATTCCCTGATCAGCCGCCGGGCCGATGGACAGGACCGCCGCGTCGGCTTCATCGGCATGTGCCGCCTGCGGAATAACGCCGACAGTCGCAGCGATCAGCAAAACCAGCAGAGCCCCAAGAATGTGTGAACAGCGAGGGCAGCAACAACGGGTCGGTCGACGCATCGGAGGATCCTTCGTGGAGTCGAACGGCGGGGAACGTCAGGCAGGAATCGTCTTGCGACGGTGGGGAGTCGTGGCGCAAACCTCGACCATACTTTAAGATAACATTGGGGGCAGCGATGTCAAGCAGATGTCGCGTTTGGGCGGCGTCGAAGTCCGTCTGCTCAGGCCGTTCGGAGTCGAAATGCCTTTTTCGCGTCGACTGGTGGGAATGGGCCGCGGATGACGCAGATCGGGAAGATTCTCGCGGATCTGTCTCGATCCTTTTCAACAAGAGATCCAGGGCGCAGCCATCAGGGCCATTCAAAGCCTCACGTGAGAGAAGACCGACGGTGACAATCTCAATGGTCTCAATGGTAACCCGAAGCGTAAGCGAGGAAGCAAACATGTTAGCGATTCGTCCCTCGCTAACGCTTCGGGTTACAAGGTCGCCCAAGCTCATTCGTTGAATGGCCCGGGCGCATCTGCCGCGACGGGAGTCTCCTCGCTCAGGAGCAAGCGAGAACAGCGCGAAGTACGATTTCATCTCTCCCTCGTTCTCGAACCCGTGTTTGGGAGCCAAGCTTTGGGAACAAGAAACGAATTCCGTACTGACCCGCTCAATCCGCGTCATCCGCGGTCCCTTCTCCGTCAAATCCGGACCATGTCCCGTCCGGCGTCGCATGACGAATCGCCTCCGCAACACCAAATCGCCTCTTCAAGCTCGCCCCGATCGTTGACGCCGCGCTCCTGGCGGGAACAATAGGTGAAGTACGACACGAATCACCTTGCGAGTTCACCGATGCCCCACGTTCAAATCGAAGACCCTCCGGCCCCCCGTCGCTCGGCGGACGACATTTCCCGAGCGCTCGATGCCCTGCGCAGCGGAGGGATGGTCATTGTGCTCGATGCAAGGGAACGGGAGAACGAAGGGGACCTGATCTGTGCGGCGGAGTCGATCACGCCGGAGATGGTCGATTTTATGCTGCGGCAGGCGGCCGGTGTGCTTTGTGCTCCCCTGACAGCGGACGTTGCCGAGCGGTTGAGGCTCAATCCAATCGTCGACCCCTCCTCGAATACGTCGCCCCATCAGACGCCGTTTGTCATGTTCGTCGATCATCGCGATAGCGGGACGGGCGTGAGCGCTGCAGCACGTGCAACGACGATTCGTGCACTGGTCGATCCCTCCTCGATCGCGTCTGATTTCGTACGTCCGGGGCATGTGAACCCGCTGCTCGCGCGGGAAGGGGGCGTTCTCCGCAGGGCGGGGCACACCGAAGCGACCGTCGACTTGCTCAAAATGGCCGGTTTGAGACCCGTTGGCTGTTGCATCGAGATGTGCAGCCGTAAAGGCACGGGCATGGCGGATCTGCAGGAGCTTCAGGAGTTCGCCGTCGAGCACGATATCCCCATGGTCTCGATCGCGGAGATCATTCAGTACCGAAGGGTGCGCGAGCATCTCATTCACCGGGAAGCGGATGTCGAAATCAAGACCGGCGAATACGGCGCCCCCCGTTTTATCGCATACTCCGTTGAACACGAGAGTCAGGAGCCGCTGGCGATCGTGTGGGGCGATCTTTCATCGGTTGAGGCTCCGCTGATTCGGATGCATTCCTCTTGCTTCACCGGTGACATCCTCGGCTCGCTGCGCTGCGACTGCGGCGACCAGTTGCACATGGCGATCGAAATGATCGTCCGCGAGGGAACCGGTGCCGTCGTCTACCTCCCGCAGGAAGGCCGCGGCATCGGACTCACCGCCAAACTCAAAGCGTATCAGCTTCAGGACGATGGGCTCGACACTGTCGAGGCGAACCACCGCCTCGGCTTTCAGGCCGACCTCCGCGACTACATGGTCGGCCTGCAGATCCTCAAGGACCTCGGTCTCAGCAAGATTCGCATTCTCACGAACAACCCCAAGAAGACGGCTGCCTTCGAGCATTGGGTCGACCTCAAAATTGTCGGCCAGGTCCCCATCATCGCCCCGCCGGACGAGCACCGCGAACGCTACCTCGCCACCAAACGCGACAAGCTGGGACACCGGCTGCCCAAGGACGACTGAGGCCCACGACGGACGCGGGCCCTGAGGCCGATTTCCACAGGGGCCCCAAGACAGTCGCTTCCTGGCTTTGTCTCGTCAGGTAGAGTCGAGATGTGGCGCGGTGGCATCGTTGGATGCTCCGTTTCCACATCCCGCTCGTCGAACCGGACGTGCGGATTTCCCGCATCCGGCTCTCGTTCGGAGTCAATCATGTGTTCGCCCACGGGAGGTTG
>JAJDEI010000198.1 GCA_029259845.1 Planctomycetaceae bacterium | reverse complement strand
GCCAGAAAACAGGAACCACAGAAGACGCGGAAGGACGGCGGGCTTGGCGGCCATGCCGGTCAATGACATTCGCCGCATTCGCGTGATTCGCGGTTTCCTGTTTTGAACCACGAATCACGCGAATCCTGCGAATTCCTCGGTGCGGGACCGCCGACCCCACAACCGCCGTCATCAGCCGCCCGGCCTTTTTCCGTCCCTTTCGCTTCTTCCGTAGTTCTCCATCGCCGTCGGAAATTTGCGCAAGAAACAAAACTTTGAAGCCTTTGTAGTACGGATACGCGGAGGTTCCCTTTGCCGTCACTCACGGGACAGTCCGCGCCGATGCGTGAAGGTTCGTGAAAACTCAGTGTGCCGTCCGTCTCGTCAGTTGGGTTGTGGGTGCACCGCACTGGACTGTCCCGGGTGACGATTCCTCAATCATCCGGGTCGGTGGCCGATGTTGGCAAGAGTCCACACAGCCGCAGGACTGATCGCATCGAGGCAAGCCCGGTAACGGGAGCCAGCCTTCCCAATCGCGGGAATTCTGCGGACCGTGTTGGAAAGTCACGTGTGGTTCGTTCGACAAGAGCTACACTCGCCCATCTCAAACGAGGTCGGAATCGCTCCCGAACCCGCCACGGCGGATGGGAACGCCTCCGACGGACGCTTACCCCCCCTGACGAAGAACTGAGAACGACATGACAACTGGAGATGATCCAACAGGGTACTTTTCGCTGCGATCCATGATGATCGCTGCCGTTGCGGTTTGGGCGGCGACATTCTGGTTCGTGCACGGCCCGATGGTCTTTGCCTACCTGCTGTTGCATGCGGCGACCACCGGAATTTTTCTGGCCGCCATCTATTTCGCAGACCGCAACCGACTCGCCCGCCAGACGACTCCCGCCACCATCCGCGTCGCCACCGAGCCTTCCCCCAGCCACCAGCAGGAATCGGCCAAACGGGCCGTCGCCAGCTGAAGACGCGACTTTCCCCGAATTGCTGACTCGGCCTACCGTTTCCCATCGCGAAGAATCTCGCGGGAAGCGTTGCGGCCACATGCGCCCATCACGCCGCCGCCGGGATGCGTGGCGGCTCCGCACAGATACAGTCCAGACAGGGGCGTCCGATAGTCGCTCCAGCCGGGCACGGGCCGCATGCTGAACAACTGGTGCAGCGGCATGGCACCCTGAAAGATGTTGCCTCCGGTCAGCCCAAACGTCCGCTCCAGATCGGCTGGGCTGAGCACCTGCCGATGCAGGACCGAATCCGGCACGTTGGGCGCGTAGCGGGCAATCTCCGCGATGCAGCGGTCGGCGAACTCCTCTTTGCGCTCGTCCCACGTGCCTGCCGCCAACTTGTACGGCGCATATTGCACGAACAACGACAGGATGTGATGCCCCGGCGGCGCCAGTGACGGATCGGCCGACGAAGGGATCGTCATCTCCACGACCGGATGCTCCGATGGCCGCCCGTACTTGGCGTCGTCATACGCCCGTTCGATGTATTCCGGCGACGACCCGACGTGGATCGTGCCCCGATGCTGCGGTCCCGGTTCGTTGTGGCCCGGCAGACAGGTGAAATCCGGCAGTTCGCTGACCGCCAGATTGATTTTCATGCTCGCACTGGCATAGTCGATCCGCTGCACCGCCTTCTGGAACGGTTGCGGAAGCGTGTCGGAGGGCAACAGCCGCTCAAAAGTGACATGGGCGTCGACACCGGAGACGACCGTCCGGGCGGCAATCTCTTCACCACTCTCCAGACGGACGCCGGTGGCCCGACCGTCTGTGGTCAGAATAGCCGCAACGCCGGCATTGGTGCGAATCTCAGCTCCGCGCGCCGTTGCGGCGGCCGCCATCGCCTCGCTCAGTCTTCCCATCCCCCCTTTGACATACCCCCACACGCCACGTGCGCCGCCGGAGGAGCCCATCACGTGGTGCAGCAGCACGTACGCCGTCCCTGGCAAAGAAGGGGGCTGAAACGTGCCGATGATGGCATCGGTCGCCAGCGTCCCTTTGAGTTCGTCTGACTCGAACCAGCGGTTCAGCAGCGACGTCGCGGACCCGGTCAGCAGTTCGATTGCCTCCGGAAGTTCCTCGCCCAAGTCGGCGAATGCCCGATAGAGATCCCAGCCCCGTTTGGCATTCTGCAGTTTGTTGCCGACCGACCGCTTTCGCCACGAGGCCGGCAGCGGCAGCAGGTCGGGCGGGGCGAGCGATAGCACCGGTTCCAGGCGCTCAGCGACCCGCGTGAGGAACTCCTCGTAACGCGGATAAGCCTCCGCGTCCTTCTGCGAGAACTTGGCGATCTCGGTACGGTTCAACTCCCGGTCCGGGCCGAGCAACAGCGACCGTCCGTCCTCCAGCGGCGTGAACGAGGACGGATTGCGCGGCAGCACTTCATACCCGTGCTTTGCCAGTTGCATGTCCCGTTCGATCTCCGGGAGCAGCAGACTGATGACGTACGCCGCCGACGAGACCCGGTAACCGGGCCACAACTCCTCAGTTACACAGCAGCCGCCCACCACCCCGCGACGTTCGAGCACCAGCACCCGCCAACCCGCCGCGGCCAGATCATGGGCACACACCAGAGCGTTATGCCCCGCCCCTACAAAAACAGCATCATACATGCGGCCTCCTGCCTTCGGAGTTCATAACCTCGTTCCCAAGCTCAGGCGCTGGAGTCCAGCCTTTAGGCTGCAACGACGCAGGCTAAAGGCTGTACTCCAACTCGGGCAACTCCCACGGTGATCGATGCTCGCGGCTAAGGAGACGATTCGCCTCCGTGTCATTGCCAAAGTCCTGTGTATCGGGGTCGAACCTCACTTCGCGGCCCAGACGAAACGCGATGTTTCCCAGATGGCACAGCGTGCTGCTGATTTGTCCGGTGCGCAGGTCGCATGCCGGTTGAGTCCGCTGGCGGACCGCTTCGTAGAAGTCACTCAGGTGAGCCCGTTTGAGTTCACTGGCGTCGGCTGTCAGAGACTCGCTGCGGTCGTAGACCTTCCAGCCGCTGCGATCGACGATCAGCGTGCCCTCGTCGCCGTAGAAGGCGGTCCCGGTCGCGCGGCCTTCGTTGCCGTGCGGCGTCCAGAGGCGGTGCTCCCAGAGAATCGTGACATCCGGATAGGCATACTGGACAGTCAACGTGTCGGGAGTCTGCGACGTCTGTTCAGTCGGTCGCGGGCTTCCGGTCGCAGCGACACGGTCGGGAAGCTCCACGCCCAGCCCCCAGCGGGCGATGTCCAGCAGATGCACGCCCCAGTTGCCCAGTTCGCCGGTGCCGTAGTCCCAGCACCACCGCCAGTGATAGTGGAACCGGCCCGCGTTGAAGGGCCGCTCCGGGGCCGGTCCTTGCCACAAGTCGTAATCGATGCCGACGGGCACAGCCGAATCCGGCTTCCGACCGATTGGCTGACGACGATGCACCGACCACGCCTTCGCCAAACGCACCTTGCCGATCATTCCCCCGCGGACGAGTTCGACCGCCGAGCGAAAATGCGTGCCGCTCCGTTGTTGCAGCCCACATTGGACGACGCGCTGTTCGCGCTCGGCGAAGGCCAGCATGCGATTTCCGTCGCCGATCGTCTGGGCGACCGGCTTCTCGATGTACACGTCCTTTCCCGCCTGACAGGCGAGGACAGTCATCGCGGCATGCCAGTGATCGGGAGTCGCGATCAGCACGGCGTCAATCGATGGATCATCGAGCAGGTGTCGGAAGTCGGCAAACCGCCGGGGAACCCGCGGCTGTGCCTTCTCCAACTCCCGAGCTGCCCGCTGTCGCATCGATGCGTCGACATCGCACAAGGCGACGACATCCACCCCGGGCAATTGCGCACTTTCAACAGCGAGTGTCTTCCCTTGTGACCGCACACCGATCACGCCCACCCGCAGCCGGTCCGCCGGAGAGGTCTTGCCGGCAACCGCCGGTGCGTGCCAACCCACCACGCCAGCCGCTGCCACCCCCGCCGCGCTCCGGGCCCCTTCGCCCAGAAACCGCCGCCGGTTCATCTCCGCGTCGAGAAAATCGTCGGTGTTCATCGTTCGCCCAGAAATCCCAGCCCATCTCGGGATCGCGCCCACGGTGCGATCGTTTTTCCATTCTACCAAGCCACACCGCACGACGGAACACGTCGCACGCACCTCGATCGCCCCCACCCATCAAATCGCCGTTTAGCCGCGCCCGTTAGGAAGCGCGCGGCGCCGGTGACGCGCGCGTCCTAACGGGCGCGGCTAAATACTCATGGGGTCGGTCCCGAATCGTCGCCCTGGACAAACGTTTGCCCCTTGTAGAACTGTGACCAGATGAGAAAGGCGACGGCCGTTAAAGCCATGCAAATCGTGAAGAACCAGAAGTAGTTCGCTCCGTCCAGGTACCGGGATCCCTGCTTTTGCATCTCGCTGATATATTCGTTGACCTGAGCCACAAACATGTTACCCAGGGTGACCGACAGCATGAACAGCCCCATGATGAAGGACTTCATTTTCTTCGGCGCCTGCGTGTAAGAAAACTCCAAAGCGGTAATCGAGACGAGCACTTCCGCGGCGGTCAGCAGCACGTAGGCGAACACCTGCCAGTTCATAGGGGGCCTCCCGCCCGCGTCGATCCAGGTTTGAATCAGCGAGGGCACGACCGACGCAATGGCGGTGAGGAACAGGCCGATTCCGATCCGTCGGAGCGGCGTCACCTCAAAGAACCGGCCGAGCAGCGGGTAAACCCCGTAGGAGAAGACCGGAATCAGCAGCATCACGAGGATCGGATTGACCGCCTGCAGTTGCGAAGGCAACAATTCGAATCGCTCGATCGTGCCCTCCTCACCCACCGGAGAAAGCAACAGCGACAGCACGCGGACCGACAGCGCCGGACCGTCCGCAGAGACCGGAGTCTCGTAAGCCACGACCGTCCGCTCCATGTCGTTCGCCTGGAGCACCCACGACGAGCCGGTCTGGTCGAACAACGCCCAGAACATGGCAACGAACACATACAGCGGAATCAGATTGGCGATCGTGCGGCGCCCTTTCCGGCCGAACGTCTCCTTCCAAAACGAGTTTCCCGCTGCCGGAATATGGACAAACGTGTGCCGGCCCAGCCAGAAGAAAAACGTCGCGATCACCATCAATATCCCGGGGACCCCGAACGCCCAGCCGGGCCCGTACAGCTCCAACAGCTTGGGCGTCAGCAATGTCGAGATGGTCGAACCCAGGTTGATCGAAAAGTAGAACCAGCCGTATACCTGCGAGAGCAAATGCTGGTTTCTGGTGCTGAATTGGTCTCCCACATGTGCCGAGACGCACGGCTTGATCCCGCCCGAACCGACTGCGATCAGCGCCAGTCCGATAACCAGCAATGTGCGAGGCTCCAAGCCGACCCACTGCGGCGCCTCCATCAATGCGAGGACAAAGTGCCCCAGGCAATAGACCAGCGACAGGCCGATGATGGTTGGATACTTGCCGAGCAGCCAGTCGGCGACAACCGCTCCCAGAATCGGAAAAAAGTAGACTGCTGAAACAAACTCATGATACCACGCCCGCGCCGTCGGCTCGTCCATCGGCGCGGGGCTGCCGGTCATGTCGAGCAGGTAGTTCGTCATGAAGATGACGAGGATGGTCCTCATCCCGTAGAAACTGAACCGCTCCGCCGCTTCGTTCCCCACGATGTACGGGATGCCGGGCGGCATGTGGGTAATGTCGGGAGGGGACGTCGCAAACTTGGCCATCAGGGGCCTTTCGGCGGACGGAGTGGTTGGCTCAGTTCGAATGATGTGGTCGCGATTCGCCGATGCAATACAGGTATCGGTTGGATCGCAGGTAGATGCGACCGTCGCTGAGCGCCGGGCTGCCGTTGAAGTCGCTGTCGTCTTCGGAGAAGACATTGTGGGCGAGCTGCGGCAACGTCGGTTCCGCGCCCAACACGAACGTCCCGTTCTCCCGCGAGACGGCGTACAGTTTGCCGTCGCCGTAGGTCATGGAGGCATACATGGGTGCCGCGTCCGGCATGCGACGACGCGTGACGATCTCGCCGGTCGATGCGTCGAGGACGAAGGCGATGCCCGTATCGCTGATCCAATACAGATGCCCCTCGTGATAGACGGGCGAGGAGACGTTGGATCCGGCCTTTTGCACCCACAGCCGACGAGATTCGGTGATGTCGCCCTGTCCGCCGGTGCGGATGGCAACCGCCATCCCGCGTCGGCCGCCGATGGCATACACGATGTCGCCATGAGAAACCGCACTGGGACAGACATATCCGTTCACACCGTCGCAGACCCAGCGTTCCTTGCCGGTCATGGGATCGTACCCTTTGAACTCGTGCTTCATGCTCACGACCAGTTCCGGGTTTCCGGCGGCGGTTGTTACGATGGCCGGCGTGCTCCAGGCGCGGTTGATGCCACCGGTCCGCCAGCGTTCGGCTCCGGTTTTGCGGTCGAAGGCGACCAGCGCACGGTCCTCGATGCTGGCGTTCACGATCAGCAGATCGTCGAACAGAAGGGGCGAAGCGCCGCTGCCGAAGGCGTCGTTGCGGACACCGACATCGGCATGCCAAAGCCGCGTCCCATTTAGGCCGTACGCAAACACGCCGCTGCACCCGTAGAACACATAGACCGTTTTCCCGTCCGTCACCGGCGTGCTGGAGGCGTACCCGTGCAACCGGACGAATCCCGCAAAGGCGCCCGCACAGGTGTTGTCCGGCTCTTCGGCCGTCCACAAGAGCTCGCCGGTTTCGCGATCGAAGCACAACAGCAGACGCCGCAGGTTTTCAATGTCTCCCGGCTCCTCCTTGGACTGTCCGTATCCGTCATAGCAGGTGACGAACAACCGGTTGCCGAAGAAGACAGGGCTCGACGATCCTCGTCCCGGCAGCGGCTGCCGCCAGAGGACGCGCTGGCCATCGTTCCAGGCGAGCGGAAGGCTGGCCGCGTCTGATCTGCCCGCTCCGGCGGGTCCACGGAATCCGGGCCACTCTGCCGCCGCCAGCGGACGGGCCAGCAGCACAGCGGCCAACAGGAACGCCGTCCGTGAAGTCGTTAATCGCATATCAAGCGGATCCGTCAGCGGTCCAGGAGCGGATGATTGCCCGCTGACCCTGGTTTCCCAATTTATGAGGGCGATGTATCCGATCGGCTACGGTTCTTCGCCGAACTCAGGCTGTCGCATGATAGCGTCTGCTGACAAGCGGAAGAAGATAAGCGATTTGCTTGTCTCGTACTGGAAGAAGAGGGGTCAGGGCAAACGTTTAGTTCCGATAGCCAAGGATAGCGAAGAGGCGTTGAGGATTCCGTGCGAAGCTGCGTAGGGTGGCGGTGATGTTATCGATTTTGAGTTGCCGTAGGCAGTTGAGGCCGGCGTTCCTCAGCGCGGCGAGGTTCTGCGGCGCGTCGCCGCGAAAGATCGGGCTTTTGTCCTCACCGAAGGCCTCGTCGCGCACGTAGTGCAGTCCATTTTCAATCGCGCCCCAGTGGCGACGAGCCAGCGCGAGCAGTTGTTCGGCGGAGGCTTGTGAGCGGTCCAGCGACATCACGCAGTAGGCCACTTCGACACTCGTCGTTCCGTCAATGGTGCGCTCGCGGAGAATCTTGCAGACTTGGCCGACGTGCGGCCAGTCGAGGTGCGTGTTGAGCCGCGTGCTACTGATGAGTGTGCGACGTTCGATGCGGCCGTGACCCTTCTCGATGGTGCTGGCCGTCTGGTGGTCTTGCTGACGTGCCCGCTGTTCATAGGGGGGAAAAGGCCGCCTCCTCGGCGGCCAGTTCCAGCCTGATTTCCCGCAGTAACGTGGGCTGGTTCTCCTTCACCGGGAAGAAGTAGTCGCCGCCCGAATCGACGATTGTCTCGCACAGATCGCGCTGGCAGAACATCGCATCCCCGACGATCACCCGGCCCTCCAGCACAATCGTCCTCAGCAGTTCCAACGCCGCCTTGTGCTCATTGGTCTTCTCATCCACGCGGCACTGGCTGAGCACGCAACCGGTTTTATGATCGACCGCCGACAGCAGATGCACGGCCCGCGCATGCCCGCGCAGTGTGCCGCACAGCGTCTTGCCGTCGATGCTGACCGCCGCCAAGTCGTCATCGGTCAGTTCGAGTCCGAGCACCTCGTGAATCCAGCGGCTCAAGACGGCTTCGAGGACGTCCGGATCGAGGTTCATCAGCAGGTC
>JAJDEI010000197.1 GCA_029259845.1 Planctomycetaceae bacterium | reverse complement strand
CCACTCCTCCTACATCCTCGGCGAAAACGACCAACTCACCACCGTCTACCACGGCGACGTCAGCGGCGGGGGCATTTCGCTGGTGCTCAACGGCAGCGTGATCTCCAACCGGACCCGCTCCGTCACCGCCTCGGTCGATGAAAACATCGCCCCCGACGGCACCGTCACCGAAAGCGAAGCTTCCCTCACCAATTCGCTGGATGACGTCCACGGCAACTTTGTGATCAACGGCGGCGGCTCCGCGGCCTATGTCGGCGGGGAGTCCTACGACCTCGACCTGCAGATCACCGCCGGCTTCTCCGATTCCGTCACCACCACCGTCCAGACCGTCGACCGCCAAGTCGTCGTCAACAACAGCCTGCGGGACAACTCGTCCTACAGCGGCTTCCACATGGACCTGCTCGTCACCAGCCCCAACAACGGCGCCAGCGAAACCCGCACCACCATCACCGCAGACGGCTCCCACACGGCCGATAACACCATCGACAGCAACCTGTCGTTCATCACCGTCAGCGGCGGCAGCAGCTCCTCGCAGTCGGGCGAAATGCACTCATCAGCCCCAGCATGAACGTCTGGTCGGTCACCTCCTCCTCCTCCAACCAGTCCTACGCCTTCCACAAAGACCTCGACCTGGCCCCGGACGGCTGGGAGATCGACGACTTTCTCCACACCTACGTCACCGCCTCCCACGACGAAGACGCCAGCGGTGCGACGGTGCCCGGCACGGCCACCGGCAGCAGCGTCAGCTTCGATCCTTCGACGTTCAACCCCGGCGCGGCGATGGGCGCCCCGCTCAACCTCTCGCGGCCGGAGCTGTTTCTCGGGGACCCGTTCAGCGCCTTCGGCGCCGCCGACAGCGCCCCGCCCGGCCCGGTCACCACCGACAGCGGCACGCTCCCTAACGGCAACACCTGGACCCGCACCGACAACGGCCAGAGCTACACCTATGCCGAATACGGCGCCGCCGGCAACATCGTCCGCCAGTTCAGCGGCCGCTACGACCAGCCCCTCGAAGCCGCCTGGAACAAAGCCACCGCCGACTTCCAAGAAGGCCAGAATGCCCCCAGTCCGAATCTCGGCCTGCTGCCTCCGGCGAGGACCTCTCCGCCGATGCGGTGGTCGACGGCCACGGCGTCCCGGACTTCGAGGACATGGACGGCGACGGCACGCCGAACAGCGAAGACTCCGACATCGACGGCGACGGCATCCGCAACCACGACGACGCCAACCCCTACCACAACGCCAACTACGAACGCCGCCAACGCTACCAAGCCGGCTTCAAATACGGCCTCGCCAGCAACCCCCCACAGCAAGCCTTCTTCAGCATTCCTGAAGAGGACGCGGGGCAGTCACTCCCCTTTGATCTCAATGGTTTTCCCGGCACGGCCAAGCAGGTTGCCGGCGGATGGGTCCTCTATGACGAACACGGCAATCTGATTGGCCTGTATGTTCCCGTTGGCAACAAAAATTTCCCCATCGGAGGCAAGGTCTATCGGAACTATTCGCCTGAGGTCGGCTGGTTCGGGACTCAAGCAGAGCCGCTGCGTCGCCTCATGGTCGACATTGAAGACCTCATGGAGTTAATGAGCGGCAAGTACGGGCGCGGGCCGTCCTATCTCACCGACGCCGCAGGTTGGGACAGGTATTTCCTCAAGCACGACGACCCTGACCATCCGAACGCCGTTCCGACCGACGAGGAAATGGAGAACCGTCTGGCCGGAGCCGGTCCGCTGGTCACCGCCATGCTGACCCCAGTGGCCCTCGAACTCGGGCTTGAATTGGGCGGCGCACAGATCATCGGGTATGCTATCGGGAAGAGGAGCAAACTGCTCCTCAAACTCGACAGCGGTCGAGTGCTAGCCGTCCCCGGAGCCAGGAAACTCCTGGACAGGCTGTCGGGTTTGAACGCGAACATCCTGCGAAGGAACCTGGGGCTCAAGCGAGGGGATGGCCTCTTCGCCCATCACATTGTGCCCAGCACGCATCGTCGCGGGCAGGCGGCGCGAGACCTGCTCGAAAGCTTTGGGATCGGCATCAACGACGCCGTCAACGGCGCGCCGGTGCCGAAGGAGATTCACGATCTATTGCACACGAAAGATGCCATTGATGCGGTGACAGATCGCTTAGAAGGGGCGATCGAAGGGATCTCTGACAAAGCCGTCGCCAAAGCTAGTCCTTGGACAAGCGGCCTTTTGAGTTGGCTTTTAGGAAAAACACCCGAAACCCCGCTGTGTTCTGCGTATTGAGTGTTATCACGACCGCGCAATAAGCGGAACAGAAAAGGCGTTCGGGTGATGACTTCAGCTTATCAAAAACGGCAGGCAGCGTCTGCGAAGAGAGCTCATAAATCTCGGCGGCGACGTATTGAAAAGGCAATCCTCAGGAACGCCGAACGCGGTCATCGGCGCAAACAACGCACCAGACATCATGGCGAAGATCACGATCGGCCGACATGTGGAACTGCTCCACAGTCACTTTCCGTATCATGAGTCTGACCCTGTACTCAACAGGGCCTTCAACGCGATGGCAGACGGAACGTGTCTGGAAGATCTGAAAAAGAAGCGCGGGGACGAAGCGTATCTGAACGCACTCGGCGCCAAACGCATTCCTGAAGCGCCGACTGCCGGAGACTTCTGCCGACGTTTTGAAAGCAAGGCGGATAGGGGCTGTCTGCAGACCGCTATTGACGAGGCTCGACGAAACGTGCGGAACAGGCCGCCGGACGAATTCTCCGAGTGTGCCGCGGCCGATAGGGACGGTTCCATCGTCGAAACCACGGGCGAGTGCAAATTCGGCAGGGACCTGTCTTACGAAGGACTCTGGGGCGATTACCCTCTGCTGCGCTCTCGGGCAGAAACTCGGGAACCGTTGCGGATCGTCCATCGATCGGGCAACCAAACGAGTGAAGACGGAGCGGCCTTCGAAGGCGATGGCGTGGCCGATTACCGGAAAGACTGCGGGTTCCGGAAAATCGTCTTTCGAGGCGACACGGCGTACCGTCAGACGCAATACCTGGATCGGCGGGCCAATCGCAATAGCACGTTCTCTTTCGGCGACAAAGCGATGGCGAATGTCGAAAAACGGGCGGAAGGCCTCGATACCTCCGCATGGACAAAACTGAAACGAATGCCTCGCCACAACGTGACGGCACAGCCGCGAGCAAAAGGCCCTCCGGCCAAAGAGAACATCGTCATCGGCCGCGAAGACAACACTCTCATCCTGAAACGCGAAGATGTTGCCGAGTTCGCCGGCCAGCCCGCCGCCTGTGGCCGGCCATATCGCATGATCGTGATTCGCAAGCAGACCGACGAGATGAACGGCCAGAAACTTCTGAGGTAGTTTCAAAACCCTCTGATTCGTGAACAGAGTGGCAAGCAAGTTGCAGACCGTGTGGGTGAAAGGAGATCACTCACATGATCATGACCCTGAGGCACTGGCCGCCACGCCGGCGGTCGAATGGCACAGGGTCCAG
>JAJDEI010000196.1 GCA_029259845.1 Planctomycetaceae bacterium | reverse complement strand
GACGCGACCGACGATCCGGTCCACGGCGATCCGTGGGGCCGGTTCTTCCCCAGGGACGACAAACGTGACTGCTTTCTGCCGCCGTCCGCCTTCTGCGGCGGCTGGCCGTTGTTGGCGGAGCGCCCCTCCGCTTCACAATCTTCCCTGCCCATTCGGACGACTCGATCCGCCCCCGCCCCCGGCTCGTCCCCCCCGTCGGGAGACCAAGACCGTGTTCAACGCCCCTTCGGGAGACTCCCCAACCAATCCGACGACGCCCGGCGACCAAAATCGCCAAAGAGAATGGGCGCAGCGAGACACGCGGGCTAAGGAATCGTGTCCAGTGGTCCGAAGATTGGGGCCCACTTCACAACGCCGATGAATCACACCGCACCAGCAGCAATCAAAGCCGCGGTGATCGCCGCAAAAGAAATACCAGCCATGCGGCAAACCAATCCTCCTCAACGCCACAGCCCGGCAAAAACAACTCGCCCAAGCCTGCGTCAAATAAACTCGTTACCCGCGTTGAGCATCACCCGGCGTCGCAGCCGTTCTTGATGATCGACGGCCGCCCTACTCTCGGATCACGATTCTGGCGGCCGCGATGCCCATTTCGCCTGCGGCAGCGTAGAAAAGATAGAGACGGCGATTGTCTTCGAACACATACGGATCGCGCAGTTGCTGCACGTTGATCGCACCCCCCTTCCGAGATGGTGCGATCGGATAATCGATGCCCTCATAGGATGTTTCCGGACGCATGACCTCAACGGGCTCTTCGGCCCTCCACTCACTCCAGTCGCCCTCCATCGGCACACGTGTCAGAAGTATTCGTTCGGGAGCGTCCGTTTTGCGGGTGAAGAATAGATAGAGGGTGTCTTTCTCGACCCATACGGCAGAGTGTCGGATGCGCACGTTTGTTCGGCGCCCGTACTCGTCGTCGACCGCAACCGGCGAAACCAATGGCCGTCCTCGTTTGGTCCAGCCCCGCTCCGGATGCCGGGAACGATTTAGTTCGCCAAACGTGTCGATCGCGTAGTAGAATTCGCCCTGCGTGAAAACTCGAAAGTACGCATCTCCGAGAATCGTCGGAGCCGCCTTGAATCGCAGACCATCGGTGGAGATGGCCACTCCGGTTTTCTGGTTCTCGTTTCTTCGGGAACCATGAAAATACATTCGAATCACGCGAGCCTCATTGTCGACGTGCACGTCTGGAGACGCGATATGCCCAACGAATGCTTCCGCCTCAGAGACGTGCAAAGTGCCCGGCTCGTAGACGGTCCAGGGACCTCTGAGTGAATCTGCGTACGCGAGGCGAATGAACTTACCTTTGTGATGCGCGAAATACATGTAGTATTTCCCCAACGGAGCCTCAACCCACGACGGCACGCGAATCACGGAGGGACCGTTGATCTTGTTGCCGAGGCTTTCAGACGACGCGAATGAAACGAGCGGATTCCCCGAGAACCGACGCACCACAATCTCGTCCCCGCCGATGGCCAAGGAGGCCTGAACGAACATTGCCAGCAGGAGGCCAGTCATGCGGTCTCGGACGGGTGTGCGCTGCTGAGCCATGTGCATTCCCCAGCCTGACGATCCAATGCCGTGATCGAGTGATGGAACAGCGTTCGTGCATCTGAGCCATGTCGTCAGGCGAAGCCTGACCTACTCCACTGCTTCGCGATGTGAGCCCGGCACCCGGCCCGCCTGCTGTTTGACGGACGCGGCCCCGGCACACGATCACCCGCCGGTCACGCGCAACACCGGCCCATCGGAGTAGCTGCATCTTTTCCCCTCAGAGGAGCTTACTGTGGCACGCCGGCCGATCAAGCTGGACCGTCAGGAAATGATCAACCTGTTGCAGGAGGTCGCCTTTGACGAAGGACAGGACCTGAGTCTGGAAACGTATCTGCGGCTAACCGGGGTGCCGCGCAACCGGGTCTATTCGCAGTTCGGTTCGTGGGTCAAGCTGAAGGCGGCCGCCGGTTTGCCTCCCGCCCGGCCCCGGAGGAACACATACTCCGATGACGACGTGCTCTCCGCCCTGCACGAGATCATCCAGCGGCTCAGGCGGTTTCCGCGCCAATACGAGATCAAGAACGAGGCTGGTCTTTCCTATCAGGTACTCTACTCCCGCTGGGGCGACATGCAAAACATCGCCGCCCGCTACCGCCGCTGGTTGAGCGAACGACAGCACAAAGACCAGGAAGCCCTCAACCTCCCGCAGCGGCAGAAGAAGAACGTTTTCGAGGACATGCCCGACGCGGGCGCGGCTGACGTCCGCTGGCTGCGGCGGACGTGGCAGGGCATGAAGGTCGCCTTCGAGCTACACAGTTCCGACTTCCAGGGCCGCCCCTCCCACCTCTGCGACCTGCTCATCGTCCTCCGCCACGACTGGCTCGCCTGCCCCGTCAAAGTCCTCGAACTCGCCGACATCCTCCCCCAACACCAGCACGTCGAACCACGCCAGTCGGACAGTTCGTTCTCGCCGTATTGAACATCCTCGGCCCGTCAGCGGCGAGAGGTCTGGTTCTGAGTCAGACGTAGGTCAGGCTTTGCCTGACGTTTCGGCGTGCGGGTGGTATATAGCTTTGATGCCGAGGTATCGACGAGCGTGGATCCCTGGGGGGACGTTTTTCTTTACGGTGGTGACTGATCGTCGTCGGAAATTGTTTGCGGACCCATCCGCGCGGCTGCTGTTGGGGAGCGTCTTTCGCCGCTGCCGGTTGCGATGGCCGTTCGAAATGCAGGCGGTCGTCCTGTTGCCTGACCATCTGCATGCCATCTGGTCGTTGCCGCCCGGTGATGCCGACTTCTCCAAACGTTGGGGCTGGATCAAGAAGACGTTCACATCTGCGTGGCTGTCGATCGGCCACACGGAAACGGCAGTGTCGGAAGGGCGGCAACGTGAACGGCGTCGTGGCGTCTGGCAGCCGCGATTCTGGGAGCACGCCATCGAAACCGAAGCGGATTTCGAGCGGCATTTCGATGAAGTGCATTTCAATCCGGTCAAGCACGGCCATGTCGCCTGTCCGAGCCAATGGGCCGCGTCGAGCTTCCACCGATGGGTGAAAGCGGGAGTCTATCCCCCCGATTGGGCGTGCATTGGTCGACACCCGCAGCCGTTGTCGTTTTCGGACATTGAAACCAACGTCGGAGAGTAAGTGGCATCGCGTCAGGCAAAGCCTGACCTACGTCACTTGACTTTGTCCGGGCGGCAGGCAATGTTCAACCGACCCACCCGCCTTCAATCGAGGCTACTGTAGCCATGAGCGAAACCAATACTCGCACCGTCTATGTCTTGGGCGCTGGATTCACGAGAGCCTTTTTGCCAACCGCTCCTCTGCTGGTGGATGACTACGGCGGAGAGGCACTCCGTCAGCAATTCGAGAGCTTTTCGTATCCAGCCGCTCTGATCGAAATGGAGATGAGGCATCCGGACCATCCTCGTGGCTCTATCAATCTCGAAAGATTGATGACGAGACTTGTCCGTGAAATGCCACATGACCATCGTACCGAAACACAGCACGTCTTCGCTGAGATTGTCAACGAGCTAAAGCGATCGTTTCGCAAGCGGATTTCCGACGCGAAGAGCCATGGGATCCAGAACGCTGGCGAGTTACGGCTGTTCGCGGGCCACTGCATTCGGACGAAGAGCACATGCATCACTTTCAACTACGACGACATACTTGATGAAGCCCTGTGGACGTTTTACCCGGCGAACATCACATCGAACGCGTGGACCCCGGATTGGGGTTACGGTTTCCCTTGCCGGATGTCGGAGTCGTGTGTTCGGGATACTCCGGCGGCGATCGCAGAGCCCGGCGAAATGCTCTTGCTCAAGTTGCATGGCTCAATGAACTGGCGCATTCCGCTGGGCTATCCGAAGCCCTATGTTATCGAAGCAGTGCGACACCATGAGCCTTGGTTCGAGCACTACGGTTACGGCCACGACAAAATCAAGGTGGAGACGGTCGAGCCGTTTCTTGAGACGGAGCCCATGATCATTCCACCCGTTCTGACGAAAGCGGAGCTGAACGAGCAACCCGTGCTGCGGCTGACGTGGCAGCACGCCATTAGTGCGCTTGAGCAGGCAACCTGCGTTGTCTTTCTCGGGTATTCGCTGCCGATAACTGATATCGCAGCCGGCTTTCTTTTTCGAGAAGGCCTCGATCATCTGCCTGAAGAAGCAGTCCGCGTGATTGACTTTGCCGTCAATGAGAAAGATCGCCAAGAGAAGCTTGATCAGTTGCTCCGGTCGTACAGAAACGTCAGCCACAGTATCACGGAAGAGAGGTTCGAATTCTGCGGCGCGGCCGATTGGATTCGCGATCATCTCACAACGTGGTTATACGATTCGAATGGGAATCCAATTGCTTTCGAATCGCTCGGTTTGTTTGTGTCACGGAACGGAGAGTGCGTCGGATCTCGCTGCCGCAAGACTGAGGTATGGCGCGGCGGCAGCTATTTCGGCGAGGTTATCGAAGGAAACCGGCTGCTATACCGCGCTATGCCACCGACTGAGAACCCAGGCGGAATCAATGATCCGCCTCCGCTTCCCGAGCCAGGTACACTACCGCCCTCCATCGAACCGATCACCCTTCCTGATGGTTATCGCGACATCGGAATCTCCTGACCGACTGCCTGCCGGGGATTGCGTTTGTCTGAGAAATGGGTCCATTCTCGGGAAACTCATGAAAGGGGATGAGTAATCGACACCACCGCAGATGGTGGTGCACGCTGTCAGGGCCAGCGCTCACTAACTTGTTGTTCCAGTGAGGACTTGCGTTAGGAAGTTGTCGTTCCAGCCGCAGCAGCGGCGTTTCATGACAAGGCTTTCTGAACCAGGATACTGTTTCAGCAGCGTGTGAGTGAAGCGGTTGAGCCAGGCAAAGTTCTCTCGCACGTGCTGATCGCGAATCCGGGATTCGTCTTCGCGATAGGTAAAGTCGAGGCTCCAATGGCAACTGTTCTCGATGCCCCAGTGGCCACGCACGGCGCGGGCAAACCGCTTGACGCCCACCGGCAGGCTGCTGATGAAATAGCGAATCTCGGCGGTCTCCTGTCCATCACGCAGGCAACTGAGCATCGCCACGCCAATCGACAGCAATCCTTTCCAGTGGCCCCGTCCCGGCAGATCCTGGGGGGCCGGCATCTGCACATAAATCCGTTTCTCTTCGCGCCCGTGTCCCTGCTCCTTGGTGACATGCCGCCGCGCACCGATCCCGGAAAAGTTGTGCTCCAACTGCGCGTCGACGTAGTCGATGACCGCCTGATGCAGCGTCCCCTGGTTGCCTTTGAGGGCCAGCACGTAGTCGGCTTTCGCCTCGATGATCTGTGCGGCGATCGCCGTCTGGGTTCCCATCGCATCGATCGTGATGATCGCTCCTTGAATATCCACCAGCCGCAACAACTCGGGAATCGCCGTGATTTCATTCGACTTTTCGTCCGTCGCCACCTGCCCCAGCGTCAGGCCGAACTCCGATGCCCACACACTGACCGAATGCAAAGTGAAGTAGGTCAGGCTTTGCCTGACGATCGGTATCGGCGATCGAGTGATCAAACACCGTTCGGGCATCTGTGCCACTATGTCCGGCCATGCCTGACCTACCCGGCTGACGTACGCGGCTTAGCGTCAATAAACCGAAGTCAGTACACACCGACGGTCGTTGTTTTGACGAACTCGTGGAAGGGGCGGGTGCCGCTGACGCCGTCCCAGGGGTACTGCGGGTGGGGCTGCTCGCGTTCGCCTTCGTCGCGCTCCATGAAGCCGGGGATGAACAGTTCCTCGGTGAGCGTGTACAGTTTGACGCGGCCGGTTTCGCCGTAAGGGACGACCTTCGAGTAGTCATCGAAGTCGACCACCTCGACAACGGCCCGGGGCTGCGGGGCGTGGTAGGTGATCTTGTAGTTGTCCGCTGGGTCGAACGGTTTTCCGCAGGCGAGGCCCATCAGGGTGTTGCCGTAGGTGGGGGTAATGAACACGTCCGGTCCGAGCAGTTCCTCTTTGCAGAAGCGGTACCACTGCGGTGTGAACTCGGTGCCGCCGGCGAAGATGCCTTTGATGCCCGCCTCGGCGATGCTGGAGCCGTTGTCCATCAGCCGCAGGGCGAGCGCCTCGAGCAGTTTGGGCGTTGCGAACATGCACCGAATATCGTGGCCGGCGGAGAGGACCGTTTCCGCCTGGTCGATGACATGCTCGGCATACGCCTTCGCACCGGCGGTGTCCCCCTTCTTGATGAGCTTGACGACCCAGCGGGGGTCGAGGTCGACACAAAAGCAGATGCCGCCCCGGTGCTGGCAAAGATGTTCGACGGCCAGTCGCAGGCGGCGGGGACCGGAGGGGCCGAGCATCAGCCAGTTGGAGCCGCGCGGGAAATGCTCGTCCGGCAGCGTCTTGGAGAATTCCTCGTAGTCGATCCAATGGTCGCGGACGACGCAGCGGCTC
The DNA here is from genome assembly GCA_029259845.1 of Planctomycetaceae bacterium. Classification (GTDB taxonomy): domain Bacteria; phylum Planctomycetota; class Planctomycetia; order Planctomycetales; family Planctomycetaceae; genus JAHBXU01. The sequence goes on along the minus strand of JAJDEI010000196.1, from coordinate 5,267 downwards.
TTGGGGATGCCGGTCGTGCCGCCGGTTTCGAAGACGTACTTCGGCTCGTTGTGCCACTTTTGGGGCAGGAAACGCGTGACCGGCCCGCCGCGGAGTTCGTCATCCTCGAACAGGGGGAACTTCTTGAGGTCGTCGAAACAGGTGACGTCGGTCAGCGGATTGAAGTCGTATCCCTTGGCTTGTTCGAGCCAGAACGGGGCTCCGAGCTGCGGGTCGAAGTGGAGTTGGACGATTTTGACGGTCTGTTCGTCGAGCTGTTTTCGGGCCTGGGCAACGAGCTGATCGAGGTTGGTGCTCACGCGGTTCGTCTTTCGCTAGAATCGTGAGTGTCGGACACTTGGTTTTCCGGGTTCGTTCTGTCCATCATAAGCAGGCGTAAGGCGTTTGCAACGCCGGGGAGCCGGGCGGGGACTGGTGAGCCGGCAAGTTGACACCCAACGGCCGAACCGGGTGATGATCTGCGACGAAAGGGGAGCCGGTCCAACGGCGGCGGGGGATTCCGCGTAGTGTGTTACGGGGACCCCTTCCCGCAAGGTCCGGGCAGCACCGATGGAGAGCCGATGTTTGGAAAACTCATAAAGCTGAAACCTCTGTCGATTGTCTGCCGGTCACTGGCGACGGCCTTGCACGCCGGGGTGCCGATCGTCCGCGCCTTCGAGCTGGCCAGTCGCAAGACGTCCGATCCGCGGCTGGGCCACGCGATGGCCGACATCACGCTGCGGCTCAAGTCGGGCGAAGATGTGGCGACCGCCATGCGGGCGCAGGGGGGACGGTTCCCCAACCTGATGATCGACATGGTCAATGTGGCCGAGCACACCGGTGCCCTGCCGGAGGTGCTGCGATCGCTGGCGGACCACTACGAGAACAACCTGCGGCTGCGGAAGGATTTCATCAGTCAGATCACGCTGCCGGTTGTGCAGTTGGTGGCGGCCGTGTTCATCATTGCGGGGCTGTTTTTTCTGCTGGGGATCGTCGCGGCGAGTTCGGGGAGTGAGCCATTGGACGTGCTCGGCTGGGGCCTGACCGGGGCGAGCGGGGCGGCGACCTGGCTGACCTGGTGGGCGATGGGAGTGACCGGTGCCTTCCTGACTTACAAGGTGCTGACCGCCTCGCTGGTCAGCAAGGCGGCCACTCACAAAGCCCTGATGAGGATTCCGGTCATCGGAGGCTGCATGCGGTCGTTCGCCGTCGCCCGGTTCTCGTGGGCGTTTCACCTCACCCAGGAGGCGGGGATGCCGGTCGACGACAGCCTCGATGCCAGTTTGCGGGCGACGGCCAACGGGGCGTTCATCGCCGCCAAGCCCAAAGTGCTCGCCGACGTGATGGCCGGCGAGACGCTGACGGACGCGATCACGAACACCGGCCTGTTCCCGGATGAGTTCCTGCAGATCATCGACGTCGCGGAGACTGCCGGTACCGTCCCCGAAGCGCTCGATCGCATGAGTCCCCAATTCGAGGACCAGGCCCGACGCAGCCTGAGCGCACTGGCCAGCGCCCTTGGCTGGGTCATCTGGACGATGGTCGCAGGGTTCATCGTGTTCGTGATTTTCAGTATCGCGCTGTGGTACGTGGGCATGCTCAACGACGCGGTCCGGGAATCGATGGGGGCGATCTGACCGAGGACTCGTGTTGGAGTTGGAGTTCAAGCTTTAGCTCGCCGCTGGAGTTCAAGCTTTAGCTTGCTTTCGCGACCGACAGCGTGCGCAGGCCGAAACCCGGCACCTGTCTCAGCAGGACACGGTCGCCCTTCCGGCCAACGGCTTGGGCGAACAGGGTGCCTGCGCCCCTGGTCTTCCCGGCGAGAGTCGTTCGGCGGTTGGGCCGCTCCAAGCAGCCTGAAGGCTGAACTCCAACCTCAGGTATTCGGATCGACGCCGTACCGCTGCCGTAGGCTCGACATGCAGGCGACGACCTCGCCGTCGCGGGATTCTGCGGCCAGGAGTCCAGCGTGACAGAGCCGATCGGCCAGCACCTCCAGCGCCGGACGGGACAAGCCGGGAGTGAACACGAGGCCGAACCGCCGTTCGACCAGATCGCCCAGCGTGTGCACCCATTCGTGTTCGATGGACCAGTCGACGAAGCGGATCGGCAGATTGGTGCCCGGCACGCTGCTTCTCGCATCGGGTGAGTTTCCCGCGTCCGGTGAGCCACTTCCACCGGCTGATCCATAGTCAGCCAGAATGCCCCGCGCACGGGTTCCGACGAGCGGAAACACTGCCTCGACCTGTTCGACCGAGAAGCCGGTTTCTGCGGCGACTTCCCGGCACCAGCGATGAACGTCCGCCGGAAACTCCTCTGCTCCGGGGACCGTCCGCTCGCATGTCTGTGCTGTTCGCCGAACGTGCAGATGGTCCAGCAATCGATCGGCAACTTCTTCAGCAAACGCGCGGCACGTCGTCAACTTGCCGCCAATCAACGTCTCGACCGGGATCCCCTGTTTCACACTCGAATGGATCCAATGGCCGCGCGGGATCGACCCGGTCTGCCCGGCGGGAACGAAAGGCAGCGGTCGCACGCCGCTGTAATGGACCGCAACATCGGCGACGCTCAGCACCACTTGGGGAAACACGTCGTTCACCATTCCGACGAGATACCGGAGTTCCTGTTCGCTGGCGATCGCCTCGTCGGGCGGCCCGCTGAACCGCTCGTCCGTCGTCCCAACGAGAACCGACTCTGCAAACGGCAGAATGAACACCAGCCGCCCGTCCGCCGCCTCGGCATACACACCTCCGTCGCCCAACACCTGTTTCAGCCCGGCGTGCGATGTAATGAAGTGGCTCCCCTTCGTCCCGCCGAGCAGTTGTTCGGCTTCGACATCGATTTGCTCCAGCGTGATGTCTCCCCACGCGCCGGTGGCGTTGACGATCGCCGACGGTGCGAATTCGCGCGAGAGCCCGGCACAGCTGACCGGTTCGATCTCGACGCTCCCGTTCCGCACCGTCGCCCGGTGATGTGTCAGCACGTGAAGCGCGACGTTTGACTCGGCGGCCACTTGCCGGGCATCGTCCAGTAACGCTAGCACGAACCGTTCCGGATACGGCATCTGGCCATCGTAGTAACCGCACAACCAGTGGAATGCGCCGGCATCGACAACCGGGGTTCCGGGCGCTCCGACACGCCGCAGGAAATGGCCGGGCAGCAACGACGAGCGGGCGAGCCAGTCATAGAACCACAACCCGATCCGCACGACGATCAATCCTCGCTCCGAATGGACCGGCAACCATTTTTCGAGGCGGCGGCCGAACGAAAACCGGCTCAGCCGCAGGAAGCGAAACCCCGCCTGGAGGAACCCACCGAATCGCCGCGAGACCGGAATGAACAGCTTCAGAGGCCGCACGAACTGAGGTGCCAGCTTCAACAGCCGCTCCCGCTCCCGGAGCGACTCCGCGACGAGCCGGAAGTCGCCGTATTCCAGATAGCGGAGGCCGCCGTGAATCAACCGCGACGATTTGGCGGTCGCCCCCGTGGCAATGTCCGCTTGGTCGACCAGAAAAACGGGGACGCCGTTCAGCACCAGTTCGCGGGCGAGGGCGCATCCATTGATGCCGGCTCCCAGAATCAGCACGGGGTCAGGGGTCGGGCCGTCACTCATGGGGCAAAGTTTAACGCACCCTCCGGCGGCGGACCACTCGGGCCGCGTCGCCGAATCGCGATTCGTTCTCGGCCCCCAACACGCCGGGCTGCCGCACAAAGCGCTCACCCACTCAGCCACCCGCCGACCTGCTCTTCCCACCGACGGAAGAACCCCGGCTCACGCGAAGTGGCCGGCGGTGATGTTGTCCCACAGGGCCGTGCTGGACCAGGTGGTGAACAGATCGTTGGTGAACCGCGTGCCGTCGGAAAGGGCCACCACCCATTTGCCGCTGTCCGACAGGCCGGCGATGTCGGCGTTGCCGTCGCCGTCGAAGTCGCCCACCACGATGTTGTCGAAGCCGGCGGCCGTCGACCACATTCCGAAGGCGCTCAGCGCGAACCGGTCGCCCTCGGAGAGTCCCACGACCCACGTGCCGTTGGCGGCCAGTGCGGCAATGTCCGACCGGCCGTCGCCGTTGAAGTCGCCCACGCGAATGTTGCCGAAGCCGGCGGTCGTCGACCATTGGGCGAACACGCTGAATGCGAACCGGCTGCCGTCGGACAAGCCCACGACCCACTTGCCGCTGGCGGAGAGCGCGGCGATGTCAGTCCGTCCGTCGCCATTGAAATCGCCGGTTAGGATGTTGCCGAATCCGGCGGTTGTCGACCAGATGCCGAAGGAACTCATCGCGAAGCGGCTGCTGTCGGACAGCCCGACGACCCAGCGGCCATTGGCTGCCAGACCGGCGATGTCCGCCCGGCCGTCGCCGTTGAAATCGCCCGTCTGCACGTTGCCGAAGCCGGCCGTCGTGGACCACGCCCCGAAACCGGATGTCGCGAACTGCGTCCCGTCGGACAGTCCGACGACCCAGGTCCCCGTGTTCGCGCGGCCGGCGACGTCGTCCCGTCCGTCGGCGTTGAAGTCGCCGACCACAATGTCACTGAAGCTGACGTTCGTGCTCCACTGTCCCCAAATCTGCGGATCGGAAAACCCGTCGGGCGTTGCCAACAGCACCCGCCACTGCCCGTCGCTGGGGGAAAGCCCCGCCAGGTCCGTCACACCGTCGCCATTAAAATCCCCGGCGACCAGTTCCGACCAATCGGCCCCGGCGGGAACAACCCCCGCCGCCCGCGTGGCAAACCCGTTTCCAATCGAAACCCCGACAGCAACCGTCCCCGTCTCGGCGTTGCGGCCAATCACGTCGGACACGCCCCGAGTGGTGGCGGCGACCGCTTCGACCTTCAAAACGGCGGCTCCTTTCGAGAAGACCTCGAACGTCTCGCCGGACAAAGTTTCATTCGCCTGTCGCGACCAGCCTGAGCCCATGTTGACGGTGTCGTCTCCGTTGGCCCGCACGACGAGGGTATTGCTGTGGGTGCTGATGTTGAGGACTTCGAGGACATCCAAGGTGAGTGTGTTCGCCCCGCTGCCGCGGAGGTCGATCTGTTCGATGTCAACGATGCGGTTGTCGGCGATGGTGGTCAAATCGAGCGTGATCCCGCTGCCGTCCAGCCGCAGCGTGTCAATCCCGTTGCCTCCTTGCAGGCGGCGTGGTGAGAAGTTGGCGTCCGGGATCGCGAGCAAGTCGTCCCCCTCACCGCCGCGAAGGACGTCGTCCCCCCCATCAGAAATAAGCGTGTCATTACCGCGCCCACCAACGAGGACATCAACCACAGCGGCTCCCTGATCGGCG
>JAJDEI010000195.1 GCA_029259845.1 Planctomycetaceae bacterium | reverse complement strand
GTCCAACGACGAAACGTTCGATTCATCCCTGACCCTCAACACCACCACCCCGAAATCGAAAATGCGTCGCGACAAAACCTCTCTTACACGATCTCACACACAGATTCCAGGAGTAATGAGGTATCCGGACAGACTCCTAGGGATATGTCTGCGATTCGGCTCCTTGATCTGACGAGTTTTGCCGCGCTCTCGCCGACGAAGCAGTTTTTCAACAGACTGCTCGGTTAAACCGCCCCGGCCTTGCGCTGTCGTCAGACAATCTGATCGTTGAAAGCAACGTGCGCGGCCCGTCATTCCTTCGCCGGGACTTCGGCTGCGGCGGGGACGACTTTCTGGTCCGCCTCCTCAGAATCCTCTGAGGAGGCATTGGCGAACGCAGGCTTGTCCTGGAAGGCGACCGGTGAGTTGAACACCATTGGTTTCTGGAACTGCGACAGCTCGGCGCGGTGCTTCTCGTCGGTTCCGTCTTCGCCTTTGCCGAGCTTCGTCCCGGCGAACCGCACACCGTCATATACCGTTCCACTTTGGAAGGGCCCGGCGCCAAAAATCCACGTGTCCTTTGCCGTGCTGCGAGCGAGAGCCACCCCCGACTGCCAAACACGAGTCTTCGACTCGCGGTGATAGGCAAACAGGCCCAGTTTGGCCGCCCCGAGCAGATCGTTCTTTCGGGCGAGAGAAATTTCGGGGATTGATGGCAACGGCGGGGCCCCGGGGACAACGTTGGCAGCCGCGTTCAAGAGGTTGTTTGCCGGGAGACCGTAGATGATGTCGTGACTGTTCGTGCCCAGCGTGCCGATGCGGCCTTCGATGATAAAGTCGGCGTCTTCACGAGTGTCCTGCAGCAGACATCCGGAAGAGACGATCTGTTGTCGGATCGCACTGACCACGTAGTCCGCGTTCACAAACCCGCTGGGGGGATAGTTCTTGATGTACTCGCGATCAAAAAACACCTTCTCGCCCGCCAGCGGCGTGAAGTCCACCTCGGCAATGGCACCATCGACAGCATCCGACGCAATGAGTTGCTCGGTGGCCGTGCGGGACTTTGTTGCGCCGCAGCCGGCCGTTACGGCCGTCAGCAGCAGCAGGGTGGGGAGTCGCGAAGCCATGAGGGCGGGGATCACCGAACGTCGGGCCCGAATGAACGGCGAACGCCAGACGCGCTCGGCGATCGAACAACAACAGGCGGGAAGGGGATGTCCTGGAGGGCCGGAAGTTTAGTTCATTTCGCCCAGACGGCCAATTCGAGTTTGAGCCGCGGGTCTCAGTGCAAAAGATAACCGTAAGACATGCATGGACAACAGGATACGACACACCCAGCAGAGGGGTCGGGCACCGTCGCGCATGGTTTTGCCGACCTGATCCCTGCGGGGGGGGGCAGATGTCCCGCACCGGGCAGGTCTTCGCCACGGGGTGTGCGGGGAATCTGCGCCGAAAGACGTCCCGGTCGAGGCCGGCTCAGTTGGGGATGTCCAGTTTCTTGAGCTTGTTGTACAGCGTCACGCGGCTGATCCCCAACGCTTTTGCGGTCTTGGTCTTGCTGTGATCGTTCTGGAACAGCGCCTGTTCGATGATCTCCCGCTCCGACATGGCGATCTGCCGTCCGAGCGTCTGTTTGTCGGCGGGGCGGAATCCGTCAAGCCGGACGGAGGGGTCGTTGGTCGGTCCGGCCGCCCCGGCAACGATGTGGCCGGGAAGCTGACGCGCGGTGAGGACGCCGTCGCGACAGTAGATCACGGCACGCTGGATCACGTTCTCCAACTCACGGACGTTGCCGGGCCAGGGGTAACCGGAGAGCGCCTCCAGCAAGCTGTCTTCGACGCGGGCGATCGGAATGCCGTGCTTCTTCTGATACTTGCTGATGAATTGCTTCGCCAGCGGAACGACATCCATCCGCCGTTTTCGCAACGGCGGGATCTCGAACTTAAGCATGTTGAGCCGGTAGTACAGGTCGGGCCGAAACCGGCCCTGGTCGACCAGCGGCTGCAAGTCCAGGTTGCTGGCGACGACCAATCGGGCTTGGGAGCGAAGCCTCTCATTGGAACCGACAGGCTCGAACTCGCCGGTTTCAATGACTCGCAGCAATTTGACCTGCTGCTCCGGACCAAGGACGTCGATCTCGTCGAGCAGCACGGTCCCCGTCCCCGCGGCGACGAACTTGCCGTCCTTATCAGCATGGGCACTGGTGAAGGCCCCTTTCGCATGTCCGAACAATTCGCTCTCGATGAGTTCTCGCGGCAGGGCTCCGCAAGCGACGTGCAGGAACGGTTCGTCCCGTCGCGAGGACGCTTCGTGGATCAAACGGGAAAGAAACGTCTTGCCCGACCCAGTCTCCCCCACGAGCAGGATGGTGACGTCATGATCCGCGGCAATCGCCAGGTCATCCAGCATCGTCCTGAGTGACGCGGATTTGGTCTCGAACCGCTGCGTAACGGCGTCTGTGCCGCTACCGGCGACGCCGCCTGGTGCCGCAGCCCGGTGATCCCGGCCCGACCCACCTTCGTGCTCACGGCAGGGGGTTGCGCCGCGCGGTGCCGATTCGGAAACAGTGTGTCCTTGGTCGACAGGACGTTGGCCGAGGGGACGTTGGCCGAGGGGACGCTGGTTGGAAAGACATTGTTCGAGGAGATGCTGCGCGATCGCAGCGACGTCCGCCGGCTCACGAATTTGTTCGATGTGGGAACAGGCGATTCGGCGTTCCAGTGGCTCCGGACAGACTGCACCGCTGAGCACGATGCAGACCAACGTGTCGACGTGCTGCATGATCCCGTCGAGGAACCGCACCAGGGAGTGCCCGCCGTCGTCAACGGATCGGGCATCGACCAGCAGCCCCTGAGGTGGCGATTCCCGCATCAGCTTCGGCATGTCGGTGCAGTCGGGCTGCACGATTAGCTCGGCGGCTTCACCGAGCTCGGTTGCCAGCTGATTAGCGAACGACTCATCGTGACTGATGAGGGCGACTTTCGGGAGCGGTATCATGTTGTCCCTCTCCGGGGAGCCTGAGGTTTCCTGAGATTTGTTGACGCCGGCCGGTCGTCTCCGAACCAGCGCCCTTCTGTGCGATCCTGCTGACGGTGTGATCCCTGCAGATGCAACCCGTCGACCGATTCCTGAACAAACGGGATGCCGAAGCGTCCACTGATTGAAACAGCACGCGATAAGACCTGTCCCGACAATGGGTTGGCGACGGCCCTCTTAATCAAGACGGCCCCGGCAGCGGCAGCGAATGTTGACGGAACGCCTCAATCCGCCGGTCCGTGTTGCCTCTCGGAAACAGACCGCTTGCCGCGCGATCCTCATCGGCGATACAACCGGATGTCGTCAGCACGAGGAAGGAGGACCGGCCATGGAGATTCGTGAGTTCGCCGAGCGGGTGTTGCTCCGTCCGGATTTGGCAACCAAGTTGGCGGCGGTCGAGCCACCGATTACCGACGAACGTCCCGGCGCTGCCGCGCGGCATCTGGAACCTGCCCGGCCGGAGAATCTGCAGTTTGCTCCGCGCCGCACCGCCCCGGCCATGCCGGCGCCCGGCGCGTTTCGTGATCCCGCGCGGCGGGCTGTCGCACATCACATCATGGCCAATCACGAATTGCAGGCTCTGGAAGTGATGGCGTGGACGTTGCTCGCATTTCCCGATGCGCCGGCGGAGTTTCGCCGCGGGATGGTTGACATCATAGCCGACGAGCAGCGGCATACGCGCATGCACCGGGAACGGGCGGCCATGCTGGGGGTCAAGTTTGGGGACCTGCCGGTCAACTGCTACATCTGGAAGAAGGCGATGTCATTCAGCAGCGTGCTGGATTATGTGGCCGGACTGCCGCTGGTGTTCGAGGGCCGCAATCTCGACCACACCATTGAGTTCGCCGAGGCGTTCGCCGCCGCCGGCGACGAGCGGAGCGCGTCACTGATGCGGGTGATTCACCGGGACGAGATCGGGCATGTGGCCTTCGGAATCGATTGGCTGCGGAAGCTCAAACCGTTGGAACAGGACGAATGGGAGGCGTTCGAGTCGCACCTGCACTGGCCCTTGCGGCCCTGCAAGGCACGGGGAGAAGTCTTCCAGCACGACGCCCGTCTGGCTGCCGGGCTGTCGCAAGAGTTCATCGAGCGTCTGGCGGAAGCCGAAGACCAATAGCCGGCGTTTCTCACGAACCGAATTGACCGAGACGGACATTCGGTGACTGGCAGTCGGATTGGCCGCTGTGGCTCGTCATCGCCTCCCTAGCCGACGGCTTCGCCGTCGGGCAGCCGCTAGCTTTGACATTTGCAGTTTCAGGTTGTGAGCGAGCCGGGAATCGCGGAGTTGGCCGATGCGTCTCTTGATCCCCGGGACGTGGTTTGCCCCCCAACAGGAATGGCCGGGTCTGACCAACGCGAAGGCCCAAACCGGTGATTGCTCGGCCGTCCTCTTGGCTCCTGACCCGGCCAGCCGCCCGGATCAGGTCTTGAAAGTGCGTCCGATCCGAACTTTCGAAGACGGCGATCCTGTTCATGGAGCGTTCGCCTGACTCACCTTCTCCTGCCAAAACTCACGGGCCGCCAAGTGATACCGCAGCACCTCTTTGAGTTGGGCTGGGTCAGTCAGTTTGTTCGGCACGCGGTCGATGCGTTGCTTCACCCAGTCGAGGAAGAACTCTGCCGACGCCCGGCTGGTCCGGCGGGGATGTTCACCCACCTCGACATAGAACGGGGCGGTCGAGGCAAAACGGAACGTGCGTGGGTTGTCGGTGATCGCGCGGACGAGGAACCAGGCGCTCTCGCGAAACGCAATCTCTGTCGATATCTCTTGTGTTTGTTTCTGCAGACATGGAATCGACTGCGCGACCCGACCGTTCTGGATGATCTCAATGCTCGGAACATGGCCGACCGATGTCAGCGTGATGTTCAGGGTCGCGCGAAACGGTTCGGCTGTTGGCCCCGGTGAGCCTGCCTCCTGAGAAGCTGGCCTTGAGAAGATCGTCCCGGGCAATTCACCGTTGGCCCGGCATACGAGTAGCGGGCCATTGGTGACAAACGAACGGCCGGCTCGCAATCCGTTCCACCACCCGTCCCATGTCAAGTCCCCATCAACGTGAACGTACACGCGGTTGTAGCCGACCGGGTTGGGCAGCACGCCGCTGGCGCTCCCGGCCGATGGGGGAAGACGCAGACCCGTGTTCAGGATGTGATAATAGATCTCCTGCGTCCAGAACCCGTTGCCCCGCGGGGACGGCAGCCGCCCGGCATCGCGCGGCTTGCCCCACGCCTCGTCTTCATACATCACAGCGCGGCACATGTGGTTGTTGGCCAGGCCGATCGTGACAGGAGACGGCGAAGACACCCGGTGTCCCGCTCGCTTCTCCGGGCGGATGCCGGCATCTCCATCGGAATTTTGCTGCCCTGGCCCCTCCGATTGAGACACCGAGTGTCTGCTGCCATCAACCCCGAGCAGCGCGAGCCAGACCGGCACGTCCCACCAGAACGGCTTCTCGATGTCCAGATGCACGCCCGGATTCCCGGCCCGCGCCTGCTCGGCGAACTTCATCGGCGACGGGAACTCCCGCGACGAGCCGGTGATGTCGATTGGCCGGGCAAGTCCGAAGTACAACAGCGCGCCCCCTTCCCGTTCATCCTCCCCAGACATCAATTCGAAGAACCGGTTTCCATCGAATCTGACGGGGCCCTTCTCCGGCAACGCCCGGTCACGCCAGAGATCGCGGTTGTTCCACCACGTGATGACCGGACCAATGTGCAGGTCGGAAGACCGCATCAGTTGCCCAATCTGCTCCGGTTCGCGATGGATATGCAGGTCGCCCGCATACCATCCTTGCCGCGTCAGATCGGCGATCCGCCTCAGCGTCACTGCGACGGCCTTCCGCTCCCCCTCGCCAATCGTCACCTCCTGCTCGACTCGCTCCCACTCCGGGCTGCGTTCGATGCCATACACGAACGTTCCCGGCGGCAGGGAGACCGTCTGCTCTCCAGCCGTCGAGAAATGGTCGATCCGCCGGGAAAGCCCCACCGCCTGCACCGTCTCGCCGGATTCATCATGCAAGTGCACCCGGCAGGGCAGCAACCGCCCCTCACCATCGGTCACACGAAACATCAACTCCGCATCGCCCAGCGTGACACGAGTGATGAGGACTGTCATTGCGAATGCGAACCAAAGTTGTTTCATGTCTTTTTCCTTTCACCGGATGGGGCGAGCAAGGCCGAATCACAGGGGCTGTGATTTTTCACGGTGTGCAGTCAAACACCCGGCGCCTCGAATCAGCGAGGACACGGAGAACCTGATCCGACAGCACAGGGCCGAGGTGCTGAAAAACCGCCAAGACGCCAAAGCCGCCAGGAAAAACAGGGTTGGCTTGTGCCTGCCACAGGCATCGCAAGTCGGCACGGGCATTTGGGAAAACACTTCCCGACATGGATTGATCGGCCAGAAAACGGCACCGTATTCCGTGCGGCTTGCCAAAGACCTGACTTGGCGCTCCTGACGTCTTGGCGGTTCAACCCTGCGCTGTCATCCTAAGTGCAGCGGCGATCGTCGTCTACGTTTCGCGAGATCATAAGACGCCGGGGGTTTTCTGCACCCGTCTGCCGGTTGTGAGGCCCGATCTGTTGTGAAACTTCGAGCGATCCTCTTCGGCAGGGTTGAAGCGGCTGGTGCTGCCGATCACACTAGCGCCTTGTCGGGCTTTGATTCGGAAGTTGGAGTTCAGGCTTGAGACTGCGATCTTGAAGCGGCGATGGCAAACTGAAGCTTGAACTCCAGCTTTACGTTCCTGGTTTGACGGACCGCTCGTGAGAACTCGAACGCGTCCTGTAATTCCCAACAGCCATGAGGGCCGTTTTTCCGGATTGTCACCGTCGCATCGCCATGTCGAGAGGTCAACACCGACGAGTCGTAATCACCGGTCTCGGTGCAGTCAGTCCACTGGGGCCGGACCTCGAGGGCACATGGGCATCCGCACTCGCCGGACAGAGCGGCATCCGCCGGATCACGCTGTTTGATCCGGAGCACTGGCCGGTGCAGATCGCCGGTGAAGTCCCCGGTTTCGACTTCACCCCCTACGATCACCCGGTCTATGCCGGGATCGCGTCTCTGCTCCCGCGGATGGTCCAACTGGGCATCGCCGCAGCCAAAATTGCGATCGACGACAGCGGTCTGCAGATCGACGAAGCGCAGGTTCACCGCGCGGGTATCTCGCTGGGTGCCCTTTCGGATATGACCGATCTCGCTGAAATGACCCGTTGGCGACGGCTGATCACCGAGAATGACCCACCGCAATACGCCCCGTTCGATACGCGGCGCGAAATGCGCCTGCCCCAAATCTGTGCAGCGAAGACGATTGCAGACCGCTGGCGCTATGGCGGCCCGTGTTTCACGGTCAGCACGTCCTGTGCTGCCGGCACGCAAGCGGTAGGCGCCGGTCTGCGAGCGATTCAGCGCGGCGACGCCGACGTCATGCTGGCGGGAGGCTTCGACAGCATGGTGCATGAAATCGCCATCGTGTGCTTCGCCCTGCTGGGGGCGTTGTCGACCCGCAACGACGATCCGCAGCACGCCAGCCGCCCATTCGACAAAGGCCGGGATGGATTCATTATCGCCGAAGGGGCGGGCATGCTCGTTTTGGAAGAGTTGGAACATGCACGCCGACGCGGGGCGACAATCCATGCGGAGCTCGCCGGCTATGGAAGCAGTCTGACGACCGAACATATCACCGATACGTCGAAAGACGGCAGCCATCCGGCCCGGGCCATGACGGTGGCCATGCAGGACGCCGGGTTGGACCCGTCGGAGGTCGGCTACGTGAACGCTCACGGAACATCAACCCGTGCCAACGACCTCAGCGAATCAATCGCCATCCGCCGGGCCTTCGGCTCGCATGCTGACCGTTTGGCGGTCAGTTCGACAAAGTCAATGACGGGGCATCTCGTGCATGCAGCCGGTGCCCTCGAAGCGGTTTTCTCGGTTCTGGCGATTCGCGACCGGATCGCCCCGCCAACCACCAACTACGAACAACCGGACCCGGCCTGTGATCTCGACTACGTCCCCAACGAAGCCCGTGAAATGCCGATCGATGCGGTCCTGTCGAACTCGTTTGCGTTTGGCGGGAACAACGCATCGGTCGTGTTCCGGCGTTTTGATTCCGGGTAACACATCAACCGGGCGGAGCGGAGAAACCCTTGAGGGCCCGGTGTTGACTCCGGTTCTGCCTCAAAGCGTTGCAAGGTCTTCCCAAGCCGACGGTTTTGCTGTCGAATCGATGCCAAACGGCTCCGTGCGGCGGACCGCCACGCATCGGCGGCCCTGGGCCGTTCGGCTCGACCGCAAAGCCGTCCGCTGGGGAGGCGAAACACGATGGTGTGCCGCATAATGTCGCAGGCTCGACTGGCAGTCCCCAAGTTTGTTGAAACGTGACGATGAGCGGCTCCAACGACAACTCGCAGTGCATTGTGATCACCGGCCAGGGATTGGTGACGCCCCTGGGCCGCTCGGCGGAAACGGTCGTCGACAATTGGATGAACGGCCGGTCGGCAGCCGCGCCGATTACTGCGCTGGACGCGACGAATCTCCCCGTGCGAATTGCCTGTGAGATCGCCGACTTCGAGCCGCGCAAAGAGATTCGCAACCGCAAACTGTTGCGGCTGTTGATGCGTGGCGAAGATTACGGAATGGTCGCCGCCGCGGCCGCGCTGGAGAATGCAGGCCTGGGTGCGGGCGACTACGACCCTTCGCGAGCGGGCATCGCCGTCGGCATCCGCAAGGAAGGATTTCGCAATCGCAACTTCGACGACGCGATTAATATCGCGATCGATGACGAGGGTCGCATTGACCGTCGCATGTTTATCGAAGAGGGCATGCGCCGCGTGCCGCCGCAGACGATTGTCGAGGGACTCGCGAACGCGGGTATCTATCACATCGCCCACGAGCATTTGCTGCAGGGGTTCAACCTGAACTGGCTCGCGGTCGGCTCCGGCGGCTTTCAGGCGATCGGTGAGGCGATGTGGGCCTTGCGGCGCGATGAGGCCGACCTGATTCTTGCCGGGGCGTTCGACAGTTGGCTCAACTGGAACAGCGTGTCCTTTACGCACTTCATCGGCATTGCCTCACCGTCGGCCGACGCTCCCGAAACGGTGCATCGGCCGTTCGATGTCAGCCGCACCGGCAGCGTGATCGGTGAGGGGGCGGCCCTGTTCGTTATGGAATCTCGGGAACGGGCCGAGGCGCGGGGGGCGAGCATACTGGGTGAAGTCCGCGGCATGGGCATGGCAACTGGCGTCCCCTCCAGCGACCCCGCAGCGTGTGCCAACGCACTGGCGAGCAGCATTCGCAGATCCCTGGAAGTCGCCCGGCTCACTCCCGATGACATCGACCTGATCCACCTGCATGGGGACGCAACAATCGCTGGTGACCGCGCCGAGGTCCGAGGCCTTTGTGAAGCATTCGGAGACCGTGCGCCGGCCATTCCGGCGACGACGGTCAAGTCGGCAACCGGCTTCATGGCGAATGCGTCCGCGAGCGTCGAAGTCGCCGCCGTGCTCGAGGTGATGCGACGCGGCGAAATCCCGCCGATTGTCAATCTCACGACGCCGGATCCGGATTGCAATCTCCGCTTTGTCCGGGAACCGCTCTCGGAATCGCCGCTGCGCCATGCCCTGCTCATCGAGCGAAGTTGGCCGAGCCAGTATGTGTCGCTTGTCGTCTCGCGAACGGAACCATCCAGTCTGTGAATGGCGACAAACGCGGGAACCAGTTTACGCGCGGAACCCGGAGCATAGGATGAAGCTGCGTCTTTGGCAGGTTCAGCCTGCGCCTGTCTTGCCGGGAGCTTTCCGGACGATCCAGATGTTGCGGAAGCGGACCGGGTTGCCGTGGTCTTGCAGATAGAGCGGTCCCGGTTCGGGACCTTCGGGCACCTTGGAGGCGCGGGTGGGGCCGGGAATGGTGACTCCCTTGTGAACCGGCACGCCATTGTGCCTGACGGTCATGCGGGCATCGGCCGTTTTGTTGCCTTGCTCATCGAAACGCGGGGCGGTGAACTCCACGTCATAGGTTTGCCAGGTGAACGGCGAGAACGCCATGTTCAGATCGGGCGGTTTCACGCCATAGATGCCGCCGCATTCGTTGTCGCGGCCTGCGAGACCAAACGAATCGAGAATCTGCACCTCGTAGCGGCCCTGCATGTAAACTCCGCTGTTGCCCCGCTGCTGACTGCGGGCCGCCGGCATGAATGGTGTGCGAAACTCCAGATGGAGCCGGAAGTCCTGAAACTTCTCATGGCTCATCGCACCCTGCATGAGCAGGCCGTCGTCGGTCATGCGTCCGCCCTCGAAGGCATCCGCATTGGAGCCATCGAACAACATCGTGGCGTGTGGCGGGGCAGGTAAGCCGAGCGTCGGACTCTTGCGGCGGACCTTCGTCAGTTTTCCGATTGGTTCTCCGTCCGCATTGCGAACATGCAGTTGCTGATCCCGGAGTTCCGCCGTGCCCCCGGAGGAGACCGTGAGCGTTGCTGCCGTTCGCTCGCCGTCTGTCGTAATTTTCGGGTCGCCGTTCCATCCCGCGCCCGGCAGACCGCCGGGAAACAGGCCGATGTCGAATTGTCCCCCGCCGCCGGCGACAATCTGGACGCCGAACAATCGTTCGCCTTCGTCCAACATCAGACGGCCGGTGTATTCCCCCTGCATCGTGAAATCTTCAGCGTCCGACGGAGTCGCGAAGGCCGCCGGCGTCTCGTCGGCTGAGACCGCAGCGGCAGCCGCGAACAACGCGATCGCCAATACCGGGGTGAGATGAAGCCGAGGAATCCTGAATCGCGTCATGGCACTGTTGCGTTTCTTTTCTGGTGGAGGAATGCCGGCAGAGGCTGTCTGTCGGAGAGGATCATTTTGTGGGCCCGAAACTCCAGTTGCAAGCAGCACGTCATTCGGCACATGCGGCGGGTGCATCGGCAAAACGGTTGTCCCCTCTGAGCCACGCCCGCCAAGAGAGGGACGCGAAACCGGGATGGACCGCTTCCGGACGTGTTGCGTGCGTGTGATCGGCCGCTTCCTGACGGGCGCGGCTCTGATTGGCGCGGCCCTGATTGATAAATGCCGCGACGGTCTTGCCGCAACAGGCCAATCACAACTTCTGAACGGCGTCTCGGACGGTCTTGAGGCACACGTCGATGTCGGACAGCGGGTTGTCGGCGTTTTCTTCGTACTCCAGCGACAAGGACCGATCGAAGCCTTGCTCGCGGAGGACCCGGAGACAGCCGACGACGTCGAGTTCCCCCTCACCGAGAATGGTCATGACCTTCCCTTCCTTGCGAAGGCGGTCCGCCTGGTTCTTGGGGAGTTCCCGGGCGAGTCGCAGCAGCTCCTGTTCGTCGCGGATCGACTTGACGTCCTTGAGATGCACGCCGAAAACCCGCTTTCCAAGCCGCTGCAGGGCTTCGACACCGCTCTCGTCGCTGCGGAGGAAATGCCCTGTGTCCACGCATGCTCCGATCAGCGGATGCCGGTCCTTGGTCCATTCAACGACGTCGTCGATCTTGTCGTAGGTGGCACCCGGACCATGATTGTGGATGGCGATGGGGATCTGGTACTCCTCGACCAACTTGTCCAGCAGGTCGAAGACGGCCGGTTTCTTTTGAGGATTGGCGCTGACCGACATGAGGCCCATGCCTTGTGCGAAGTCGAAGATTTCGCGGGCCTTGTTTTCGTCCTCGCTGAATCCGACCACGCCATAAGAGAGCAGCGTGATGCCCGCGTCGGCCATCATCGCCTTTTGCTCCTGGATGTGAGCCGGGACCGTGCTCAGCGGGATATGACGGGGATAGGCTTCCCAGTACTTGAGTCCGAGTGTTTGGGAATGCTTGAGTGCCGTTTTGACGTCGAAGGCCCGCAGCGAATAGCTTTGGATGCTCATCTTGAAGCCGCCGTAAGGGTCGGCATCGTTCTCCGCCCCCCAGCCGGTGAGCGGATGGAGAGCGACCGCGGCGGCAGCCGCACCCGTCGTCGTGAGAAAGCTCCGGCGGGAGAACGTGGTGTCAGTCGATTGAGGCATCGTCAGGTCCTTTCGGAATGTGGATCGGTGGCAAAAAATGAGCGAAGTTTCGTGAGGCCGTCAGTCAGTCACTCATGGGTGAAACGGCGCGGGACAACGGCGGCGCCACTTCCCAATGTGATGTCCCCGATGTGTCGGTGTGGGTGGCCGGCGTGATTGGCCGGTCCGTGTATTGTGAAGACAAACCGTGCCGAACGGAAGGATCAACTGGGCTGGACTCAATCCGGCGTCTGTCCTACAACCGGGGCCTGCAAACTTCTCGTGTCTTATTCCGTCGGGGGACCTACTTTCCGCGTGGGCCGCAGTCATCAGTGGTGCATGCTTCGCATGGCCCGACTGTCGCTCTTCTCGCAGCGACTCCACCGTCGCAATCGCCGAGAAGTTTGATTTTGATGCCGCGGTCCTGTTCACACAGGGCCGCGGCTTTTTCGTGGGCCGTTCGTAAGTCATTCGTCGTGACTGGGGAGTTGGAGTCCAGCCTTTAGGCTGCAAGGCTAGCTAGCCGCCCGTTGAAAAACGTGTGCCACGGCTGCGTCAGCCGTGCCGATGTCTGATAACTGACTGGTTTCTCGCACTGCCGAGACGGCGGTGGCACGCAGAAGTGAGTTTTTCAACGGGCTGCTCAAGCTTGAACTCCAGCGGCGAGCTTTCGATTGGGGGCGGTGAGCCGCCGACCGACCGCCCACGACGCTGCTCCTGCAAATCGCTATGATTTCGCCCATCTCGCTCTCTCGCGTGCACATTGAGGACCGTTGCCTCTCGCTGAGGGAGCCGCATTCTGGCCGCACTGTGTTCGACCGCACCGAGGTTGAGAGCGAATGTCGATCCGAAGCCTGTTTTCGGGGCTGCATGGGCATGCCAAGCGGCGGGTCAAACGGGAGGTGATCCGCCACCACCGCCGCCGCGGCGTGGTGCTGTTTAGTGATACGACGTTGCGCGACGGGGAGCAGATGCCCGGTGCGACGCTGGACCCGGACGAAAAAGTCCGCATCGCACAAGCGTTGGACGAGCTGGGAGTGCATTCGTTGGACGCGGGGTTTCCGGCTTCTTCAGTGGCTGATCGCGAGGCAATTCGGCGAATGTCGCCGGTGGTCAAACGGCCCGTGCTGACCGCCCTGTGCCGCACCTTGCCGGGGGACATCGACGCTGCCGAAGAGGCGCTGCAGGACCGGGCGCGGCACAAACGGGGCGTGAGCCTGTTCTGCGGGACGAGTCCGCTGCATCGTCGCGACAAGCTGGGCAAGGACAAGTCGCAGGTCCTGCGGATGATCACGGACGCCGTCTGTTATGCGACCGAGAAATTCGAGATCGTCGCCTGTTCCCCGGAAGATGCGAGCCGCACGGAACTCGATTTCCTGTGCGAAATCTACCGTGAGGTGATCGATGCGGGCGTGACGACGATCGGCTTTCCAGACACCGTCGGCGTGCTCACACCGGATAAGGTCCGGGATATGCTGCGGCAGATTCAGGACAACGTTCCTAACATCGACAAGGCCCTGTTGGCGGTTCATTTTCATAACGACCTGGGCTGCGCCGTCGCCAATACGCTGGAAGGAATTCGCGAAGGGGCCAACGTCGTGCAGTGCACGGTCAACGGGATCGGCGAGCGGGCGGGTAACACGTCGCTTGAAGAAGTTGCCGTCGCCATGTCTCTGTATCCCGAATTGTATGGGCCGTTGGGCAAACTGGACGTCAGCCAACTCGTCCCGCTTTGCCGCCTGGTCTCGCAGCTGACCGGCGTGCCGCTCCCGATTAACAAGCCGATCGCCGGGCAGACGGTGTTCGCCAGCGAGGCGGGCATCCATCAGGACGGGCTGCTCAAGAATCCGGATACGTATCTGCCGTTTCGTCCGGAGCATGTGGGAGCCGACGGCGTGCGACTGATTCTTGGACGTCACAGCGGACGACGCGCTGTCGAGCACCGTCTGCACGGGATGGGGCTGCGGATCGATGACGCCCATGTGAACGCGGTGCTCGATGCAATCAAATCGCAGCCGAAGGATGTCTTGATCACCGATGACCACCTGCGGCGAATCGTCTCGGACGCGACGACGGGCCCGTCATCGGAGACACCGTAACAGCCCCGTCCGTTGGGACGACACTCTGTCGCGGCAACTCTCGCCGGTTCTTGTGGCTCATTGGGGGCGAAATTGCCGCTGCGCGCCCCATCCAGGCTCACGGATCATGAATCCCGTCGCACGCTCGCCGAGACGGACTGACACGCTTTTTTCGACTTAGTTCACTGCAATGCATGTCTGTCAAGTGAGTTACATCGTAAACCGGAGTGTCCGGCAGAATCGGACAAATCGTCAAATCCTGCCTACGTTCTGATTCTGTTCAACTTCACAGCCCTTGCGATCCGAAATACCAGAGTAACTGCCACCACCGGCAGACTCCGTACAGATTGACATGGGGTGGCAAGACGCAGCCGTTGCGCTGCGGCTTCGTCGGGAGTCCGTCTCCCCCCACAGAGATGACGCTTGTCAGCAAGACGCTGGAGCAATCAATGAAGAAGACATGGAAGTATGTGCTTGCGGCACTGGCGGTCTCTGCGATCCTGGGGGGCTCCCTGGTCGCCCAAACGGACGACGGAATCGTCGTGCTGGGAAAAACCCGCAAACCGGCTGAACCATCCGGCTCCGGCGATGCCGCCGGGGCGGTCCGGCTGGGGGCGGGGGCATCTCCCGCTGCGGCATTCGGCGGGAACCGGGTCACGCCAATCGCCGGCGAGGAAGTGCCTGACGCGAGTAACGCTCCGCCAACCATCGAACCATCGGGCATCCAGTACAGTCAGCCCGCCGGGGGATTCTACGGCGCGAATCCCTACGGGGAGTTCGCGGCAGCCGGGTCTGTCGGATATGCCGTGAGTGACGATCCGCGTCAGGTTCTGTTTCGCGTCGGACGCCGCAACGGCGACATTTATGGTCTCAACGAGGGGTTCACGAATCTTTCCGCGTTCGTGCCGTACTTCACCGAAGCTGACTCGGCCTTGTGGTTCTTCCAGCCGCGGTTGGTCATCACCGACCAGGGCCGGGGTGCGGCCAACCTGGGCTTTGGCCACCGGGCATACTCCCATGAACTTGACCGCGTCTTCTCCTTCTCCACGTGGTACGACTACGACACCGGTCATGAGGGCAACTACCACCAGGTGGGTGCGAGCTTCGCCATGATCGGACGCAATACCACCTTCCGTGCCAACGGCAACTGGGTGGTCAGCGACGACGAGCAACAGGTCGGCACGATCCCGGTCGGTTCGACCCGGCTGCAGAACGGCATGGTCGTTCAGGATGTCGTGCAGTTGACCGAAGTCGCCTACAACCAGGCGGACTTCGAAGTCTCCACGCCGATTCCGTTCCTCGAAAAATACGGGTTCGAGATGGGAGGCGGGGCCTACTTCCTGTTTGGAAGCGATGGCGACGACGCCGCCGGTGCCAAGGCCCGCGTCGAGGCACAGGTCACCGAGGACGTCTGGGTGAACGCAATCCTCTCCAATGACCGCATCTTCGACACCAATGTCTCGGTCAACCTCGAAGTCACAGTTCCCAACGCACCGGCGTCACGCTGGTTCCGTCGCAACAAAGTGCGGGACAGTCTGTTTGCCTCGGATCGCCGCTACTACCGCGTTGCGACCGACATCACTCGCCGCGCGGCGACAACTCCGGTCATGGGCATGGGGAGCGGCGGTGGTGTGGCAGCGCTGATGCTCGCCATCATCGATCCCAACGTCACCGACGATCCCACGATGGCGTTCGGCGGAAGCGGCACCGAAGACGATCCGTTCAAATCGTTGCTCGACTACACGGAAGAGGCCGACGCCGTGAAGGATGATTTCGCGATCGTCTTCGTGCGGCGGCGAACCGACGGCACCGACGTCAACCTCGACACGACGGTCACTCTGCTTGACAACCAGGCACTGCTCGGTGAAGGCATTGAACACAGCCTGACCAACCTTGGCCTGACCGGCATCACGCTGCCGGGGGCGACGGACGGCCTTGCGGTGCCTCTGCTCAGCAACGCCAACGCCGCCGGTCTGATTGCTTTGGCCCCGACAACACCTATTGTGACACTGGCCAACGCTAACCAGGTGGCTGGTTTCACGATCGATGGCGGCGGGACGGCGGCGGGAATCGTCGGCACGGGAATCGACGGTTTCAGCATCAACAACGTCTCGACCCAGAACGTGACCAACGGCATCCAGATCGTCAGCGACACGCTCGCGGGGGTCGGCACGGGCATGGGCATCATCCGCGACAACATGATCTCCGGAATCGGGCTCGGTTCGACACAGGGCGTCTCGATCGAACACACAGACGGCCTTCTCAGCTTGATCGTCGACGGGAACACAATCACCGATTTCCGGGGCGAAGACGCCAACTCCAACGGCGTCCTCGACCTCTCCGAAGACACCAACATGAACATGGTCCTCGATCCGGGCGAAGACATCGACTTCGACGGACGCCTCGACCTCTCTGAAGATCTCAACATGGACGGCATGCTCAACGCCGGATTCGGG
This sequence comes from Planctomycetaceae bacterium, assembly GCA_029259845.1. Lineage (GTDB taxonomy): Bacteria > Planctomycetota > Planctomycetia > Planctomycetales > Planctomycetaceae > JAHBXU01. Next base: position 5,855 of record JAJDEI010000195.1, on the reverse strand, counting down.
TTACGGGTCGTCGCGTCGGGCAGCTCGACGATCCTTGCGAACGATCCGGCCGGAACGACCGGACTGGGCATCACCGGGAACACGTTCACCACCAACGGCACGGGCAGCAGCATTGAGGCGCTCGATACGTCCTCCATCCTGCTGGACTTCGTCGGCAACACGGCGACCGGCAGCACCGGCGCAGACAGCATTGCCGGCGGCAAGTTGGCGGCAGGCGGTACCGATGACCCGGTCGCGGCCGGCTTCCGATTCCTCGCGGACGGCGGAAGTATCGGAATCACCGACTTCACCGGCAACTCGGCAGTCGGCGGAGCTGCGACCGGCGGCATCTTCCAGACCTTTAGCGGCGGAACCATCATGGTCTCCAATCCGTTGACGACCGCCTTCGACACCAACGCCTTCACCGGCAACGCCCTCGACGGGATGTTTGCTGAGGCGGACAGCGGTATGATCCTATTCGACCAAATCTCGGGGAGTGTCTTCGACGGAAACGGCGATGACGGTCTCGACCTGCAGACCACCGGCGGCGGCTCGCTGACAGTGACAGAAGCCCTCGTCGGCAACTCCTACACCGGCAACGGAGACAACGGACTTGAAATTACCGGTGGTCTGGGAGGCGTGTTGGACGTCGACATCGGAGACTCGTCGGTTACAGATGCATCCCCCGTAATGGGCAACGGCGGAGCCGGTGTGTTCATCGGGACCACCGGTGGCACGCTCCTGACAAGTTTGAACGGCGTCACGGCAACGGGCAACGGCGGCAGTGGTGCGGTCATCTCACTGGACGGCGGCACGCTGCTGTTGGACAGCATTTCCGACAACACTCTGAACGACAATGGCAAGCATGGTCTGGCCATTATCAACAACGACGGCGGCACGCTCATCACGCCGTTCGTCTCGGATAACGACTTCAGCAACAATGCCGAAGCCAGCCTGTTCATCGGCGGCACCGGTCCCACACCGGGCGAAGGCGTTGCCACGACCGGGGTCACCGATCTCGGTTCGGTCACACGCAACAACTTCAACCGGGACGTGCGGGGCACCGACGGCATTCAACTCGATGCCAACGACCAGCGCATTATCGCCACGCTCACCCGCAACACATTTGTCGGCCGTGCTCAGGTGCTTGATGCCGCTGGACTGGTGACCGATCCGGGTGCCGGTCGAGGCATCGGTGGTCGCATCAGCGGCTCATCAACCGGTCCGGGTGGCCCCGGCGGACTCGCATTCACGGTTGGCACTGCCGTCCCGGCTGACGAAAACAGCTTCTCGGCCAATGGCGATGCTCACATCGGCATCCGGCTGGAAGGCAACACCACCAACGTGATCGACATCGCCAATTCCCGCTTCATGGGCTCGTTCAACGGCGGGTTTGGTGTCGGGGACGATCCGACAACGGCCAGGGACGACACGCCACTTTACGTGGGCGACGGCGTCCATCTGATCGTGAATGACACCGCTGTGCTGACCGGCTCGCTGATTGGCAGCCGGCTCTCCGGCAATGCGAACAATGGTCTGGAACTCGAAGTCATCGGCAACAACGACGCTGGGAACGACCCGACGATGCCTGCTGCACGGATCGACGACTTTGAGATCTCCAGCAATGTCTTCGGACTTGATCCGACTCTGCCCGACACGGATCCGGACTTCGCCCTCAATATTGGGAATGGCGCGGATGGCATTGCAGTCTTCCGCGACGAACGCGGGCAGTTCAATCGCATGGTCATCTGGGACAACCTCGTCAATGGCAACGGGCGGAACGGGATTCTCATCTCGTCGGCCGGTGCCAATCAGCTCAACCTGCTCAATATGCTGCCGGATTCGGTCTCCATGTCCGAGAACACGATCACCAACAATGGCGCGGACGGCATCGAATTCCGGATCGGAGCCGACGCTGACGTGCTGGCAAATCTCGACCTGAACGTCATCGATAATAACGGCCTGAACGGAATCCAAGTTGCCAAGCAGATCAACGATGCGAAGGATTCGCGGAGCATCACCGGTATGTGGACGCGAAACATGATCCGCGACAACGGCGACGACGGTCTCGACCTCGAAGGCTTGCTCGGCAACATCCTGAACGATCCGATCGCCGGGTCGCTGGTACCGATCCCCGGGGCGGGCACTTTCCCGCAATATGGCCTGGTGATCGGTGATGTGGCCATCAACCCGGTCGGCGTCCTCTCGCCGATGGGCAACGTCATCACCGGCAACGCAGCGGACGGCGTACAGATCACCGGCGGTGGTGTGGCCACGATTGGCAACAACGTGATCACAGGCAACGGCACGTTGACAGCGGTTCCTGGGCTCGATGCCGCGGACGGTGCTACGGGCTCGCTCCGCGTGATTCATGCCGGCATCAGAGTGGAGGGGTCCGAGTATGACAATGGGAGCATCATTAGCTCCGGAGCGACAGACGCCACGGTGGACGACCTGACGCTGAGCACAGCATTTCAGGAAGTGCTGGCCTTCAGCAACTTCATCTCCTTGAACAATGCCGATGGTGTCCAGTTCCTGGTGGAAGGTGGCGCCCCCTCGTTTGACTTCCAGGACTTCACCAGCGATCCGGCTCTGTTCCCGGCCGTCATTTTTGATGAACTCGACACGCAGACCCTGCGGCTGATCAACAACGAAATCACGCAGAATGCCGGTCGGGGAGTCGACATCCTCGTTCGGCCGGGTGATAACGACCCCTTCGATTCGGACAATCTCGATCCAAATGGAACGCCTCAGTCTGTCTTGAACAGTGTTCTCGGCACCGTCACGATGATTGGAAACCACGTCAAGGGGAATGCCCTCGAAGGTGTCTATATTGTCACCACGAGTGACGAGGACACGAATCAGATTCTGCCCAGCTTCGTGGATCCCGGAGACAATGACGGTGCCGGACCGGACGCGCCCGACGGGATTGTTGGTGCGACCGCGCGGTTGAACATCGAGTTCCATGCCAATCAGGTCATCGGTAACGGCGAGGATGTGGTCGACTTCCCAGCGACCGGTCTGGTCGTGCGGGTGGGCAGCACGGGGCCTCTGTATGGACCGTTCTTCCCGGGCGGCTTTGCCACCGATGGATTCAATCCGGAAGACCTGGACGGCGACGGCATCCTCGACAACGATCTCGATGGTGACGGATACCTGGACTCCGTCGAACCGGTGTTTGGCGGCATCGCCATGTCGGCCACAGGAAATATCTTCGACGGTAACTTTGGTGATGACATCCTGTTCCACGGATTTACGTCGACAGTCGACCCGGTCACGTCAGCCGGAACCTGGACGCCGCCGACCTTCGATATGATGACGGGTATGTTGACGGACCCAGGTGTATTCTTGATCACCGCCTACCAAGGCGATCCACTGTCGCGGCTGGACCTGAACTTCACCGGGAACTTCTTTAACTCGATCGAGGCCAACAACGAAGACGCAACGGTCGGCACCTTCGGGGAACCCGGCGCCTACTACGACAACGCGGAAGGCACTTTCAAGTCCCGGCTCTTCGATGACAGTCTCTCGCCCGGGCCGTTCAGTAACGCCGCCCGTGGACGGAACGCTCAACGGTTGGCTTCACGCTGGGTCACTGGTCCGTTCCCACTGTCACCAGACCCCTCCCTGCCGCCGGACTTCGGGGCCTTCCTTTATCCCGGCATGGGCAACAGCACCTTCCGCGTCCGGGGGGGAGACAACTTCTTCACCGATCAGGGCCTGACCACTGCAGACGGTGTCAGCCCGATCGCAATCTCTGACGTCTTCATCCTCGATACCCCGGCCGACGCCGGCGATCCCGATCTGGTCGACTCCTTATTCGAGGCACACGGTGTATTTTTCATCCTCGGACCTGTTGTCAGTGCGGACGGGGCCTTGCCGTGGGGCTGGGGTGATCTGAAAACGATCCCGGCATTGCCGCCGATCGTCGCACCGTAGCGAATTGTTCCTGCAAGCAACGAGGGGAGAGCGTCGCAGCCGCGGCACTCTCCCCTTTTTTCGTCGCGCCGTTCAGATGCCCAGTATCTTGAACACAGGGCTCCGCAATTCCGCACAACTCCACGGTAACGCATCCGGCGTTGAGTCTGTTTCAAAATCAACTCGGGGTCGAGGGGTCTGAACAACCAGCGATTGGCGCGGCCACTTTGGCTGCCACAAGGCATCGGATACCTCAGACTCGACCTGGTCTGCCTTTGAAAAACTGATCCATCGATTATGAGGACTTGTCGTTACCCACATTCTTGCAAGAGTACGGCGACTCCGGCGACGGGCGTTTTCGGGCCGTGGTTGGGAGTGACGTCCCACTGAGAGAATTGGGCACGGCGGTTGCCGGTGAACCGAGTGTCGATCAGGGAGTGCCGATCAGGGAGTGAGGGCCGGGATCGGAAGACGTGCGCGGACGGCGTCGCGAGGCGTCGTCTGGCACGGAGGTGAGCTCGTGACAAGTCGGTGAGCTCGTGGCAAGTCTGGAGTGGGATGGGAATCAGTGGGCCGAAGAGCCGTTGGGAAATTGCGAAGGGGGGGATTTCCGGAGGACGATGCGCGCGGTGAAACTGACAGCTCAAGCGGCCGCGTTTCCCGAGGGCAGCACGCCCGCACAGACGGAATCGTGGGCCGATTGCAAAGCGGCGGATCGCTGCTTCGACGAGGACGAGGTTTCGTTGGAAGCCATCGGCAAACCGCATTGGCCAGCCGCGCGGTCTCGGACCGAGGGCACCTGGTTGCTCCTCGGGGATACCACGCAGGTCGACTTTGGCAGCTTCCGCGAAGTCTCTGGCCTGGGACCGACCGGGGATGGTGGCGGCCGTGGATTTTTTCTGCGATCCGAGTTGATGGTGGCGGCCGATTCCGAGGAGCTCGTCGGCTTGGCGGGTGCCGAAATCTTCCCTCGCGTTTCGCCTCCGCGTGAACCGACCGTTCGCCGCAGGAAACGTGCTCGCGAATCGGAAGTGTGGGGGCGTGTCATCGACAGGATCGGATCCCGGCGAGAGGCGGCCCGGTTCATTCATGTGTTCGATGCCGGTGCGGACAACGATGAAGTCTTTTGTCATCTGCTTCTCCAAGACTGTGGAGGGGTCGTCCGGGCGCGACAGACACATCGCAAAGTCCGGGATTCCGAGGGGGGCGCTGGACGGTTCGCAGTCTGCTGGCAGAACAACCTGTCTGCGGCAAATAGGAATTGCTCGTCCGGGCGCGCTGGAACCAACCGGCTCGCACAGCCCCACGGGAAGTCCGCATCGCCTCCCTGGTGATGCCGGGGCCAGAGCGCAGACGTGCGTTCCTCAAACAGTGCGGCATCAAAGAGGTTCCCATGTCCGTCGTGGAGGCCCGTGAAGCCGACGCTCCCGACGGAATGGAACCATTGCGTTCGGCGCGCTCGCCGACAGGCTCGACACGGGGTCTTGCTGACTTCCGAACCGGCCAACAACTTCGGGCAGGCCTGGACCATCATCGACTGGTACGAGAAACGGCAGATCCTCGAGGAGTATCACAAGTGCCTCCAGACCGGCTGTCGTGTCGAACACCGCCAATACAAAACCAGTACCCGGCGGCAACGTGTGACCGGCCTGCTCAGCCTCGTTGCGGTTCGCCTGCTTCAGCGGAAATCGGTGGCGAGAACAGCTCCCGAGCGTCCCGCACAACAGGTCGTCCCCGAGCATGGCGAACAATGCTGCAACGCCTGAGCGGCAGCGTCCCCATTACAACCATCGGCGAATTCTTTCGCACGCTGGCCGGCCTCAGAGGATTTCTCGGTCGCACGCACGGCGGCGAACCCGGCGGGATCACTCTCTAGCGAGGCTTGGAGAAACTCACCCTCTGCCTGCGAGATCACCGAGCCATGAGGCAAAGATGTGGGTAATGACAAGCCGTCATAA
>JAJDEI010000194.1 GCA_029259845.1 Planctomycetaceae bacterium | reverse complement strand
CCCAAACCATACAAACTCCTCCAGCAACCACGACAGAACTACAAACGAAAAGCCGCGTAACGACTTACAATGAATTAAGTGCCATTCGGGTCAGGCACCATTTCGTGGGGGGGCGGCGTTGACAAACATCCCGAGTTCTCGGCCCCACGAATTGGTGCCTGACCCGGACTTCTCCGCTGACGCAGCCTTGCAACAAGAACTGACTGCACCCGTGAGTTCGGATCTTTGGGGAATGCCGAGCAACTCGGGGGACCGACGAGTCCAACCGAACCGGCCTCCCTTGGGGTGCTGCCGCGCACGGGGAGGCTCCGCAGGCGATCGATCCGCCAGACAACGACAGCAAGGCCAATCGTGCCGCACAACCGACGTTGTCTGCCCTCCCTCGGCTGGGCGATCACGCCTCATCAATAGCCAAGGATATCCACGAGTTTCTTGCCCCAGCCTTGGCGTGTCTTGTCGAGCTCTTTTTCAATCGTCTTGAGTTGCTGGCGGATCCATTGCTCCCGTTGTTGCGGGTCGACCTCGTCGAACACATCCTCTTCGGCAGGTGGAAACGGAACAGCCGGGCGTGCGTCCTGCGGGTCGCGCGCCCGCCGGTACTCCGAGTCGCCGGCCGGGACGGCGTGCTCATCACCCGCCCCCTCTAGCAGGCGGGTCGGGGCCGCGCTGTCGGTCGTTGTTGCCGCCATGAATGTGTTGAGCTGGTCTCGCAGGGAGGCGTGTTGATGCTCCAGGGCGTCGATGCGCTGCTGATAGTTTGAGGAAAGCTGGCTGACCGTTTCCCGCATGGCCTGCTGGGCATGCTGCAGCGACTGCTGCTGCATGACACCCAATTCCTTGATGATGCCCAATACGAACTGCTCCGACAGTCCCTCGACCGGTGCCGGCACACCATCAGCGTGCTGCCGGTCGGCCGTCATGCGGGCCAATTGGCTCAACGCGCTCAATCCTCCCGGCTGTGTCTGGTCGAAATCTGATGCAACCGGCGACCGGTCTCGATGGGCTTTCCGGGAGCGGTCCTTGGGCGGCCCCCCGTGCTCCGATCGATCCGCCGGCGAAGATGGGCCGCGGTGCTCGTTCCCTTCACTGTCGTCACCCTGTTCGTAACGAACGGCGACGAGGAAGCGTCCGACCTGAAACTCGTCTCCCGGCCTCAGCGGAGCGAGTGGCTCCACCAGCCCGTTGACAATTGTGCCGTCGGCGGACAACAGATCGACGAGCCACAGCCCGGTTGGCGTGCGGACGACACTGCAGTGCACATTGGAAACGGACGGATGGCTCAACTGAATCTTCACATCGCTGCTGCTTCCGATCAGTGTGACATCGCGCGTCACGCGATAGCGACGGACCTTCCGCCCCGCGTTGACGAAGTCAAGAAACATCTCGCGGCTGCTGCCGTCCGGGCCGAGACCGCCGTTTTCCTCACCGGCAACTGCGGTCTCGCCCACCGATTCATCCCACGCTGACGGACACGGAGCGGGTTCAAAGGTCAGCGAGTAAGGGCCCAGAGAAACCGGCTCGTCCAGCGCGACCCATCCCGCCTGGGTGGCTCCGTTCGACCAATGCGTTCCCGCCCGGGACGCGAGGTCGGCGCAATAGACCCGATCGCCAAGCACCTGAAAATAGGCGTGCTGGCGGCTGATTTCCGAATGCGGCAGCCGCAGGTCGCAGTCTCGGCCGCGACCGACAATCAGTGACGGGCGGTCCCAGAGAACAGGCTCGGGCGTTAACCCCGGCAGGGATGAGGAAATCCGAACCAGGAAGGCGTTTCGCTGACCGCACGCCTGCCGAAAGCACCCGATGGCCGCCGGTGATTCGTCGGACGGCTCGACGGGATCTTCGTGCGGTTCCTCAGCCGCAGAGACGGCATTCACAGCCTCGGTCCCTGTGCCGCCGGGCAGTTGTTGGTCGAGAGACGGTTCGTCGAGCAAGGGCACATCGGCCAGCGGGTCATCAAGCAGCGGGTCATCAAGCAGCGGCGCGGCCATCACCTCTGTGGTGCCGTGCATCATGACGATTCGTCTTCTTCGATCGGAACGATCAAACGCAGTCTGCATCGTATTTCGACAACCTCGGTACGTTGACCGCGGAAAGGGGGTGGGGAGAAGGCCTCGTGCCATTCGCCATACGGCGATCACGGGTGCGGACCGTCAGAAAGTCCGCAGGGAATGATCAACAGGTGTCACGCGGCTCGCACCACGCTTGCGGCGCGGCAAGAGGAGCGTTGGTTCAATGGTCTGTGATCCCGCCTGCCCTGGTAGCCAGGAATGCTGCACGACGCGTCGTGGCCACACGACTCGTCGCCTCTCCATTGTGCCGTGACCGGGCGAACGTTGTCAATCAGCAGATTGAGTTTCCGAGAGACGCCGCGTTTCTCCACCACCCGGTCGCGGACCGTTTGGCCCCGCAGGCAAGAACCGGACAACCCTCCCAAGCCGCACAGACCCGCCCCGCGGAGCCGGATGCACAGCGGTTGGCCTCAATGTTGAGTTGAGAGCCGGGAGTACCGTGTTGAGAGTTCAGAGTTGGTGAGGCCCCCGCGACACCGAACCTTCAACCTCGTTCCCAGACTCCGTCCGTCCAGATTTGGCAATCAAACATCGTGTGACGCCGGCGCGTTACGCCGAAGGCGTTTCACATCACAGCCCAGGGTCGCGAACAAAGTGAGCGCACCCTGGGGGGACCAACCGATGAACCCACAACCCTGAAAGGGTTGGACAACCGTCGTTTCGCCGGGAACCAGCCAGCGTTCGAGTTGTGGAACCCTTGCAGGGTTCGAGCGGCTGCCGTCCTCCGTTTCCCAGGGTGGCGCGGCTGCGCCGCTGACCCTGGGCTGCGTTGGGAAACGCCTTCGGCGTATTGAACTTCGTGCCCAAACTCCGTTTGGAAACGCACGTTCGCGAAACTCCGTTTCGCGAACAGCAAAGCGGAGCTTTGCGGGACGTGTGTTCCCAAGCCGAAGCTTGGGAACAAGTGACTCTCAACCTTCAAGTCCGAACTCCCAACTCTCAACCTTCTACCGAGGCTTCCACTGCGGCGTCGGAAATCCGTTCTCTTTCCAGCCGGAGACGACATCGCTGTCGGGCAGGGCGCTTTTGACATCGACCCAGTAGGACTGGCTGTCGGTCCCCGGCGCGCCGGGGACCCGCTTCATGACAAACTGCTGAGGGAGCGAAGCTGTCTGTTTGCTGCCGACGGAAGGCAGGAACCATTCGGCGTACAGCCCCCCCGTCGTCTGCACGGTCACGTAGTAGGCAAAGTCGCGGAAGGGCGAGATGTTTCTGAGCCGCCCGCGAACCTCCGTCAGCCCGTCCCCCGAGGCTCGCTGGATGGCGGTGAGCTCGACGGCACTGGCGTCGCTGTAGGTGACGGAGTGGCCCGGCCGCGGGTCGGCGTCGGGCGGAATCCGCTGTGTACGCAGGGCGGCCTGAAGCTGGCGGGAGAACCCGGCTTCCAACTCGGAAATCGGTGTCCCAAACGTCTCCTCAAACAGGGCGAGGCGTTCCTCCGACGGCGGTTCCTGCAACGGGCCGATCTGCCCCAGCTGGCGGAGATACCGGACATAGGCCGGACGATGCTCGGTGACGAGCAACCAGTGCAACCCCCAGGCATGGGCGTACGCCTCACCCGCCAGAACGTCACCGTGAAAAGCAGTGTCCTCCGTGACGATCTGTTCCCAGCTCAGCGCCCGCTCGCCGTCGAGCCGCCGGGCGTATAGCGGGTTGACCTTGTTCGGTCCAATGTTGATGCGTTCCCCGTTGTTCTCAAACCCCGTGGCGATGCCCTCGTTGAACCACACCGGGACGCCCGACAGCCGCTGCATGAGACCGCGGTTGAACACCTGCTGGTGCACCGCTTCGTGCAGCGGAACCTGAAAGGTCCGGCACTCGCCGATGCGGAGCGCCAGCCAGTTTGTCAGTGGCGAGTAGAAGCCCAGAATGTGCTCCGCCGAGACCCCCTCCCCTCCCGTCGCTTCGGCGGCGTACGCATTGAAATCCCGGTCCGATTCGAAGATCAGCGTGACCAACGGATACCGGGTCGGCTCCGTCTCGATGCGCATCTCCCGGCAGAAGCGGGTCAACACATTTTCCACATTCTTCAGGAACCGTGCGGCTTGCTTGAGGAAACCGGTGACGCGGTTCTCTGAGCGCGGCGGCAACGGACCCGCCAGCACCAGGCCCACCACGTACTTGCCAGCGACCAACGTACGAATCTGCTCTTCTCCGAATTCCTCGGCCAGTTGGGCCGCCATCGCGTGAGACGAGCTCGGCTCCGGCGGCGGTGAGACGTCCCGTTGTTTGAGCGCCCCTTGAGGAATCAGAAGCATCCGCCCATCCGCCTGCTCAATCGCATGCTGGCCCTGCCCCGAGCCGGCAAGAATTCCCTCGACCCGCTGCGTTTGTCCCTGTTCATCGAGATACGTGAACGTGTCGGCGAACAGCAACCCGGGCCCCCCCGCGGCGACCAGGAAAGCGACCGTCCAGAACCCTGTCCGTCGAGCAAACATGAAGTCATCCTTTCGCACGCCCCTATGAAACCGCCCCCCGCCCCGACAGGCAAGGGGGAAGTCGGGATCAGGCGAACGTGTTTTTCACGATCAGTTCAACAAAACGTTTGCCCTGAAGTCGGGAGAGGAGATGGAAGATTTCAGAGACCGGAGCCAACGCCCTGCGCTGGTTCCGCGATATGCTCCATCACCCCGTCACCCCATCACCCCGTCACCCCCCGGCCGCTCCTTCATAAACTGCGACAAATCAATTCCCCCTTTCTGCTCGGCTTCGAGGAGTCGGAGCCTGGCTTCCAGTCGCTGGAAGCGTGTTTCGACAGCCGGCTCAAACAGAGGCGTTGTCCGGGGCGGAGCCGGTCGGGGGACTCTGGGATATCCCAACTGCCGCTGCAAGGCGGCAAACATGTAGAGAGGGTCCTTGCCGATGTTCGCCTTGGCGATGCGGCCTTCGGGCACGCCGAACAGCACCGGGTACGAGGCGGAATAGCCCGGGTCGCGAGTGCGGCGGCGGTGTTCTTCGATGCGGTGCTCCGAGCGGCGGTAGAGCAGCGTCGCAAAATCGGACGTCCCCAACAGTCCGGGCAGCCGCACGATCCACAGCCGCCAGTCGTCATTGAACATCGGGTCGCCGGCGACCGCCTTCAGCCCCGCGTCATATCCCAGGCGGTTTCGGGCGAGGCACTCGAACTGATACACGAACAAGCCCTGAGGCGCCGCCTCTTCCGCCCGATATTCAGCTTCCTGTTCTAACACGCGCAACGCCACTCGCATGTCAAACCGCGCGTCTTCCTGCTCAGCCTTGCCCATCACGAAGGCCTGAAAGGGCGTGAAATAGTGAGACAGGTGGCTCATCCCATCACTGACGCGGCCATGTTGCAGCAGTTCCGCCCGCAGAAAGTCGATCGCCATCGGCAGCTTTGTCGTCGCCAGAATCTCCTCGCCAATTCCCGCCAGGACCTCCTGCGCGGAGACATTCTCCTCGATTCGCTCGCGATAGTTGCGAAAAAAGTGCGCCTGCTCGATGTACTCTTCGCGGTCGATCGGTGGGCTTGGCATGGGGGTCCCGTTCACTCAGGGCTGTGATTTTTTCTCAACACGTGCCCGAACACCCGGTGTCTCGGATCAACGGGGACGCGAGAAACCTGATTTCAGCGGCAACGGTCCTCAACCTTTCCCGAGATGATGGGACACCGTGTGTTTCCACCTAAGAACTCACAAGCTCCCAGGGCTGAGAAAGTCCTCATTTCATTCTACCGATCTCCGGGCCGGGAGTCTGTCATTGCTGTCACGATTGTTCACGCGCGTTTGCAAACCTGCTAGACTTTCAACGTCATCCATCATGACTGAAGTTTCGGGAGAGACGAATGCTGCGGAAGTGCGTTTTAGGGGCGGCGGTTCTTGTTGTGGCAGTCATCGTATTGAACCGGGACCGGACTTCCCCACGGGAGAGCCTGCTCGCCAACAGCACCGGTCCGGCCGATGCCGATGCCCCGGAAAAGTTCACCACAACCGACTCCGGGCTTCAGTACCGAATCCTCCGCCGGGGAGACGGCGACAAGCCGAATGCCAGAGACACGGTGACGGTCAACTACGCCGGCTGGCTCGATAACGGCACCCTGTTTGACAGCTCTTATGAAAACGACGAACCGGCGACGTTTCGGCTGGACGGCGTCATCGCCGGATGGACCGAAGGGGTCCCACTCGTCAGCAAAGGCGGGATGGTCGAACTGCGAATTCCCAGCGAACTCGGTTACGGGATCCGCGGCAGCAACACCATTCCGCCGGATTCCGCGTTGAACTTCATCATCGAACTCGTCAAGGTCCAGCCGGCACCCGAGCCGGCCAAACCGGGCCAGCAAGACTCGGACGCGCCGGAAGAATTCACCACGGCCGATTCCGGGCTCAAATATCGGATCCTGCGAAAAAGTGACGGAGCAAAGCCCACAACGGCCGATACGGTCACCGTCCACTACAAGGGCTGGCTCGACGACGGCACGGTCTTCGACAGTTCGTATGACCGCAGCGAACCGACAACCTTCCCGCTCGATGGTGTCATTCCCGGATGGACCGAGGGACTCACGTATGTCGGGAAAGGCGGGATGATCGAACTGGAAATCCCCGCCGATCTCGGTTACGGCCCGCGCGGACACGGTCCCATCGCGCCGGGTGCCACTCTGCACTTCATCGTGGAACTCCTGGACATCCGGTGACATCCACACGACGCCATCCACACGACGCCATCCACACGGTGACGGTCGCACGAAAACAACCGCACAACAACATTTCCCCCCTCGCATTCGGGAGTTGCATTCATGATTCATCGGTTCGCAGGACTCGCAGCCTCTTGTTTGGCTTGTTTGGCCGCTTGCGTTTTCTCCGGATGTGAGACCGCTTCGCAGATCGCCGATCGCGGGGAGCCTCAGACTCCCACCGCGCCGGCGATCCGACAGGTTGCCGCTGAGGGACCCGGACCTCAGGACGCTGCCGCCGGCACGGAATTCACAACCACCGCCTCCGGGCTCAAGTACCGGATTCTCCGCGAAGGGACCGGGGCCAAACCGACCTCCGCCGACACCGTCGAAGTCCATTACAAAGGCACCCTCGATGACGGCACCGTCTTCGACAGCTCTTACGACCGCGGCGAATCCATTTCCTTCCCGCTGCTGGGGGTGATCAAAGGTTGGACCGAAGGGCTGCAGTACGTTCGTGAGGGCGGAATGATCGAGCTGGAGATCCCGGGCGACCTCGGCTACGGTCCGGGCGGCTCCCCCCCAAAAATTCCCGCCAACGCCACGCTGCACTTCATCGTCGAGCTGCTTGAAGTCCAATAGAAAGCTCGACCCCGCATCGTTACTTTCGATTCACTGGAGCGACTGCGATGGATCATGTTCGCGCGCGCATTGCAGTCTGTGCCTGCTCCGCTTTCCTGATCGCGTTGCTTGCAAGTCGAGCAGATGCCGCCGAGGCCGAGCCAGGACCAAGAGTTGACGATGCCCCCGAGGAGTTCACAGAGACTGAATCAGGGCTGAAGTACCGCATTTTGAGGAAAGGCGACGGTGCGGGACCAACAGGCAAGTCCTCGGTGACCGTCCATTACAAAGGATGGCTCGACGACGAAACAGTTTTCGATAGTTCGTATGAACGTGGCAAGCGTGTCACGTTTCCCCTCGCCGCCGTGATCAGGGGTTGGACGGAAGGGCTGCAGCTTGTGCAGCAGGGAGGGATGATCGAACTGGAAATCCCCAGTGAGCTTGGCTACGGAGCCCGAGGAGCCGGCAAGATTCCTCCCGATGCGACGCTGCACTTCGTCGTCGAACTCTTTGAGTTTGAGACACCGCTCGAACCGGGCCCGTCGGACCCCGATGCCCCGAAGGAGTTCGCCACAGCCGAATCCGGGGTCAAGTACCGCATCCTGCGGAAAGGAGATGGCCGAAAGCCGCTCGCGGAGGACACGGTGAAAGTCCACTACAAGGGGTGGCTCGACAACGGCAAGGTTTTCGAGAGTTCGTACAACAGCGGCAAGCCGGTCTCGTTTCCCTGGAGCCGGATTGTTGAAACATGGACCGACGTGATGCAACTCGTCGAAGCAGGGGGCATGATCGAACTGGAGATCCCCAGCAAACTCGGCTACGGGGCCCGAGGAGCAGGAAACGTGATCCCGCCCAACGCCACGCTGCACTTCATCGTCGAACTGATCGAGATCCAATAAGGCGCAGCCGAATCAGAGCCCCGAGCGTTAGCGACGGGTCGGCCATCCGCCCGCGCGGCGGTTGGACGGTTCTTGACACGGAAACGAAAAACGGATCAAGCGGATGAAGGCCGATCAGGGCGGATCGGTTTGCTGACCTGCGGCAATCCGCCCCCGTCCGTTTCATCTGCGGTCCCTTTTTGTTCCTGAGGACGAACAGCGGCGGGACAGCGGGTAACTCGCACATCGTTGACCCGACAGGACGAATCAACCCGTCAACGAATCAACTCCCCGTCAGTTGTGCTCGTGATTGCTGCTGCCGAGGCGTTGGCGGATGTACGTCGCGCGGGCCACGTTTCGTTCGGCCGATTCAAGGTGCTCGTCCCGGAGCTTTTGCAGGTGCGCGGGCTGTGTCTGGATGAACAGCTCGTTGGTCGTGGGAATTTCCAGCCCGTCCACGAGTCCCAAGTTGATGCCCATCCGCACGCTGGAGAGCAGATGCATCGTCTCTTCGGAGGTAATCGTCTGGGCGCTGCGGAGGATACCGTACGCACGCGAAACCTGATCGTGCAGGCGTTGGCGGTTCTTGACGACCAACTCGTCTCGCACCCGGCGTTCGTACTTGATGATCCCGTCGACAACTTCTTTGAGCTTGTCGATGATCTCCTGCTCTGATGGGCCGAGTGTGACCTGATTGGAAAACTGGTAGAAGTCTCCCATTGCCTGGGACCCTTCGCCGTATAATCCACGAACGGCGAGCCGCATTTTTTGCATGGCCTGAAAGACTTTTTGAATCTCCTTGGTGAGCGCCAAAGCCGGCAGGTGCAGCATCACACTCACCCGAATGCCGGTGCCGACGTTCGTCGGGCAGGCGGTGAGGAACCCCAACTGTTCGCTGAACGCAAACGTCACATGCTCTTCGAGCGCGTCGTCGATGCTGTTGATTTCGGCCCAGCATTCGTCGAGGGCGAAGCCGCTGCGAAGCACCTGCAACCGGAGATGGTCCTCCTCATTGATCATCAGGCTTACGTTTTCTTCCGCACCAATGCCAACGCCCCGCGACCCGTGCATCTCGGCATGCTCGCGGCTGATGAGCTGCCGCTCCACCAGGAACTGGCGGTCCAGCGCGTCCAGGTTGTTGACGCTGAAATACGTCAGCTCGCCGTCGACCGGCAGCGAGGAGATCGGTTCCCTAAGCAGCGACTCGATCTCCGCACGACCCGCGTCATCCGCGCGGCTGAGAAACGGAAACTGTGCGAGATTGCGCGCCAGGCGGATGCGGCTGGAAATGACGATGTCCGACTCCGGACCGGTCCCTCTCAGCCACTCACCACTCGTTTGTGCGAGCCCATTAAGATCCAACGTTGCTCTCCCCAATCACTGGCCGCACGAATCCCTCGCCGCGGAATCCTGATGCAGTCATTTGTCCGGCTCTTCGCTGAAGGCGGTTTCCATCTTCTGAATCTCGTCGCGGAGTTGAGCCGCCTCTTCGTAAGACTCCGACTCGACCGCTGTCCGCAGGCGATTGCGCAACTTGATCAACTCATACTGCCGGCGACTCGCTTCCGGCGCACGCTTGGGCAGTTTGCCCGTGTGCTGCGTCTCGCCGTGGATGTTCTCCAGCAGGGGCATCAACTCGTTCTCAAAGGCGAGATAGCACTGCGGGCATCCCAACCGCCCCTGACTGCGGAACTCTTTGAAGGTAATGCCGCAATCAGGGCAGGACAACTGGTCGACGTCCTCCAGGTCCTCAATCGAACTCTCGATTTGTTGCTGGAACAGGTCCTCCGGATCTTCGGATTCCTGCCCGACTTCGACGTTGCTAAGGTACTCTTGGGCGCACGCCTCGCACAAATGCAGGGCGTGCACATCACCTTCTTTGAGTTCTGTAATGTGCAATGTCGCCGGCTTGGAGCAGCGGGAACATTTTCTCATGGGATGCCAACTCCCGACCGGCGGGGACTTCCAAATGTGACCATGCGCAAAGGTGACCATGCGATCGGGAAGAGCAACGCCTCTTCGCCGGTCATGGGGCAGGGACTGCGTCCCTGTTGCCGAAGCAATCCACGTGCCCGACAACCGAGCCGTATCAAGAACGAGCGATCCCGCGAAGAATGCCCATTGTGTCGGTCTGGAACTTGCGGGTGCTTTGGCGGTTCGTATTCTATGAGGAGCGCGAACCCTGTCAACCACGACCTGTCCCGGTGGATGTGCCGTAAGCACAAATCGTGTCGTCGGATAGGTCGCGAACCCGGCTTGACGTCCCAATGACTTGCACTCCCGATTTCGCCACTGTCCGCCAACTGGCCGCCAACGCCCGTCTGGTGCCGGTCTATCGACAGATCCTCAGCGACACGCTAACGCCCGTCTCCGCCTTCCACAAACTGGACGACGATGAGCACGCCTTCCTGTTCGAAAGCGTCGTCGGGGGGGAACGGATCGGCCGGTACAGTTTTCTTGGCTCCGGCCCCTTCCTGCAGCTCGAAGCGCGCGGCAACGACATCACCATCACCCGCGACGGGCAGACGACCCAACGCACCGTCGCCGACCCCCTGCACGAGTTACAAACCCTGCTCGACGAGTACCCGGCGGTCTCTCTGCCCGAACTCCCCCGCTTCTGCGGCGGAGCGGTCGGCTACGCTGGCTACGATACCGTCCGCTACTGCGAACACCTCCCCAACGCCCCCAACGACGACCGCCAACTGCCGGATTTGGCGTTTGCCCTCTACGACCTGATGGTCGTGTTCGACCATATCCGCAAGGTGGTGCTTGTCGTCGCCCATGCCCGCACCGACACCGGCAACCTCGAAGCCGAATACCAGCGGGCCTGTCAGCGGATCGACGGCCTCTGTGAACGGTTGCAGACGCCGACAGACGATCTGTCGCCCCGCGACATCCGGCTCGACGGCGACCCCACGCTCTCCTGGACGTCCGACTGCACGCAGGACGGCTTCGAAGCGGCGGTCGATCGCTGCAAGGAGTACATCCGGGCGGGAGACATCTTTCAGGTCGTCCTCAGCCAGCGGCTGCAGTTGGAAACCTCCGCCCGTCCGTTCGACATCTACCGGGCGCTGCGGGTCGTCAACCCCAGCCCGTTCATGTTTCTGTTGCGGTCCCCTTCCGTATCCCTGGTGGGGAGTTCGCCGGAAATCATGGTGCGGGTCGAGGACGGCCTCACCACGATCCGTCCCCTGGCCGGCACCCGCAAGCGGGGCCGCACCGACGCCGAAGACGAGGCCCTCTCCGCGGAACTACTGGCCGACCCCAAGGAGCGGGCCGAACATGTGATGCTCATCGACCTGGCCCGCAACGACGTCGGCCGCGTCTCCCAGTACGGCTCCGTCCAACTGAGTGACGTGATGGTGGTCGAACGCTACAGCCACGTGATGCACATCACCTCCAACGTTACCGGACAGTTACGGGAGGGCGTCACCGCGCTGGATGCCTTGCGGGCCGGTCTCCCCGCTGGGACCGTCTCCGGGGCTCCCAAGGTGCGGGCGATGGAGATCATCGACGAACTCGAACATCACCGCCGCGGCCCCTACGCCGGTGCCGTCGGCTATCTCGACTTCACCGGCAACATGGACACCTGCATCGCCCTGCGGACCCTCGTGATGCAAGGCCAAACCGCCTACGTCCAGGCCGGTGCCGGCATCGTCGCCGACAGCGTCCCCACCACTGAGTACCACGAAACCCTCAGCAAAGCCAAAGGCCTCCTCAAAGCCATCCAAGTCGCCGAAACGCAAATCTGCGACGCGTCGAAAGTCGACCCCTGACGCGAGTTTTTTCGAGATTTTCCAAGCTTTACAGGTGAGCGACTTGACGCCCCCCCCCCCGGACACAATAGACTTCCGGGTGCGTTTCCCTGAGACTGGATGCACCAGCCGGGCTGGTTGGGTGCCGCAGGCACAAGACACGGCACAAACCGCAGGGGCCACGTGCGGGAGGGCAGTCATAAATTCATGGTAGTGCGATCGCACTATGAGTGACTACCATATTGCAATCACAAGGATCTTCGAATGGATGCAAAGGTCGTCGCCTTCCCGCTACAAGACGACTTTATCAAGAGTCACAACACGCAAGAGTCCTTGACGTGTTGCCTGATACGGAATCGTAAACGTTCTTAGTCCCGATCTCTCGTGACAGAATCGACGCATTCCAATGTTTCATTTCCGATTTAGTCACTGTGTATCGATCATTGTATTGTCATGTATTGGATGCAGCGATTCGGGTCGGTCAGAACAGAGGGGCCAAAGTGCACGCTTTGACCGGAGCGACACATACTTCCTCTTCGGAAATGCTAGTCCGGATCCATGTCCTGTGGCGTGTCAAGATTTTGCGAATGCATTTCTCGACACCCCATTCGCGACGAGTCGCACGGAGAAGATTAATCTCGATTCATTGAGTGTACAGGATACTTCGGGCGTCGAATCAAAAAAAGTGGGCGTCGCTCTCGATTTCCTGAAGCGTTTCTTCGAGGCCTCACCTTCGGGTCGGGTCGTCCTCCATCATTCGTCAGGACATGATTGCGTGTGTGTAGGGATTTACTCATCAGATGTCGGTGAGTTCCTCCAGCTGATTCACGGGACATCACAAGCGTTCCTCGTTCCGGTCGATGTCCTTTCACAGAAGTCATTCGACGCAGTGTCGTTGTCAAGAACATCGGCAACGAGCGTTTGTAACCGTTCACACCTCGAACGAGGTTGGGTGAGCAATTCGTCTTTTCACAGATGGCGTTTTCTGCGACATCTCCTCCATGTCGCAGCGACCAACAGGACCGCCGATTTCTGAACAGCAGCTGGCCGGGTTGCCGGCCG
>JAJDEI010000193.1 GCA_029259845.1 Planctomycetaceae bacterium | reverse complement strand
AGGAACTGACGTCGCAAAAAACCAATCTGTTGCCGTAACCGTCCTTGGTTAGAATAACCCATCCTTGGGCCTCCTTGTTGGTAGATGGTTGTTCTCACAAACCCCATTTACGCAAGCGAGGCCTTTTTCGCTATATCATTTAATCGCAAGACGTTGCGGAAACTTAAGTGCCATTCCGTGATGTGACCGGGAGCTGCGTAACGGACCGCGAAGCAGAGTTTCGAGGATGCCCGTTCCCAAGCCGGAGCATGGGAACGAGAACGGATGTTTACAGGCGAAAGCCTAACAGATGGAGCTCTCGGCGCACCTCAGCATCCTCCAGGATCTCCCGGAACGCCGCAACGGCGGGACGGTCTCGGCGGCTGCGGGGGACGACGAAATCGAACCGCTCTTCCTGCAGCGGGATCGTCGCCAAATCGTACATCCGGGCGACAACATCGATCGCAACCCCCCAGTCCGCGCGACCGTCTTTCACCGCAGCACAGACCGCATTATGCGACCGCACCTGGACCCCATAGCCGGTCGGCAATGGGGCTGAACCCTCGGTCGACGATGCTTCCGCGACCGCTGTGTCCCCGCTTGCGGTTTTGCACGGTCCGCCGTCGGTTGCGCGAGCCTCGTCGAGCAGCCTGTCGAGAAGAATCCGCGTCCCGCTCCCCGGATTGCGGTTCACCATCCGGCAGTCCGGATCGGCGAGGAGCGTCTTGAGCGCCTCGTCCACCGTCTTGTCCACGCACCGAACATCGCCCGCACGAAATACGAGGCACTGCATCCGACCGTAACCGGGCAGCAGTTCCAGCGTGCCGGCAGAGTTGTCGACAAACGGCCGGTTGTACTTTCCGGTCGCCTCATCGAGCAGATGCATGCCGGCGATGTCGCATTCTCCCCGCATGGCTGCCGCGAGGGCTCCCATGCTGCCGACGGTCATCACCTTCAACCGGAAGCTGCGTTGTTGCAGACGGGACAGCAACAAGTCAAAGCCGATGCAGTGGCTCGTCACCACGTGCAGGTCGGCCGGTTCGATGGAGCGGTCGAGCAGCGTGATGCTGACGTCGGCACCTTCGTTGAGAAGTTCGGTCTGTTGGCCGATCGTCAGGAACCCGTCCGCCTGGGAAAACGTCGTGACGGACCCCGATCCCTTGCCGATCGGATACGCCGCCAGTCCGTCGTCCCGGTCGAACAGACTCACCAACAGGTACTCGGTCCGTCCCCGCTGCGAGTTCACCCGCATCGGCAGCGTCGCGCGGACGGTGTGACGTTGATCGAGCGGCCGACCCCCCAGCACGCGAATCACCGGCGCCACGAACTCATGAAACGTAAAGATTGCCGACGTGGGAAACCCCGGCAGAATCACCACCGGTTTGCCGTCGACGACCGCCAGGCAGATTGGTTTCCCCGGCTTGAGCGCCACGCCGTGCGCCACGATCCCCGGCTCCCCCAACCGTGCCACGATGCGATACGACAGGTCCCCTGCCCCTTTGGAGGTTCCACCGGAGAGCACGACCACATCGTGCTTAAGCGCTTCGCGGACCGCTGCCTCCAGCCGCGGCTCGTCATCCGAGATCACGCCGAGATTGGCCGGTTCACCCCCCAGTTCCTCGACCGCGGCACCGAGGATCGCCGCGTTTGAGTCGTACACGCTTCCGACCGGCAACGGACGGCCGGGCGGGACGATCTCATCCCCCGTCGAAAGAATGGCGACCCGCGGACGGCGATAAACCGTCACCCCGTCGCGTCCCACCGCCGCCAGCACGCCCAACTCACGCGACGTCAGCAACGCCCCGCCCCGCAGCACGGTTTCCCCGCGGGCGATGTCCGTCCCGGCGAACGTCACGTTTTGCCCGGTCGCCACGTTGCGGCGAATTTCGACCACCGGCCCATCAGGCGTCGCGACGACGTCCGAGTCCTCGACCATCAGGACCGCGTCCGCCCCGCGAGGCAGCATTCCGCCGGTCGCGATCGTCGTTGCCATCCCCGATTCGACCGTCGTCTGCGGGCGGACACCCGGCGCGAGCACCTCGCCATTCAGCCGCACCACGCGCGGCGATTCCTCGTCCGCGGCGAATGTATCAGCCGCCTGAACCGCGAAGCCGTCCACATTCGAGCGATCAAACGAAGGGACGTCGACGGACGACACAATGTCTTCCGCCAGAATACGACGCAAAGCCGCGGGGAGCACGACCCATTCGCTCCCCAGCGGCTTCAGCGTGAGATGTTGGTGGAATCGTCGTTCGGCTTCGTCCCGGCTGATGACTTCCAGGAATTGGGTTTGACGAGCCGCGCTCTCGGCAGACGGGCGCTCGTCAGGCGGGGACTCGTCAGACAGGGGCGGAGTGGTCATCAAAGGCGATATGCGGCAATCGGCAACAGGACCGGTGCCGGACTCACAGAGGGCGCGACGGGATCAGCACGAGATGCCCTTATCGTATCGCTCCCGGTCAGTCGGGCAAGCTGGGCCTCGACCACATGAAATCGCGCCTCCGCCTGCCTCTCCCGCAGCGGGCGGCGTTGCATCCATGACGAGAACGCCTGCTCGTACCGGTCGAGGTCCCGCCGCAGATGAGCCGTCTGCCGGCGCAACTGCCGCGGCGTCGCACCGGACCGGCAGCGAACAGCAATTGTGTGATGAATGAGGGGGCGCATGGCATTGTCCTCCCCAGCGGCGACCGAATCCGGCAACACGCCAAATAGGCCGCTTGTTAAAGTGGGGGTGTTACGGTCTGTTCATCGACCGCAATTATGCGCGAAATCAAGGCGAATAGAGAACACAGAGAAGAGTTTCCGGTCACGAAGCCCCCGGCGACGGGGTAATCCCTACCACCGTCCAGTGGCGGAAAAATCGCGACAATCCCACTCTTCACCCCACGAGCGTCCAATGCCGGTCGCTCGTTTGCTGCACCGCGCCGGGCGGCAGAGAGATCGCCTCCACCAGTACCTGCATCTCCTCAAGCGTCAGTGCCGCCTGCAACGACTGCCGAAACAGTTGCTGCGAATGGGCCGGCTCGCTCCCGGCATACGTCGCCACAAGCCGCTCGACTTCCGCCTCCGATTCCGGACGCAGCAGATCCCGGACGAACAACACCCCTCCCGGCTTGAGGACCCGCAGCATCTCCCGCAGCACGTCCGCCGGCTCCGGGATGTGATGCACGATGCTGTTGGACATCACCACGTGAAAGGAGCCGTCCTCGTACGGCAGCGACTTCGCATCAACGACGTCAACCCGCACCCGCTCGCTTAGCCCGGTCTCAGCGATGTTCCGCCGCGCGAGTTTGAGCATCTCCTCCGCCAGATCGACGCCGACGACCTGTCCGGCAAACTCGTAACGTAAACAAAACACGACTGGAATCAGTGCCGTCCCCGTCCCCACATCCAGCACTGTTCCGCGATGGCGAGGCACCCGCCGAGCCGCGCTCATCGCCAGCAGCAGGTCATCGACGAACACCCGGTTGGCCTCCGCGTGATCCATCGCATCATACTCCGCCGCCTCCCGCGCCGAGTCCATCACCTCCGGTTCCAACACCCGCGCAATCATGCCCGCCTCCCCCTCATCATCGCCCCCTCCCCCAAGCCCACGGGCAGCGCCCCGTGGGCCCAACGACCGAACGCGACACTCATACTCAGCCGTTCCCAGTTTGGTAGTCAAACAGTGTGTGATGCAAGACCTTGACGCCAACGGCGTCCAACATCACAGCCCAGGGTCGCGAAACAAGTGAGCGCACCCTGGGACTGCCGGCGATTGAAGTCCCGACCCCGAAGGGGTCGGACAATCGCCGATTGACCAGGAAACATCGCGTTTCCGTGTTGTTGAACCCTTTCAGGGTTTGAGCCGCGCCGTCTGCAATCCCCAGGGTGGCGCGGCTTCGCCGCTGACCCTGGGCTGCATTGGGAAACGCCTTCGGCGTATTTACGTTCCGGAAACCGATCGCATTTCCCAAACGGGGTGCGACTGAATACTCTCAAGACGCGAATCAATCCGCCGATCACCGTCGCGGGAAGCGATGCCAGGCATCCCGCCCGTTGGAGTTCAGGCTTTAGCCTGCGTCGCAGCAGCCTGAAGGCTGAACTCCAACGGGGCGACCCGAAGCCGGTCAAGAGTCGTCGGGGGCGACCGCCTGCCTGATCTCCTCCAGAACGTCCTCATGCAGCACGGGCGTCTCCAGCTCGTTTTTTGCTGCCGAGATCACAAAGCGAACGTTGGACAACGTCTTCAGTTCCTCGATCACCGCCTTTTGTTCAGAGGTGACCATCAGAACGTACGCCGATTGTTGACGGGAGACGCCTGACGTATCTTGATCGCCAAGCCCTGCCGAAGCTGTTGGCGCAACGCTGTCGATCGCAATGCATTGCACGGAGTCGATCAGCTTCGAAGCCTCGATTTGTCCGAGTGGAACGTTTTCGAGTTCCAGCACACCGACGTCAATGAATTCATTGACAGAGGCAGGAACGCCGCCACCTATCATCGATTCCGTGATCGTGACCGTCGCCCAGCCGTCCGGGATCGTGATGTGACGTGATTCGGGTGCCTTGCGGAAATCGTTGAACACGGCTGCCCAAATGTCCTCCGGGATGTCAAACTCCCAAACATTTTCCTCACCCGTGCGCGGCTCGAAACCGTTCTCTTCCGACCGAGGGGAGAATCCGTTGTTGGAGACGACAGCCCATTCTTCAATATTCTGCCAAGCGGTGGACCGTGTGTGAAATGGAATGGTCAAGGCCACGCTGCCTCGACCGACGTCGTAGATGTATTCCCTCAACCGTCGCGCAGGCTTGAAGGTCAACCCCACGACCCCAGGCGGAGGGCTGTCAGGGCGACCGTTGCTACTGCCTTGGCCCCCGATCTGCTTGAGAATGCGTCCGGAGGCATCGACCCACAAACTGAGGGAGCCTAACTCCAACGGTCTCCACTCCCCAGATCCAATTTGGCGAGGTCGGGGCGTCAATGAGGCGATGTACCGGAGATCTGCAGACTTCAGGTTTTCCGGCGGATTGAGGGCGAACCGGATTTCGACCTCCGGTGGCGGTGATGTTGGGCATACGATCGTGCGTTTGTTCGGTTGGCCGGGGGCGACCATGAAGTTTTGCGTGTGTCTTTCCTCGGCTGCCGTCGCAGTGACGGTCATCGTGTAGTTTCCATAGGGCAGCATGCCACATTCGGCGATGCCACTGGGCCCCGCGCTCCTTGCGACATTGATCGGCATCTGGTTGCCAGTGAAGTTCAGTCCCGTCACCTTCACGGTTCCCTGCACCGGGTCGCCCTCCTCTGAGACGAGTTTGACGGTCAACGGCGACCAGCCGTCGACGGCGGACTCCTGCACGGGGGGCGTGCGGAGGGACTCCAGGGCTTGGAGAATGCTGGCGCTCATCTGTTCGCTCTGCTGAGCAAGGGCCAATTGGGCCTCGTTGGCGAGCCGCTGTGCCTCGCCGGCGCGCTGCAGCGTCTGCCACAACACGATGCTCAGGAAGACCACCGCGGCCGTCGCCACGGTCGCCAGCAGCAGGGTGAGTTTCTGAACCATGAGTCTCTCCTTCATAGCGTCCAGCCACAATTGCCGGGCGATGGCGGCGGGGTTGCCGAAACGGGTCAGCGCGCGGTGTTGGGCCGTGCGTAACGATGAATCTTGAGGGTCGCTTGCGGTTTCGCACGGTCCGGACGACCGGCCGGTCAACATCTCGCGGTGCAGCGCGGTTTGCAGATGGTCGGTCAGTTCGTCGACGATGTCCTGCCGCAGCGACGCCGGTTCGTCATCGCGCGGCGGCGGCAGGTCGGCGGTGACGTCGTGGGGATTGGTCATGGGGTGTTTCATCCGGTTTAGCCGCACATTTGAAATGTGCGGCTAAACCGAATGTGTGTGCGGCTAAACCGAATGTGCGGCTAAAATCGAACGCTGCATGGGTCACACGAGTCCGTACTCGATGCCGAGGACGCCGTTGACGCCGGTGGCGAAGGCTTTCCATTCGGTGCGTTTGGCGTCCAAGGCTTTTCGACCGGCGGCGGTGAGCTTGTAGTATTTGCGGCGGCGGCCTTCGTGCTCGGTCCAGTAGGAGCCGAGCAGCTTCTGGCGTTCGAGGCGGTGCAGCGCCGGGTAGAGGCTCCCCTCTTTGAGCTCGAAGTGTCCGCCGGACCGCGAGAGGACCGTCTGCACGATCTCGTAACCGTACGACGGCCCCTGCGAGAGGACTTCGAGCATCATCATTTCGAGGGTGCCGGTGAGCAGTTTGTTGTCCATGAGCGGCTCCATGCATTGTCTGTCTAGGTAATAGCATAGACAGGCGAGGTATGGACGTCAAGTGTCTGTTGGAGTTCAGGCTTTAGCCTGCGTCGGTGCAGCGAACGGGCAGCCTGAAGGCTGAACTCCGACGAATGGCAGCCTGTGTCGAAGCACCGGGTAGCACCGGTTATCCCAACCGGTGCCGCGCAGCGGCAGGAAGCCCATCCTTCACCGCACGATTCACGCAGAGGCTTCTTGTCGCGGGGCGACACGGGTTGAGGCAACCCGTGCTACCCGTTTCTTGCCTGCGTCAAAGCAGCCTGAAGGCTGAACTCCAGCGGCGTCATGCGGTGGCACGATCGTGGAGAAAACCCGAGAGTTGCCGTGCGGCGCCATTGGGGTCTGACGCGGTCGCGATGGCGGCGCTGATGGCGATTCGCTGGGCGCCGGCGTTGATGACGTCGGCGACGTTGTCCGCGTTGATGCCGCCGATGGCGAACCAGGGACGGG
Organism: Planctomycetaceae bacterium; assembly: GCA_029259845.1. Taxonomy (GTDB): domain Bacteria; phylum Planctomycetota; class Planctomycetia; order Planctomycetales; family Planctomycetaceae; genus JAHBXU01. The sequence goes on along the minus strand of JAJDEI010000193.1, from coordinate 4,364 downwards.
TGATCTCGTCGGCGACCTGACGCACGAAGTTGAGACCGGCGACGTCGGCGAACTGTTTGGTCTGCGAAGGGAACGTGGGGCCGACGCCCAGGTAGTCGGCCCCATCGAGGACCGCCTGACGGGCCTGTTCGATGTTGTGGGCGGAGAGGCCGACGAGCCGGTCGGTGCCGACGATTTGGCGGGCCTCGCGGACGGTCATGTCGTCCTGTCCCACGTGGACGCCGTCCGCGTTGACGAGGGCGGCGATGTCGGGACGGTCGTTGATGATGAACAGGGCGCCCGCGGCATGCGTCCATTCGCGGACCCGTTTGGCGAGGTCGATCAGGCGGCGGTCGGGGATGTCCTTCTCGCGAAGTTGGACGGCGTCGACCCCACCGGCGAGAGCCGCGCGGACGAGGGGACCGGCTCCGTTCGGACAGGTGCTGTCGGTGACGAGCAGATACAGCCGGCAGCCGGCGAGCCGCTCGCGGGCAGAGACAGTCGTCGCGATCGCCTGTTCGACGGTGTAGAAGCGGTAGCGGAGTTGTTCACAGCGGGCGGCGAACTCGGCATCGATGACCTTGCCGTACTCTTCGAGGGTACGGAGGGATTCTTCGACCCGTTTGGCGTTGGCTTGGGCGACGTGCAGCGGGCTGAGGCGTTGGCGTTCGGCGGCGGTGTCGATGTGGGCGCCGACGTCGCCGGGCGTGTCGCGGGAGCGGAGGAGACGGTCGGCGGGGAGCATTTCCAGGGCGGCGGCGAGATCGTGCCGCAGATCCTTCAAAATTGCCGAAAGGTGAGCATCGTCGAGGACGAAACGGGTGAAGTCCTCGACCACCCGCAGTCCCTCGCGGCAGCGGTTGGCAGCGGCGTCGAGGATGCGGTCGAGGTTGTTCATCCCGATGTCATTCGTCGTTCAGATCCGGGGCCAGACCGCCACACGTCAATTCAAACTAGCAAAAGCCAACATCTTACGGCTACTGTCGAGAAGCCTTATCTTGTCATTCGGATGGGTGATGACTAAAATTCCGGCGGTTGCGTCGTTGAGGGGGCCGTTTTTGGCGGTTCCATGCAATATGACGAATGTTTCCGCCGGGCACTCGACCCGTGGCCGCAGAAAATGGCCCGTTTCGCTGATCGGAACGGGGAGGCCTCGGATTGGTTCCGTCTGCCCAGATCACCTGGGCGAAGGGGGCCATCGTGACCTAAGTTTTGGACAGACCCCCTGTCCTGCGACTTTCACCGACCACGGAGACTTGTCGGATGTACGAACGATTTACTGATCGCGCCCGTAAGGTCATGCAACTGGCCAATCAAGAGGCGCAGCGATTCAACCACGAATACATTGGCACCGAGCATATTTTGCTGGGGCTGGTCAAGGAGGGTTCGGGGGTTGCCGCCAACGTGCTCAAGAACCTGGACATCGACCTCCGCAAGATTCGGTTGGAGGTCGAAAAGATCGTGCAGTCTGGTCCGGACATGGTCACGATGGGCAAGCTGCCGCAGACGCCTCGGGCCAAAAAGGTCATCGAGTACGCGATGGAGGAGGCCCGCAACCTCAACCATAACTACGTTGGCACCGAGCACTTGCTGCTGGGGCTGCTGCGTGAGCAGGAGGGCGTGGCGGCTCAGGTGCTGATGAATCTGGGCCTCAAGCTGGAAGACGTCCGCGACGAGGTGCTCAATCTGCTGGGGCACGGGATCGAAGGCGAGGAAGTTCAGAGTAGTGGCCGTTCCTCCTCCAAGGGGAGCAAGAGCAAGACGCCGGCGCTCGATTCCTTCGGTCGCGATCTGACGGAGTTGGCGCGGCAGGGTAAATTGGACCCGGTCATTGGCCGGGAAGACGAGATCGAGCGGGTCACGCAGATTCTCTGCCGACGTCAAAAGAACAATCCGGTGCTGCTCGGCGAAGCGGGCGTCGGCAAGACGGCGATCGTCGAGGGATTCGCCCAGATGGTTGTCGAAGGGAACGTTCCGGAACTGTTGCGGGAGCGGCGGATCGTGGTGCTGGACCTGGCGATGATGGTCGCCGGCACCAAGTATCGCGGCCAGTTCGAGGAGCGCATCAAGGCGGTGATGAATGAGGTCCGCCGCGCGAAAAACACGATCCTGTTCATCGACGAGCTGCATACGCTCGTCGGTGCGGGTGGAGCGGAAGGGGCGATCGACGCGTCCAACGTGCTCAAGCCGGCGCTGTCACGGGGCGAGTTGCAGTGCATCGGTGCGACGACGCTCGACGAGTACCGCAAGTACATCGAGAAAGACGCCGCGCTGGAGCGACGTTTTCAAATGGTGATGGTCGACCCGCCGACGGACGCGCAGACGGTCGATATTCTGAAAGGCCTGCGGGAACGGTACGAACAGCACCACCGCGTGCAGATCACCGACGATGCTTTGGAGAAGTCGGTTGAGTTGGCGAGCCGTTACATCACCGGCCGGTGCCTGCCGGACAAAGCAATCGACGTGATCGATGAGTCGGGGGCGCGGATTCGGTTGAAGTCGATGGTGCGTCCGCCGGACCTCAAGGATTTGGAAGAAGACATCGAGCGGCTGAACGCGCAGAAGGAAGAAGCGGTCGCCAACCAGGATTTCGAGAAAGCGGCGTCCCTCCGCGATCAGGCGGATAAGCTGAAAAAGAAAAAGGAGACGATCACGCGCGAGTGGCGGCAGAAGTCGAAGGAGACCGACGGCGTCGTCGATGCGGAAGTCGTCGCGGAAGTCGTCGCCAAGATGACCGGCATCCCGCTCACGCGGTTGTCGAGCGAGGACGTGGTGCGGCTGCTGGAGATGGAGCAGGAACTGCACCAGCGGGTGGTTTCTCAGGAAGAGGCGATCAAGCTGGTGGCGAAGGCGGTCCGGCGGTCGCGGTCCGGGCTCAAGGATCCGAAGCGCCCGACGGCGACGTTCCTCTTCTCCGGACCGACGGGCGTCGGCAAGACGCTGTTGGCAAAGACGCTCGCCGAATTCATGTTCGGCGACGAAGATGCGCTGATCCAAATCGACATGTCCGAGTACCAGGAGAAGCACAACATCAGCCGGTTGATCGGCGCTCCTCCCGGATACGTCGGCTATGAGGAAGGCGGACAGCTCACCGAACGCATCCGCCGCCGTCCCTACGCGGTCGTCCTGCTCGATGAGATCGAGAAGGCCCATCCGGATGTGTACAACATGCTGCTGCAGATCATGGAAGAGGGCCATTTGACCGACAGCTTCGGCCGCAAGGTGGACTTCAAGAACACGATCCTGATCATGACGACCAACGTGGGGGCCCGTTCGATTTCTTCCCCCGAGTTTGGCTTCGCCGGCAGTGCGGACGAGCAAGCCAATTATGACACGATGAAAAAGAACGTGATGTCCGAGATACAGCGGCAGTTCAAGCCGGAGTTCATCGGACGTCTCGATGAGGTGATCGTGTTCCACAAACTGACGGAACAGAACCTAAAGATGATCGTGGACATCGAATTGACGAAGGTCCGCGAGCGTCTGGCGGAGCGCGGCTTGGCGATTCATCTGAGCGAGGATACCAAAGCCCTGATCATCGAGAAGGGCAAAGGGGACGAACAGGATTCGGGCCTCGACTACGGGGCGCGTCCGCTGCGGCGGGCGGTCGAAATGTATGTCGAAGACCCGCTTTCCGAGGAACTCCTGCGTGGTGCCTTCGAAGGCAAGAACGTGATCCGCGTTGAGGTGAAGGAGGTCGGCGACGACAAAGTGCTGGACTTCGTCGCCGAAACGGAAGAGCCCGATGTGCCGGACGCAGAATTAGCGACGGTCGGTGCCGCGGCAGACGAATCCGCTTCCGAAGGGGCTTCCGAGCACGAGTAACGGGTTCTGAGTCCGCGTTCTTTCGCGGGAGTCGATCGGGGCAGGAACCGAGTCGTGAGTGGGTGATATTTGTGCACACCCGGAGTTGCCTTCGTTGCGAAACGCGCATGGGCGTGATCTGTTCTTGCACCGACGCGACCGGAATGCATCCGTTCGATGGCGGTGCTCGCTCGTTTCCGGGTGGCTGGGGCGCTGTTGTGGCGACGGAAATGTGTCCTTAAACCAACCTCTGGGGCGGTGACGCGGTTCGTTCACTGTCCATAGCCCCAGAGGTCCGCGCGGCTGGCCCGTCATCGGTTTCAGGTTGCCCCAGCCACCCCCACCATTGAGCGGTTGCGTCCGCGCGACCGGGTGCAGTCAGTTCTTGTTGCAAGGCTGCGTCGGGGGAGAAGTCGGGGTCAGGCACCAATTCGTGGGGACGAGAACTCGGGATGTTTGTCAACGCCGCCCCCCCACGAAATGGTGCCTGACCCGAATGGCACTTAATTCATTGTAAGTCGTTACGCGGCTTTTCGTTTGTAGTTCTGTCGTGGTTGCTGGAGGAGTTTGTATGGTTTGGG
>JAJDEI010000192.1 GCA_029259845.1 Planctomycetaceae bacterium | reverse complement strand
TCCTCTTTAAACTCATCCGGGAAACTCCGCCGCGACCGCTTCGAGCTCTTGCCATTGTTCTTCGACATCGGACGGCTCTCCTGTGGTCGTCCAATTTAAGGAGTCACACTGTCCGAAAAAAGCGAAGCACCTCACACCGCCTCGGCCATGATCGCGTTCAGCCGCTCAAAATACACATGCCGCGGCCCGGCCGCGGTCTCCGCCGCCGCAATCCCAAACTCCCCCCGCCGCTCCGAATTCCGCCGTCCCAACGCCATCGCCCACTCTCCCGGTTCGGCTCTGCAAAAGAAGAAACTCTACCCCACCCGTCAAGGGGGTTCTTCAACAGGCTGCTAGAAGAGTCAGCATCCTGTCCGCAAAGCTTTGCCAGGACGTCATTCAGTTGTGTCCGTTGAACTGACCGTGGTAAAATGCGTGCTGCAAAGATCTCCTTTGTGCGTGGTGATGTCCGTCAAACCAACTCACTTCGGGTTTTCTTTTTGCTGGATGTTCGCGAACGTCGTCGACGATGGCGTGTGCGGTGTTTCCGCTCTCTGTGCACTTCACGCTAAAAATGTACACTTCACGCTGAAACCGGCCTTATTCACCGAAGCCTCACCTTGCGGTGGAACTTGGTTCGGCGAATTCGCCCGGCGGTCCGATTCGTTTGGGAATGCCGAACGGCCGTGGCGAACCTGGCAGGTTCCAGTTTTCCCCATCATCGCCAGAAAACGCTGGCGTCCTTTAGGTTAGCGATTGTCCCATTGAGAGTGAGTTCTGGTGCTGAAATCAGAATGACTTTCAGTTCTGTTTTTTCGGAATTTCCGAACAACAGAGGCGGGATGAGGCGAAAAAACAACGGGAAAGGTGAGAGTTATGGCACGCCAAATACCGAGCGTCGTCGGCATTGGAATCGCGATTCTTGTGATCGCGACTTCCGCCGTATATGTCTTCAACAATCGTCAGAACGAAAAACAAACAACGGCTCTCGAAGACGGAGGCGTCTTTGACGAAGGCGTCGCTGATAATGGCGTCGCTGACCAAGCCGTCGCTGATGAAGGCGTCATTGACATAGGCGTCATTGGCCAGATCGCCGAAGAACGCGAGAAGCTGAATGCGACAGTTTGGTCGGATGAAGTAACGGCTCAGAAATACGAGGAACCCTTCATTGGCCTGTGGGATAGGATGCGCGCCAGCCAGGACAAGATTGGCGAGTTGGCAGAATTCCCCTTCGAGGACCTGACGCTCGGCACGCCCGCAGAACCCACGCGATATGATCACATGATCGATGCGTTTCGCTGTGCCAACGGCACGATGACATTCGATCCCGTTCAGTGGAAGAGTTGGCTCAGCGCGTGGAAAGACTCTGGTTTGCGAATTATTCAGTCGGAATGGCATCATAGTCGCTTCGAACCCGATCAGGAGACACCACGTTCGGTCGTGTCGTTCGTCTTGGACCTCGTTAACACTCCGGAGAGGACCTACTACAACATCAAAGGTAAGCTGGTGGTGCATTGGAAGCCTCTTTCCTCGCCGTCCGACCGGCCTCAGGCCCGCAGTATCGAAGCGACCGATGTCACGGTCCTCTGTCGCCAGGCCCTTCCAATATTTGAGGAAGCTGCTGTCCTAGACGTCCGCTTGAAAAGCCGGTCGCCATTGATCGCGCACGACGTCGATGGCGACGGTTTGTCGGAGCTACTTTCGCCGGCGGAAAACGTCCTGTTTTGGAATCGGGGAGACTTCCAGTTTGACCCGACACAACTATTCGACTTCCCACCGGGTGGGCCCAGCTTAGCGGGCGTGATGGCGGATTTCACCGGGGATGGGCGACCGGATTTCTTAGGATCGAACCGCAGCGGCACGGTCTTTCTCTACACCGCCGAAGAGAACGGGCGGTTCCCGGAGCGTCCACGCATCGTTCTCACGGCAGAGGACCTTCACGAGCCAACGGTCATCACGGCTGGAGACATCGACGCCGACGGTGATCTCGATGTTTGGATCGGCCAATACAAATCACCGTACAGCGGCGGCCAGATGCCGACTCCCTACTTCGATGCCAACGACGGCTATCCCGCATACCTGCTTCGCAACGACGGTAACGGCTCCTTTCAGGACATCACGGAGTCGGGCGGGTTGTCTGGGAAACGAAATCGCCGCACGTACTCCGCGTCCCTCGTGGATCTCGACGGTGACCTTGATCTCGACCTCGTTGTCGTCAGCGATTTTTCGGGTGTCGATGTGTACACAAACGATGGGACGGGGAAGTTTCGTGACGTCACCGACACGAGAATCAACAACCGTCATGCTTTCGGGATGTCACTCAGCTTCTCCGATTACAATTCGGACGCGAAACTTGACTTCTTCATGACGGGCATGTCATCGACCACAGCAAAGCGGTTACACGCAATGGGCCTGGGGCAAGAGAAGTTCCAGGAATACCAATCGATTCGGCCGGAAATGGGCTACGGCAATCGCCTGTATCTCGCCGAAGGAGAGGAGTTCCATCAGGCGCCGTTTAATGATCAGGTCGCACGAACTGGATGGTCATGGGGATCGACGTCGTTCGACTTTGACAACGACGGAGATCGGGACCTTTTCGTCGCCAACGGCCACAAGAGTCAGCGAACAGCAAAAGATTATTGCACGGACTTTTGGTGTCACGACATTTACACGGGATCGTCGAATGAAGATCAGGAATTGGGCGAATTCTTCAAAATGACGTCGGCACTGAATTTTCGGGTGAAGGGGGTCTCGTGGAACGGATTCGAACACAATAAGCTGCTCATGAATCAGGGTGGGAAGGGATTTCTGGAAATCGGGTTCCTAGCGGGAGTCGCATCGGAATTTGATTCGAGGAATGTCATCAGTGACGACTTCAACGGCGACGGGCGTGTTGACTTACTTGTCCTTTACCGGGCGCCCATCAATCGGAGCCCGTCGGTACACGTTCTGCAGAATAAGAACGTCTCAAATGCGAATTGGATTGGAGTCAGGTTGGATGGCACATCGCGTTCGGGACTCGGTGCGCGAGTCACGGTGAAGACACCCAGCCAGACTCACGTGGCCGCCGTTGTTTCCGGTGACTCGTACGTTTCCCAGCACGCATCGGCCGTGCACTTCGGTTTGGGAAGTTCAACGCAGGTCCAACAGATTGAGATCAATTGGCCCGACGGAGCATTCGTGAGAATCCCAAGCCCGGAAATCAATCGCTACCATCGAATTCAGCCAGCCGACATCATCGCATCGAAGGCCACCGTCGGTGGGTAGTGCCGGGGTCGCCCCGGCGTTACTGGCCGTCAGGAGTGCGCGAGGTTCTCCAACGACCATTTCACGTCGGCATGTACATCGCCAAACACTTCACGCTCGATGGCCAGCAGCTGTTCGACCACGGCCATGCCCTCGGCCAGAATTCCTTCTTCGATCAGCTTTACCGGAGCCGCTTGAAGCTCGATCCGAATGAACTGACCGCTCTCAACAACCTCGCGTGGCGACAGGCGACCCGTCCCAAGGCTGCGTTTGGGGACAGCGATTCAGCCGTGCGACTCGCAACAGAGGCCTTCCAGTTGACAGTCGTTTCCGCCACGAAAAAAAGGACGGCGCCGAGATCCCCTACGCGTCACAAGATGCTCGAATCGACTGGCCGCTCTGCCGCTGCCGTTCGATCAGATCGCGACAGATTCGCTCTCGGCCACCACGATTCCGCCCGGCTTGCTGGGACAGGGCCTCTCCTCGTCACGAGTCCGTGAGTGACAAGTCGAAGCGACCCCAGCCTGCAAGGTGTCGTTCGTGGGACGCTTAGGAAACGTCAGCCGACGATGTTGCTGATGTCGATCAGGTGCAGTTGGCGGCCTTGTTCGGCATGGGGCGAGTCGATGACGACCTTTTGACCGTCGCGGCTGAAACGGGGATGCGTGTCGCATCGCCACTCGCCGGTGTACTCGGGGGGCGAGCGGAAGTATCCCAGCGGCACAACACGGCCGGTTTCCACGTGATACAGATAAGGCATCTGGTTGCGGTTGGCATCCGGATAGGTGTCGTTCAGAATCCACTCGTGGCCCGGCAGATAGGTACAGTGCCCGTCGCGTTTCATGAGATCGTTGCCGACCGGTTGCACTGCTCCTCCCTGTCGGTCTTCGAATAGGAAGAACCCGCGACCGTGAGGCGGCTGCTCCGAGAACGCGAGGATGTGCGTCGGATCGCGCCAGATGAAGTGGGAGGTCAGTCCGTTATCGTCGACGATGCGGAGATCACTGCCGTCCGGCGCTGCGGTCAGCATGCGGGTCAAGCGGGTGCCGTTGGGATATCGCCAGCGGTGCAGAAAAATGAACCGCGATCCGTCCGGGTTGAACAACAGATGGTTGAAGTAATGCTTGATCCCCGGCTGCTTCCGGGGGATTGTTCCCAGCGAGGCGATGTCTTGCAAGGAGATGATTACGTCAGACGTTCCGTGCTCCAAGTCAACGCGGACGATGCCCGAATCGGCCGGTGCGAGGTCGTCGGTGTGCGGATCGGGAATGCCGACGTACCCGTATCCGGGGCGGACGTCGTTGATTCGGCGGAAATCGGCAGCGACGGCCGTTTTACCGTCGAGACTCAGAGCGTAAATCGGCGAGTCGACCGTCCGTTTCTCGCCGGTTTGGACATCGAGGATTCGGCAGACATAGTGTTCCCCTTCACGATCGTTCCAGAGGATGCGCAAAGCAGTGCCGGGAACCCATTGCAGCATGCACCCCTGTTGCCAACCCCAGGCGGAAGATTCTCCCAGCTCGATCCAGCGATCGTCCTGCTGCAAATCAACCATGCCGATTTTGATCACGTCGTCCGGCCGAGGCGACCGATGCTCGAAGCCCACCTCCATGCCGAGCACGTACCGGTCGGTCGGATCGAATTCCGATTTGTCGTAGTAGCCAAACCAATGGTGCTTGGGGCCGCGCGTGATCACCCGTGCCGGTGGCAAACCCCTGCCGTCGGCCAGCGCGGCTGCCGCTGTTATTCGCGGAAGTTCGATTGTTGCGGCGACGGCACCGGCGGAGGCCCTCAGCCACTGGCGGCGGTTGATCTCAGGACGCGGAAAATGGTGCTGATTCATCACGGGGTTTCCGATGCTTGTTGTTTCCCGACGACGATTGCCTCGAAACGGGCGAGGCCAGCATCAGTGACAATCCAACGCGAGAAGCCGAACACGTACGCGACGGAGAACAGCAGCGGTGCCGCCCACAATCCGAACAGCATCCACGATGTGGCCGCCGGGAACGGACCGAGATATGTCACGGTTCCGTGGAGCATGGCCAGACGATCAGTCCAGACGACTTGCGTGAAGACTGCGAGGAAAGACAGACTGCCGGCGCCGAACAGAGCGTACAGCCAGCCTCTTGCGAGTGACGGCTCGGCGGTCTCCCCTCGCGGGGGACGGAATCGCGAGATGCCCAGCGAGATGCAGGTGATGAAAACCAGAATCTGAAGCACGCCAAACAACCAACCGAGAAACACGATTCGGGATGATGCCAGTGTGGGGCTGCCTTGCAGCATGGCGTGGAATTCTGTGTGAGGCACTCCATGCCCGCCTGGTGGCTCAGCGGTCAACAGCACGGCAACGACCGTTCCGCAAAGGGCCAACAACAGTGCGAACAGCAGGTGGATGCGTGTCATCATTGTGTCTCTTAAGAGCTTTCCCCCGGCGAGACTCCGCCATCATTCGAGCAGGATACCGCACGATCTGAAGGAATACACCATACCTGTTGCCGACCCCGAATTTCCATGAACTCCCTCGCCGCCAACAATCCATGCCTCCGCACGACACTTGATGGAACGGCCCGTACGCTGGCTCAGGCGGCCTCTTCCGAGCTACGATGGCTGTGCCGCCGCGGTGCGGTGCCGCCCTGCATCTGTCTGACGTTTTTCTTGTCCAGGAATCTCACCGATGAAACGGTTGCCCTTTCGGATCGCGTTCGCTGCGCTTGTGCTCATGCTCAGTGACGTCTGCCCGGCTCAGGCGGAAGAAGCATTCACAATCACGCACGATGTCGTCTACGGACACAAGGCGGGGATGGCCCTGACCTTTGACGTGGTGACCCCCACACAAAACGACAAGGACGTCGGCATCCTGTTCATGGTCAGCGGCGGCTGGGTCTCCCATTGGTTTCCGGCGGAAGCCGTCATGCAAAAAGGGACAGGCTCTGCCTCCATTTTCTCATCGCTGGTCGATGAAGGTTACACGTTGTTCCTCGTCCGTCACGGCAGCAGCCCGTACTTCAAGGTGCCCGATGCGGTCGCCGACGTCCGGCGGGCGGTCCGCTACATCCGGTTGCATGCCGACGACCTTGAGGTCGACCCGGACCGGCTGGGGGTGTGCGGCGGGAGTGCGGGCGGCCATCTGTCCCTCATGCTGGGGACGGCGTCCGACCCCGGCGATGCCAGTGCGGACGACGAGATTGAACGGCAAAGCGACCGCGTCGCAGCCGTGGTGGCCTATTTTCCGCCGACCAAACTCGACGAATTCTTCCACCTGACCCCGCAGTTTCCCGCCCTGGATTTCGACCACAAACTGGCCGAATCCGTCTCACCGCTGCTGCACGTCACGCCGGACGACCCGCCGACGTTGCTCGTGCATGGCGACAAAGACGACCTGGTCCCGCTCAACAACAGCGAGCGGATTCATGACGCGTTCACCGCCCAGGGGGTCGATTCCGATTTGATCGTCGTCAAAGGGGCCGGGCACGGTTTCCCAGGAGAGGACAACAAACTTGCCACGCGAGCACTGATTGGCTGGTTTAACGAACATCTGGCCGCGAAGGCCGAATAGTGGTGTAGGGTGGGCTGTGCCACCAAGCGCGCGGCTGCGTTTCCCAAGATTGGTGGGCACAGCCCACCCTACGGCTACGACACCTGTCGTGGAATCGAACATGTTCAGGAGAGACGCGATGAAGTTTTCGTCGGGCGTTGTGCTGACGCTGGTGGTGATGGGATGCGGGAAACCGCCGGTGGACAAGCCGGAGGCGGCGGCGGAGCCGGCAGAGGCAAATCCGGCGCCCGCACAGGCCGAGGCAGAGGAGAAGCCGGCCAAGCCGACCCATTTCCTCAAGCGTGTCGCCAAGTTTGTCGACAAGCGGAAGGCGATGGAGGAGAACTCCGACCTGGTCGAACTCGACCGGAACCGCATCACTGCCGGCAATTATTTGTCAGCCGTCGGACAGGGGTATTTCGCGATCGGATCGAGAGTTCAACTCTTGAATCTCCAAAACGCCGTGCAGCAACTGCACGCCCTTAACGATCGCTACCCGACATTCGAGGAATTCCAGGACCTCTTGAAGCAAACCGGCGTGCAGCTGGGCAACCTCTACGAGTATCAAATGTATGCCTACGATGACGAGACGGGCGAGATCAGCATCCTCGAAGACCGCGCCCACATGAAACGCATCTACGAAGCTGCCGGCCGAGAGTATCCGCACGAGAAGTGACCGGAGGCAGACGCGATACCCGATGTTGGAGTTCAGGCTCTAGCCTGCGTCGTGTTGGCGTTCAGGCATTAGCTTGCGTCGGTGCAGCCTAAAGGCTGAACTCCAGCGCGATGCGCGACCGCTCCTGCCGAATCGCAGCGGTGGAACCACCGACTTGGTTCCGCAACCGAGACTGGCTGCATGAGGATTAGCCGAGGATGAAGTTCAACACGGACACCAGACCGCCGCGGTATCTGAATCGCCGCGACCAGTACCGGCTGCTCGCGATGGTGGGTGTGCTCTGTCTGGTGATGGTCGCTGTGAACTGGTCCGCCCGGCCAAGTTCGTGGCACTGGCTCGTGCCGCCGGATTCGCGGCCCAGCGTGCAGGCACCGTCGCTGAAAGAGATCGATTTTCGTGTCCAGTCTCAGCAGCGCGAGCCGTTGGGACCGGATATGTTCCGGGCCGTCGCGGTGACGGAAAAAGACGAGCCGCAGGCGTTCGTCGCGGACTCAGCCGACGTTCCCGCCGACGTTCCCGCCGACATCGCCGCCGAGGTGCTCGCCCCCATCGTGGACAACACGCTGGGGCTCCGTCGCAAGGAAGCGGACGCCTATCATTTGATGCTGTCCCGGATTCACGACCTGCCGGAGGAAACAGCGGCGGCACTGGCACGCGATGATGTGGCCTTCACCGTGCTCATGCTGCATCCGGACGAATACCGCGGCACGCTGTTGGCGGTCCGCGGAGAGCTGCGCCGTCTCACGGAGTTTCCGGCAAGCCGGGGGTCCGGATTCGACGTCCTGTATGAAGGCTGGTTGTTCACAGGCGATTCGGGAACGAATCCGTACCGCATCGTTTTCACGGAACTCCCCGGCGGCGTTCCCCTCGGTGAGTCGCTCCATCCGCCGTTGCCGGTGCAGGTGGTGGGGTATTTCTTCAAGCGATACGGTTATGTCTCGCAGGGAGGACAGCACGTCGCTCCTCTGTTGCTCGCCCGCTCGCTGAGAATGATTCTTCGTCCGGCGACGGCACCGGCCGACGGAGCGGAGTTCAGATACGCCATGCTGGGGGTGATCGCCGTCGTTGTGGCCGGGGTCGTGGTTCTCGGTGTGTGGTTCTTCGTCAGCGACCGACGCTTCCGCGGCAGCCGTCTCGACGAACTGGCCGCCGCGCGGCTGGACGCAACTCCCGAAGACCTTGCCGCGCTCCAGAACCTACAGACGACGGACCCGGCGCGGCCGTTCGAGCAACCGGACGCTGACACTTGAGTGGGATTGCCAATCGCAAATCAGCAATTGCAACTTGGCAATGGGAGGGTGAAGCTCGCTGTTTGACGCGACTTCACGCGACGTCTTCGTCAGCCGTGGGTGGCTGGGCGCTGTCGAGGCAACAGCATTGTGTCCCCGGATCGATCCCCGGGGCCATGGCGCGGCTCGTTCACTGTCCAGAGCCCCAGAATTCCGTGCGGCTTCCCGATCATCGATTTCAGATTTCCCCAGCCCACCCGCCGATTCTCACCCCGGCGCTCTCGTGTCAGGTGAGCTCCTCGTCAGCCGGGCGGTAGAACAGGGCGACCGGCAGCATGATGCCCGCAACGACGGCGAACGTCCATGAGATGTAAGACACCGGCTCTCCCCCCTCGGTGGCCGGTGGCTGTGTGAACAGCTTGCTGCACACACCATAGCTTGCTGCTGAGAGGAGGATTCCGATCCAGTTCAGCAGGTTCATCGCGCCCATCATCCGGCCCTTTTGACCGGCGGGGGGCCGGGCCTGCATGAAGACCTGTAAAGGCACCGCGAACAAACCCGCACTCAATCCCAGCAGCATGAGCAACAACGCAGCGGCCCACGTCACGGATTGCGTGTCGTCTGTCATCCAAGGGACGGCTGCCAACGCCAACGAATTCAGCGTCAGGCCCCAGACACCCAACTTAGCGATGCCGAAGTTGACGCGATCGCCACAAAGCTTGCCGGCAATCAGGCATCCGGCTGCGATGCCGAATCCCACACCGGTCAGCATCAGGCTGGTTCGAAAATCGTCGAGTCCCAACTGTTGTCGTCCAAACGCGTTCACCGCAGGCTGCACCATACCTCCCGCCATCCAGAACAGTGACGAGATCATCAGCACGATCAGCAGTGGACGGTCATGGCGAATCATCCGCCATGTACCGCTGTCAATCGCCAGTGAGGACAGCTTGAACGGCAGGTTGGGATGAGACGTGGGGACCGGACGAAGCAGCAGCGACGTCAGCGTTCCCACGATCGCAACGCCGATGCAAAACAGACAGATCGGCCAAAGGCCGTATCCGGCATCCTGCAGTTGTTGCTTGCCATAACCGCAAAATGCCTGACCAAAGACGATCGCCAAAAACGTCGTCATTTGCACGGCCCCGTTGACGCGCGGCAGATCGCGATCGCGAAACATCTCAGGCAGCACGCCGTACTTCGACGGGCCGAAGAACGCACTCTGCACCGCCATCACACACAGCACCATCAGCAGATAAACCATCAGCGCCTCGGTGCCCAAGTCGGCCGACACGAATGCGACCAATCCCCCGGCCATCACTGCGATCTCACCCACTTTGCAGAGGATAATGACTTGCCGCTTATTCACGCGATCAGACAGCCACCCGGCAAAACCGGAGATCAATACAAACGGCAGCGAGAACAGCACCAGAGCGGCCGTTTGATAGGGGTCGCTGTCGAGTTGGTTCGCCAGCATGTAATCGACGGAGAGCAGGAGCACCAGTTGCTTGAAGACGTTGTCGTTGAACGCCCCCAAAAACTGTGTTGCCGTCATGCCCCAGAACGCGCAGTCGTGTGAGAGTGGCGGCAGCGATGGCTGTTGGTCGTCGTGCATGATCGAGGCGAAAAGAGGTTCGAGAAGGGACGCAGGCCCGGATTGACGTGCCGTAGGCTATGCAGAACGGCCCAGAAAGGGAACACCGAGAGATTCCCCACGGGAACGACGGAGGACATGGGGTCCCTTAACCTGTGTTGCTCGCTTTTCGACAGGAAAGGGACCGCGGATGACGCGGATTCGGCGATTTTGCGCGGACCATCAAAGGGACCGGGTTTCGCGCACCAGGTTTCCCCAAACGACGGGTGGCCCAGCCGCGGCGGCTGGGCCACCCGGCACGGTGCGAAGCGGACCTTTCGAGGAGAACCGGGCGAGTCCTCCGCGGCAATCCGCCCGATCCGCTTCATCCGCGGTCCCTCCCTGTCATGGCCCGCACCATGCGGCATTCATCGTTCCACGCCGGAACGATGCCCCCATCGCAAGCTCTCCCGTTGACTGCGGTTGAAACGTTGGCCGTCTTTCGCTAAACACGCGCGCTGATGGTTTTTTCACGGATGGGGATTCTCCATGACGATCCGCTTTTACAACACGCTCAGCAGTCAGGTCGAAGAATTCACGCCGGTCGAGGCGGGCAAGGTCCGCATGTACTCCTGCGGGCCGACGGTCTACGACTTCGCCCATATCGGCAACTTCCGTTCGTTTCTATTCGCCGACCTGATCCGACGGTTTCTCGAACTGACCGGTCTGGACGTCGAGCATGTGATGAACATCACCGACGTCGGCCACATGACCGACGACGCGGTTGCCGACGGAGCGGGTGAGGACAAGATGCAGGTCGCCGCCCAGCGGCTCAAAGAGGACAAAAAGTCCGGCAAAGTGCCCGAGGGGGCGATTGAAAACCCGGACGACCCGTATCAAGTCGCCCGCTACTACACCGAGGCGTTTCTCGAAGACGCGCGGCTGCTCGGCCTCAAGGTGGCCTTCGAGGCCCGGGAGAACATCCTGCACGCGACCGAACAAATCGGCCCGATGCAGGAGATGATTGCCCGGCTCATCGACCGCGGACACGCCTACGTCGGTGGCGACGGGGTCGTGTACTACAGCGTCGAGAGTTTTCCCGAGTACGGGCACCTCAGCGGCAACACGCTCGATCATCTGCAGAGCGGTGCCGGCGGCCGCGTGTCCGATGCGGATCAGGCGGCCAAGAAACACCCGGCCGACTTCATGCTGTGGAAGCCCGACTCCCACCACATCATGAAGTGGGACTCGCCGTGGGGCACGGGATACCCCGGCTGGCACATCGAGTGCTCCGCGATGGCGCTGAAACGGTTTGGCGTCGACACGATCGACATTCACACCGGCGGCGAGGACCTCATCTTCCCGCATCACGAGTGTGAGATCGCCCAATCGTGCGGTGCGACCGGGGCCGACTCCTTCGCCCGCTTCTGGATGCACGCCCGCTTCCTACTGGTCGAAGGGGAGAAGATGTCCAAATCCCAGGGCAACTTTTTCACCGTCCGCGACGTGCTCGAAGGACGCGTGACCGGCCGTCCGGTCCATCCCGCCGTGCTGCGGTATGAACTGCTCAAATCGCACTACCGGTCGAACATGAACTTCACCGTCAAGGGTCTGCAAGACTCCGCCGGAGCGGTCAAGCGGCTGCAGGATTTTCGGACGAAATGCGAAGACGCCAGCGGCGGCGAGGTGGCGGAGGTCGGCAACTCGCATCCGGTCATCAGCGAGTTCATCAGCGCCCTGTCGGATGACCTCAACATGTCCGGGGCATTGGCTGCCGTCCTCCCCTGGGCCGCCGAATCCCCCAGCGACCCCGCCGAAGCACTCGGCGTCCTGCGGGAGATCAACAGCGTCCTCGCCGTCGCCCCCATCGACCTCGAATTGTCGGAGACATCAGGTGCTGGCGACAGCGATCCCGACGTCCAGTCGCTCTGCCGGCAACTCGACGAAGCCCGCGCCAACAAGGACTACTCATCCGCCGACGAACTGCGACAGAAGATCATCGACATGGGTTACAACGTCCACACCGGCCGCGAAGGCACGACCGCCGAACGTCTGCTGGCGTGATCGGCGAACGAACCTGATGCGAGTTTAGCGGCACATTTCAAATGTGCCGCTAAACGTGTGGAGTCGCCGGTCAATCTTCCGCGCGGCTGCCGTCGTCGCACATTTTGACGATTCGGGGGTCGAAACGGGCGATCGTTTCGACGAGGTCGGATTGCTCGCGCATCACGTCGTCGATGTTCTTGTAGACGCCGGGGACTTCGTCGGCACCGGCGGAGAGGATGTGCACGCCCTGCTTTTCGAGGTCGTTTCTGACCGCCTTGAAACTGAACTTGTCCTTCGCCGCCTTGCGGGACATTACGCGGCCTGCCCCGTGGGCCGCGGAGCACAGGGACTCCGGCTCTCCTTTCCCTCGCACCACATACGCGGGCGATGCCATCGATCCGGGGATCACGCCCAGCACTCCCTCGCCGGCCGGAGTTGCTCCCTTGCGATGTACGATGACTTCCCGGCCGTTATGGGTCTCTTTCCACGCGAAGTTGTGATGGTTCTCGACGCCGGCGATGATCTGTGCCCCGCACAGCGATGTCACCAGACGATGGATGACGTCGTGGTTGGCGGCGGCGTAGTCCCCCATGAGGTTCATGGCGGCCCAGTATTCCTGCCCGGCTTCCGTGTCGAGGTCGAGCCAGGCGAGGTGCCGCAAGTCTTCGTAACGCTTGGGAAGGTGTTGCTGGGCAATGGCGGAGTACGTGGAGCAGACGCCATGCCCCACGCCGCGGCTGCCGGAATGGCTCATCAACGCAACGTATTCGCCTGCCTCCAGGCCGAGATCCGCCTCGTCCAGCGTGAGCAGTCCGAACTCGGCGAAATGGTTTCCGGAGCCGGACGTCCCCAGTTGGCTCCAGGCGCGGTCTTTCCGCTCACGGGTGATGCGGGTGACCGTCCAGTCGCGGTCCATGACCTCGTGGTCCTGCCGCCGCGCGTGGGATTGGCCCGTTCCGAAGACCGTTCCGTTCTCCAAAGCGGTGCGGAACACGTGGAACATCTCCCGGTCGTCGAGCGACTCCGGCGGAAGGTGGAGGACCGACAGCTTCATCCGGCAGGCGATGTCGACGCCAACTGCGTAAGGACAGACGGCGTTCTCCAGCGCGAGTACGCCCCCAATGGGCAAGCCGTATCCGACATGTGCGTCCGGCATCAGAGCCGCGCCGACGGCACTCGGCAACGAACAGGCCCGCTGCATCTGCTGGTGAGATTGTTCGTCGATGCCCGCAGCGCCCCACGTGCGGTAGGAGATGGGCTTCTTGCGGACGAATTCCCGGTCGGCGATCACCTGCCGGGCGAAGTCGGCGAAGTACGGATCGTCGGCGTACTGCTCGGGCTGCGTGAGCATGGACGCGATCCGTTTCTTGCTGCCCGACGCACGCCACTGGTCTGCCTTCGCAGCCGCCTGGATGCCAGCCACCGCCGCCGGGACACAGTCCGCCGGAACTCCCAGTTTGATGAGTTGCTTTTTGTTCACCAATTCTCTCCCGATTTCGATTCTTCTGACGGGTGGCGGGGGTGCTGCAGGGCTGTCCCGTGGTCTTGCTGCGCCGATCACGGCGGTCGTGTCGTCGTTTGGAGGATCGTTCACGGCCCCCCGGACGGAGTGGGTTCGTTGTTCCACCCGCCGACACGCCCCGCGCCCCGGCAACCCGCCGCGCCGGTCAGGAAGCGGACACGACCACGACCGTCAACGTTCGCTATCGTGCAACAGCGGTTGGGCCCGTTTCGGCATTGTTGGGAACGATCCGCAGCCCCTGCCCGTGCCACAGGGTCTCGATGGCATCCCGGTCCCAGACCTCCACCTCGACGGACGGATCGAACACGACGAAGTTGTCCTCATGGATTTCGAGCAGCACGACGGAGTGTGCCTGTCCCGGAACCCATCCGTCACGCTCGTACTTGGAGGATGCGTCCTGGTCGTCCATTCGCAGTTCGCATTGGAGGATACAAGGGTCGGCGAACTGTTCCTTGAGTTCGTCAACACTCAAATCGAAGACTTCCACCCGATGCGAGACGGTGGCCGCTTTCAGTGTCAATCCGCGGTACAAGCCCTTCCAGTTGGTCCCCCGCCGCGTGAGGCAGAGTTCGGCCATTTCACTTTCCGATGCGTAGACGCTGTAATACTGAAGGAGCGTTGCCGCAGCCGCCGCGCTGCACGTTGCCCCGGACGTCTGCAAACAGAGATCCCCCTGCCAGTCGTTCCCACAGACCGGGAGGCTGCCCAGCAGCGGTGCGATGAGCGTGGCGATACCGGCGGCGGCGAGAATCACCGCCGAGAAAATCCGCCGCGGCAATCCCTGAAACGTGCCAATTCCGGGGATACGTTCGGGGGTGTCGCGAATTCGTTGCCAGACGAGACCCGCCAGGAACCCTGCAGCGAGTGGGAACCAGTTGCTGACCACAATCAGGTTCGAGAACGGCAGCAGCGTCGCCATCAAGCTGTTTTCCCAGAACCAGCGCGCGTAAACCGCGATGCCGATGACGGTGATGGCGGCGAGCAGGTCACAGACGACCGTCGAAGCGCGGCGTGTCATCCCCCACGCCAGCAAAAACCACACCCCCATGAGGGCGACCTGAATCGCGATGCCGAGGTACAAGTCGCACATGCAACAGGGTTTCCGCACGAATCTCGATTCAGCAACGAGCGGACAACAGCGCTCGTCCGTCGCCAGCAGCCCATCTGTGCATCCTAGCGAACTGCGTCGCAATCGGCGAGAACCAGCGGTCACGATCTCGGGCTCCCGATTTGCGAGGATCGGCGGTTTCCCATTGTTGACATCGGTGTCCTTCGGTAGGATTCGCCGGTTTCCGGGGCGATCGTGGCCCCGGCTCGGCCCCTTCGGCATTCCCGGACACGGACGTCGGCGATGCGACCTCTCGTGCGCACTTTGAAACATGCCCTGCTCGCGGTCATCATGATCGTATCGGGCATTTGTGTGATGGAAGTCGGACTGCGGGCCCATCGCTTGCAGACGGTTCTCGATGGCGGAACGGATGCGACCGGCGAATCTCTCGTCCGCCCCTGCCCGCTGGCCTATCAGCACCTTCCGATGGCCTTCCGAGGCACGCATCGGTCGGAGCAGACCGGCACGCTCGTTGAGGTGAACACGAACTCCATCGGACTGCGGGGCCCGGAAATCCTGGTCCCCAAACCGGCCGGGACCTTTCGGATCGTCTGCCTGGGCGACGAAGCGACCGTGGCTCCGGACATCGACGTCGAGAACACCTTTTGCCGCATCATTGAAGAGACGCTGCAACCGGGCTTCGAGGCGCGGGTCGAGGTTATCAACGCGGGGCAACCGGGGCATTGCCCTCTGCTCAGCCTGGCGTGGGCGCGTGCAAGATTGGTCGGACTTCAGCCGGACCTGGTCATCCTCTGCTGTGACGTTTCCGATCCGAGTGACGATCGCCGCTACCGGCCGCTGGCCAAGTTCGATGCGGCCGGACAACTGCTTTCCGTGGGGCATCCGGCCACCAGAGAGCGACCGAATGACTGGCTCAGCGCGGTCGAGGACGAGTTCCTGCTCGCCCGGTTGTTGGGCGAACATCTCGGTGAACAGATTGCCGGTCCGTCCGAGCCCTTCGAGACACATGAAGCAGACCACGAACGAGGCGGAACGGACGACGCTGCGACCGACGCGGGCCATCCGCTGGCGGTGATTGACCAAACCTGGGAGCCGCTCGCATCGTTGCAGGGCTTTTGTCGGCAGATTTCGGCCGACTTTGTCGTGACCGTGGTTCCGTCGGCCCAAACCGTCCGCAGTGTGGAAGCGATGCAGACTTCCGCAGCACCGGATCGGATCGCCCAGATGATCCAACTGCTGGCTGACCGTGCGAACCGGGAACGGATTCCCCTGCTCGATGCGTCGCCGGAGTTCGCCGCGAACGAGGGACGTTCGCGGCTGTTCCTCAAGTCGTCCGGTGCCTTGGCGACGGAGGGACATCGCCTGTTCGGCGAAATTCTGGGGCAAGCCCTGCGAGACCGGAGCAACCGGCAAAGCGAGCCGGCGACGCTGCCTGTCAGCGGCGAAGAGCCGGCGGTTCCGTTGAACTCGTCGCCGTCACGTTCATCCCCTTTGCGAGCCCTCGAACGCCGTCCGCGCGCAGCGGACGGGTGGCCTTGACGGATTCGTATCGCCGGTGGCTGTGAGTAGTTTTGACGTCACGTTTCGGCAGGTGGCACAACAAACTGCACTTTCTGGAACAATGGACGTAACTGACATCCTCTCAGTTCGACTTTCGCAGTTTCTGAGACATTGGGCACGCCAGATTGGCTCGTGGCACAGAATTACGTTACTTCCCTATTTTGCAAGTGTTCGGCGCTTTTCGGCGCTTCGGCGCCGAAGATTTGCCGGAGGAGTTTTGTGACACCCACCCCAAGTTCCCGAGGTGCCAAAAAATCAATTCAACCTATGAAACAAGGGGTTGCCGCCATTTCGACCGCTGAAGACTGCGAAGGTTGATCTCATACGCGTTCCAATCTGAAGTAGCGCGCATTCCATTGCGCCCTCCCAGCTTGCCCATCAGACTGGCGTGACTTGTCCTGGGCACGGAGGTCGTGATGCCTGTTGAGCCTCATCTGCCGCTCGAAGAGCTGAAGCGGCTGGAGCGAGCCGAGAAGAACGCTGATCGGGCGCGGCGGTTGCGAATCGTCATCCTGGGATGGGAGGGTTGGGCGGCGCCGGCCGTGGCGATGGGCGTCGGGCTGTCGCGACGCATCTGCCAGCGTTGGGTCGCCCGAGACAACGAGCAGGGGCTAGCAGCCCGTTGAAATAGTTGGTGTCGGCGGCGGCGTGGTTTTTTTGTCGGGGGGCAGGCGGCGAGGAGGGGGGGCGTTGAATTTGTTGGCGATTGGGCGACGAAGTGTCCGAAGCGCGTGATGAGCCGGGTCAGAACCCGGAGGCGTCGCAGGAGGACGC
>JAJDEI010000191.1 GCA_029259845.1 Planctomycetaceae bacterium | reverse complement strand
TCGCGTGATTCGTGGTTCAAAACAGGAAACCGCGAATCACGCGAATGCGGCGAATGTCATTGACCGGCATGGCCACCAAGCCCGCCGTCCTTCCGCGTCTTCTGTGGTTCCTGTTTTCTGGCTTTGGTTGCGGCCAGAGGCCACGCTGGGACCATTCGTGAAATCCGTGGCCAATGAGGGACCACGGATGGGCGCCGATGGGCACGGATCGCAAGTCGCGTGGGCTTTGCCCACCAACGGGACGTTCCGAAAACCAGCCGCTCACTCCGTCGTGCTGACATCCAAGAATGGGTCGCACGGGCTGTCCCAACCCGTATCGCTGCGGGACAAGAAGCCTTTGCATCAATCGTTCGATGAAGGACAAGCTTCCTGCCGCTGCGCGGCACCGGTTGGGACAACCGGTGCTACCCGAAATCCCCTGCAAAACGGGCCATTTGAATGTCAACACAACCTGGTGCGAGAAGTGGTGCGCGAGGCCGACCACTTGCACTGTGAATGAGCGGTGGCCCGTCGCGAACGCTCTGGGCTCTGAGAAGGGAGCCTCGGCTGTGTTTGCTTGTGCGGGCTACGGCAACTGGTGAATTTCGGTTTCCGGGTGAAAGGCGTACCAGGCGAACCAGAAGGAGTAGAGCCAATGGACGCCCTCGCCGGCGGAGAGGACGCGGAGGCTGTTGGGGCCGGAGCGGTACTCGATCGTCAGCGGGATGCCGCCGACTTCGTCTTCGAACTGCATGGTTTGCTGCGAGCCCGCTTTCGCTGCGAAGGCGGCGAGCGGGTAGGCTTTCGCAGCGGACGCCGTCCAGACACCCAGCACGGGGGACTTGCTCGGCAGGCGGTCGTCGGTGCGGTTGACGGCAAACATCAGGTTGGACGATTCGAGATAGCTCTTGTAGGGAGTCGTGTGGTAGGGGGAGGAATGCCCCGTCCGGATGGAGAGCACGAGCGTTTGGGGATTTCGCTCCCGCCAGTCGGCCCAAGTGGTCAATTCGAGAGGCAGCGGTTTGAGGGACTGGCTGTGACCCGGTCCGGAGATGCCCGTCGACATGACTTGTGACCACAGGCTTTCGGGGTCGCCGCCGCGGTCGTACATCAGGACGTTGCTGTTGTAGAGGAAGCCGGACACGCCGAATTCGCGCTCGCCGAAGGGGACGCGGCGGTCGAAGACGGCGGCGGAGTCGCACAGCGGGCAGAAGGTAACGGCGACGGGCGTGTCTCCCAGGCGGTCATTCACGATCTCATGGTAGTTGAGGATTTTCAGCGGATAAGCGCGTGCCTCTTGCCCGTTGGTGATGCCGATCACGCGGTCTCCCGGCTTGAGGTAATTCGCCTTCTGAGCCGTGACGAAGTCGGGGCTGTTCAGGGCGGGAATCCCGTCCTTTGGCGGGCCGCCGTTGTCGATCTCTTTGACCGGAACCAGGGTCTTGTCCAGGTTGAATGGCGGTTCGGGGCGATTCGTCCACCCTCGGCTCCTGGCGAGATCGGACGGCCCGCTGGGTGTCATCCAAGCAGTTCGATGGATGGACTTGTCGTGCCACACCCTCCAAACGGCGACCGATCCCACGATCGCCAGGATCAGCAGGCTGACCTTGAAATGGAATGAAGGCCTGATCCGCAAACCGCTGCGGGGAGACTGCGCGGTGTTTTCTGCGGAAGAGTTGTCCGGTGAAGAAACGGAGTCGTTCATCTGATTTTCTCCGCCGTGGGCCGGGGTTAATCCAACAGGAACGAGAGCGAGCGTCAGCGGCGCCGCATTCTCAGAATACCGCGTTGAAGAGGCGTGCTCTGTGAATCTGCATACACCAACGGGTGGGTATCCGGATGCCGTCCCCAGTGGGCTCCATCCGGACGTGCCGCTCACAGAAACGTCGCAGCAAGCGTCCCAGCGAACAGAACAGTCACCCGTGTGGGCCGCCGGAGACCGCCGAGCGCTCCCGGGTCTTCACCAGGACCTGTTGTCCGGGCGGGCTGTCAGTGTACGATGAAACAGAAACAACGGTATCTCTTTCTCAGGAACGATTGTGCCGGACCGTCCCGCAAACGACCCGCAGAGCGAATTGGACCAATTACAGCAGGGTGGTCCGGAGGCGGTCGCGCGGCTGTTTTCCCAGTACCGGGAGCGCCTCGAGCGGATGGTCCGATTTCGGATGGACCCGCGGCTCTCCGGACGGGTTGATCCGGACGACATCCTGCAGGAGGCGTACATGGAGATCGACCGGCGGGTGCAGGACTACATCGGCCAGCCGACGGTGCCGTTGTTTGTGTGGATGCGGCAGATCACCTGGCAGACGCTGATCGACACGCACCGGCGGCACGTCGTCGCCAAGGCCCGTAATGTCAATCAGGAGGCTTCGCGGATGCCGGGGGCGGGAGCCACGTCGGTGTCAATGGCGGCACAACTTGTGGGACATTTGACATCGCCCAGCCAGGCAGCCATTCGGGAGGAACGGTTGCAGCGGGTCAAACAGGCACTGGATGCGATGGACGAGACGGACCGAGAGGTCCTCGCGCTGCGACATTTTGAACAACTGACGAACAACGAAGTGGCCGACGTGCTGGGACTGCAGAAAGCAGCCGCCAGCAACCGTTATGTACGAGCCCTGAGCCGGCTCAAGCAAACACTGGACAACGAGAGGGACGAGGATTAGCAGCCTGTACTGTTCACCCGGGGGTGGCCCCGCCGACACGGCGACCCGCCATGTCGCAGTCGTAGGGTGGGCTGTGCCCACCATTTCGTGGGCGGGTGACGGCGGGGGATTTTTGGAACCTTCGGTTGGTAGGCAAAGCCCACCCTACGCGACGCCAACATCGAGTTGCGGATTCGAAACCGCACTCGTCCGCCTCATTCATTGACGCCCCAGGTAATCCGCCAATCGTGACGACTGATTTGTCCTCATCCGATCCCGAGCGTGATCCGGTCGACGTGCTGGCGGACGAATTTGCTGCGCGGTATCGCAAGGGAGAAACGCCCTCAATCACCGAATATGTGCGGCGATATCCTGAGCACGCCGGGCAGATCCAATCGCTGTTCCCCTCTGTGGCGTTGCTCGAACAGTTGGGGCTGCGACCCGACGGCGCAGACCGGAGTTGCGGACACGGGCAACAAGGGAGGCTGCCGCCGCATCACCGCCTTGGCGATTTTGAGATTCTGCGAGAGATCGGCCGCGGCGGCATGGGGGTTGTCTACGAGGCGGTTCAACAGTCGTTGCATCGTGCCGTCGCGCTCAAGGTGCTCAACACGGCGGCCGTGCATTCTGACAATCAGGCCAAACGTTTCGAGCGTGAGGCACAGGCGGCCGCACGGTTGCACCACACGAACATCGTGCCGGTGTTCGGCGTCGGGGAGCAGGACGGGCTCCGCTACTACGTGATGCAACGGATTCACGGACTGGGACTCGACGCCCTGCTGGGGGAACTCGGCCGGCGCACCGGACGGCATCGGTCGCCGGAGAGTGCCTCGGCTCCGGCCGGGGAGCACTCGGTCTCGGCGCACGCGTTGGTGGATGTGCTGATTTCCGGTGAGTTGTCCGATTCCCAGACCGGAACGTTCACCCCCGGACGCGACGACTCTTCCGGTCGCTCGGCCAATGTCTCGTCGCCGGGCGATTCTGTCGTGACAGCCTCGTTGCCGGCAAGCGGTCCTGCTGATGAGAAGACGCGCCTGTTCGCGATCACGCCGTCGAACGGGAAGACCTCGGAGGATGTGGCGGATTGCGGTCCGCCACGAGACATCGTGCCGAGTGATCGTGTGCCGAGTGATTCGGTGCCGTGTGATCCGGTGCCGTGTGATCCGGTGGCTGACGCAGAACCGGCGTCCCGGCCCGCAGTCCGCAGCAGTCAGATTCTGCAGGACGAGATCACTGCCGCACAGCCTCTTGACGATCGCGATTCGCAGACTTTGCGTTCACCGGGCAACACCGCTCCCGCAACCGGCGGCGCGTCTCATTCGTTCGGACGGCGCTATTGGCGGAACATCGCCCGCATCGGCATGCAGGTCGCTGATGGTCTGCAGTACGCCCATTCCCAAGGCACGCTGCACCGGGACATCAAGCCGGCCAACATCCTGCTCGACACGGACGGCACGGCCTGGATCGCCGACTTTGGCCTGGCAAAGGTGCTGGAAGCGGACAACGTCACCCGCACGGGAGACGTCGTCGGCACGTTGCGGTACATGGCCCCCGAACAGTTTCATGGCGCGGCCTCAGTTCGGAGCGACATCTACAGTCTGGGGCTGACGCTGTACGAACTCCTGACGCTGCGTTCGGCTGACGGTGAGACGGACCGGCAAAAACTGATCGCCCACAAGTTGACCCCTCACGACCCGCCGTCGCTGCGAAAGGCAGCGAGCGACATCCCGCGTGATCTGGACACGATCGTTCTCAAGTGTCTCGCCTATGAGGCCAAGGACCGCTATGCGACCGCGGGCGACGTTGTGGCGGACCTGCAAGCGTTTCTGGATGACCGACCGATTCAGGCGCGGCAGTCCTTCCCCGTCGAGCGGCTCTGGCGCTGGTGCCGCCGCAACCCGGCGGTCGCCACGCTCTCGGGAACGGTGGCTCTGTTGCTGCTGGTGACGGTGGGACTCACCTCCGCGGGATACGTCCAGGAAAAGCAGCGGGCGACTGAGGAGCGCCGGTTGCGCAGCGATGCGGTCGCGTCGCAACAGAAAGCGGAGGCGTCTCGGGAGAAAGCGGAGGACATCGTCCGCATCGCCTTTGAGGCGTTCGATGACATCGGCCAGTTGTTTGTCTCGAACGACGTGATCGGAACCATCGCGCTGGACGACGAAGACTCGGACGAGCAGTTGCAGGTCGCCGCCTTCTCTCCGGAGACGGCAGCCATCATGGAACAGTTGCGGTCGTCGTTTGACAAACTCGCCAAGGTGGCCGGCGAGGACCGGCGGTTTCTGGACTACGCCGCCAAAGCCGACCTCCGCGCGGGCGAACTGCATCTGCGGCTCAGCCAGTGGGGGCAGGCCGAGGCGGCCTTTAGCCGGGCGATCAGGCTCTATGAGCAATTAGAGGAAGAGCAGCAAGACCCTGAGACCAGGCTCCGGCTCGCCAAACTTTACAACGGTTTGGGCGTCGCCTTAGTCTCCCCCAGGGACTGGGAACGTAAACGCGAGGCCCAACGAACCGCGCTGTCACTCCTGAGAGATGAGATCGATCGGCCGGAGATGCAGTTTGAACTCGCCCGGACCCATTACCTGATGGGGCGACGGTCCTTCGGTCGCGGACCGGGCGAGAGCCCTCCGCCGCGTGACGATCGACGCGGTCCCCCTGTGCCTGATGGGCGACGCGGACCTCCGCCGAGTATCACTGACCGGCCGGGACCCCCTGGCCAGCAGCCCCCATTGCGCGACCAACCGGTCGGAGAAGAGCTTCGTGATCGGCGCGACGACGGTCGGTCCTATCGCCGGGGAGGCAGACGTCCCGACGGGGCGCGACGCGATTCGGAGAATCGGGATCACCTTGAGAAAGCAGCCGCGCTCTTCACCGATTTGGTGGCGAAACATCCTTCCGTCTCTCTTTACCAGTATTGGCTGGCGCTTTGCTATCTCGAAACCGCCAAGCAATCTCTGTACTCTGCGGAAGCCATCACCGGCAGAACCCAGGCGATCACGATTCTGGAGACTTTGGTCGACGAGCACCCGGAGCAGGCGGATTACCTGTACCAACTCAGTGAGGCGTACGCTCTGAGCGACGCACGGCTGCGGGGAGCATCCGGACACGGTCCTCACCGGATCCCGGAGGGGGCCGCCCCGGAGACGATTTCCGGTGTCGAACATGATCTTCGCGAAGCCCTGCGGGTGTCGGATGAGTTGATCAAACGGCAACCGCATGTCCCCGGTTATGCCATGTCCAACTTCATGCTGTTGGTACGATTGGCCGACGTCAAGCGGGTCCAAAAGGAGTATCGGGATGCACTCGAACTTTTTGATCGGGCACAACAAGCGCGTGCGACATTCGCCGAGCGATTTCCGGAGATGCGAAGTATTGGAGGACGCCCCGGTTCGAGTCTCGACTTCATGCAACAGTTCGTGCATGCGCACCTACTGGTTGCCGAGGGGAGGATTGCCGACGCAAGAGCAATCCTCCAGCCGCTCGTCGACCGGTTCGAGAATAATGAGGTCACAGAACCTCGAGGCCGTCGGCACCGGCTTCCCCGGGAGATTCTGGCGGTCTATCGTCTGCTGGAAACATGCTACAACGAACTGGGAGAAGGCGAGCGGGCCGACGACGTGCGCGCCAAGCTGGAGGCGATGAATCGCGAGGAAGACGCGCGGGGCGGCCGATTGGCACCGCGGCGACCGCCTCCCGAGCTCTGAGGCAGCGCGTTGGCGAACGGCTGTCGGATGAACGGTGACGGATGATTTGACGTCATTTGTGCCGGTGCCGCATACTGGTGCCCGTGCTGTCGTTGCTCCCTCGTCTTCTGTGAAAGTGGCGTCGATGATCCGGCTACTGGAAGCTGTTTCAAATCCTGACCCGGGTGCCTGCTGTCGACCGAAAGGAGCCCCCAGATGCGTTGTTCCTGGGGGCTCGGAAAGCCTCGACCCCAGCCACCCACTGGGAAAACAGGTCTTGAAACAGCTTCTGTTCGCAATTCGAGTCTCCGTTCCCCTGCCACTGGCATTGGTCGCATTCGTGGCGCTGGGGGGAGGCCGGATTCCGGCGGCTGAGCCACAGCCGCATATCGTGCTGATCATGGCGGACGACATGGGGTACGGCGATCCGGGCTGCAACAACCCCGGCTCGAAAATCCCCACGCGCCACATCGACCGGTTGGCCGCGGAGGGAATGCGATTCACCGATGCCCACGCCCCTGCGGCGGTCTGTGTTCCGACACGGTACAGTCTGATGACGGGCCGTTACCCATTTCGTGTGCGTCCGGTGGCCAAAGGACGGCCGCTCATCGCCAAGGGCCGCACGACGATCGCATCACTGCTCAAGGAGAACGGTTACCGCACGGCGATGGTCGGCAAGTGGCATCTCGGCTTTGATTTCGAGGACCGCGGCGGCTTGCATCGGGGCGGACCGGTCGATTGCGGCTTCGGCTCCTACTTCGGCATCCCGGCGTCGCTCGACATCCCGCCGTATTATTACATTCGCGACGACAGGCCGGTCGCCCCGCCGACGGAATTGATCGCGGCCCACAACAGCGACGGTTGGACGCGGATCCAGGGGGCCTTCTGGCGGCAGGGGGGCATCGCGCCGGGCTTTCGGCACGCCGACGTGCTGCC
Source organism: Planctomycetaceae bacterium (assembly GCA_029259845.1). Taxonomy (GTDB): domain Bacteria; phylum Planctomycetota; class Planctomycetia; order Planctomycetales; family Planctomycetaceae; genus JAHBXU01. Next base: position 22,455 of record JAJDEI010000191.1, on the reverse strand, counting down.
CCGGTTCACCGAGGAAGCGGTCCGTGTGGTCGACGAACATGCCGGTGCATCGCCGGAGCAGCCGCTGTTTCTTTACCTGGCCTTGCCCGCTCCGCACACACCGTGGATGCCGACGGAGGAGTATCTCGGCAAGAGCGGTGCGAGCATATACGGAGACTTCGCGGTGCAGGTGGACGACTGCGTGGGACAGGTGCTGGCGGCTCTCGATCGGCATGAGATGACGAAAGACACGCTGGTGGTGTTCACAAGCGACAACGGCCCGGTGTGGTTTCCGCACGATGCCGAGCGGTTCGGCCATCGAAGCGTGGGGCCGCTCCGGGGCATGAAGGGAGACGCCTGGGAAGGAGGGCACCGCATGCCGTTCATCATCCGTTGGCAGGGAAAAGTGGCCGGGGGACGTGTGAGCGGCCAAACCATCTGCCATGTCGACCTGCTGCGAACGTTTGCAGCGATCGTCGGCGTCGACCTGCCGGCGAGTGAAGGCGTCGACAGTCACGACCTGCTGCCGCTCCTGCTGGGTGAGGCGGCGAGCAAACAAGCGGGCGGACCGATCCGTGAGACGTTGATCTCACAGTCGTCGAAGAAGGTGTTGGCAATCCGCGAAGGACCGTGGAAGCTGATCCCGACGAGAAGCTCCGGTGGTTTCACGAAGACTCCGGGGACCGCCGATGGCCCCGACGGGCAGCTCTACCGGCTCGACACGGATGTCGGCGAAACAACCAATCTTTGGGAGAAGCACCCGGAGATCGTCGCTCGGCTGCAGCGCAAGCTGGCCCAAGCCCGGGCGGGCGATCGGACCGCCCCGTGATCTGGTCTTTCTCTGGCAGTGCCGATCTGCTCTAATCCCCGGCCCAGTTTTTGCTTACATCCGCCGGCAGCAGGGAGGCGTGCCGTGTCCGTTGCGTTGCAACCGTGTTCCAATCCGCTTCGCGTTGTCGTCCTGCAGGGCGGGACGTCCGCCGAGCGGGAGATCAGTCTCAAAAGCGGTGCTGCCGTTTCGGCGGCACTCACCGGTCGGGGGCATCTCGTCCGTCGGACCGATCCAGCAGACGCGCCGCTCACGTCGGTGGACTGGCCGCGGTTTGATGCGGCGTTCATTGCCTTGCATGGCCGGTTCGGCGAGGACGGCGGGGTGCAGGCGTTGCTCGACGGCTGGGGCGTGCCGTACACCGGCAGCGATGCGTCCGCCTCGCGACTGGCCTTCAGCAAGTCCGCCTCGAAGGAACGGTTCGCGGCTTGTCACGTGCCGACCCCCGCTTACCGGCTGGTGCACATCTCCGATTCCCTGCGGCATCTTCGGCAGGCGGCGAAAGGGTTGGGATACCCGCTCGTCATGAAACCGGATGCTTCTGGTTCCAGTCTGGGAGTCTCATTCGTCAACGAGCCCGGACAGTTGCAGGCGGCTGCCGAACGATGCTTTGAGCAGGGATCGTTCGGCTTGCTGGAACAAGCCGTGGCGGGAACGGAGTGGACGCTCGCCGTCGTCGATGGGGAGCGGCTGCCGCTCATTCGCATTGAACCGCGGCAGACGTTCTATGACTTCGCCGCCAAGTACGAAGATGGCGAGACGGGGTATTGCCTTGATCCCGACGTTTCCCCGGAGCTCATGCGCACGATTGAAGAGGTGGGAGCAGCCGCCTGCCGCGCGGTTGGAACGCGGGGGATCGCGCGGGCCGACCTGCGCGTCGACGCAGCGCTCAAGCCATGGGTGCTGGAGGTCAACACGATTCCCGGATTGACGGACCACAGCCTCGTCCCCAAAGCGGCGGACCGGCACGGATGGTCGTTGGGCGAGCTGTGTGAGCGGGCGGTCCGGTCGTGCCTGCGGGACCGTTTGAGCGGCCCGCCCAACTCGCAGGACGCGCAGACTCGGCAGGATTCGCCATCGCTGCGCGAGGCCAGTTGACCGCGGCTCGTGCGTACGGCTGGGCGGTGACGATGACGGTTCCAGGGACCGCGGCGTTGGCCGAGCCGACCTTCATTGCGTGGCCGAGGTCTGCCGAATCTGGTTGGGAGCGACTGAAGGGTCACTGAAGGGTCCGGAGTGATGGCGAGTTCGAAGAAACCTCGCCGCAAGTCACGGTCCCCCGCCAAAAAGTCCTCCGCCAAAGCGTCGCCTCCGCCGAAACCGTGGCTGGTGACCCGCGTTTTGAGGAGCGTGTGGCGACCGTTGCCGTTGTCGGCGGTAGCCGTGGCGGTCAGCGTGGTGATGTTCTGGCCACAGATCGTGGAGCGGGTTCCCGATTTGTCCCGTCGGCCGGAGTACCAACTCCCCTGGTCGCAGGTCCTGATTTCAACACCGGGCCGCTGGGTCCCGCGCGAGATGGCCGCGCAGGTCCGCCAGATGAGCGGGTTGCCCGATCCCCTGCCTCTGCTGGACGAGACGCTCACGGAACGGTTGGCGCTGGCATTCGCGCAGCATCCGTGGGTGGCCGAGGTGCGGTCTGTGGCGAAGACCGGTCCTCGCAGCCTCCGCGTGGACGTCACCTATCGGAAACCGGTGCTGATGGTCCGCACCAAGCGGGGGCTGTACCCCGTCGACCACGACGGCGTGCTGTTGCCTCCGTCAGATTTCGTCCCTGTCGACGCCGAGCGTTTTCCGATCGCCGAAGGCGTGCGGTCAGTCCCCGGCGGACCGGCGGGAACCGCCTGGGGCGATCAGGCTGTGCGTGGCGCGGCGCGGCTGGCCGAGGTCCTCATCCGCCCCGAGGAGCAAACGTCTGCCTGGGAGAGATCCCGAATGGCGGCGATTCAGATTCTTGAGCCCAGCCGACCGGCCGAGTCTCTCGAACAGGTGACGCTCGGAGTGACGACGTCCACAGGCTCGCAGATCGTCTGGGGCCGGCCGCCGGGGGCCGACTCGCTGGAGCCGACTGTGGAGCAGAAGTTGCTGCGGCTGGAGAAATACCTTCCCGAGCACGGTGAAAACGAACGGAGCCGCTCCCCCGTGCGGCTCGACGTGCGGCAATGGGACGTCGTCGAGCAACAGCAACTCTCGCGGAATCCGGGCTTGGATCGTGCGCGGCGGTAGTGCGTTGTCAGGCTTTCGTTCGGAAGTTGGAGTTCAAGCTTTCGCTTGTTTTCGCAGCCTCAAGGCTGAACTCCAACCTCTCGTCTTAAGGTTGACGGAGCGGGAGTGCGTTCCCCAACAGGTCGTCCCGAACAGGAGGCACCTGTCCGGGATAAAGGACGCGGGTCACAACGCGTGCCGGTGCTGCGTTGTCTGACGGCGGTTCATTGGGAGGAGAGTGACGGTGTCGGCGTGACGGCAGACAAATAACGCTCTTCGCTGGTCTTGGCGCCGTTCTCGTCCCAACGGGTCCAGATGCCCTCGGGGCGACCGTTCTTGTAACTCGCCTCGAAGGCTTTGGCGCCGTTTTCGTGCCACTCGATCCATGTGCCTTCCTTGCGCCCGTCGACGAAGCTCCGTTGGGCGGTCATTGCCATGTCACTGGAAAAGTCGACGAACGTCCCGTTCCATTCGCGGCCGTCAAGCGCATATTCCCCTTCGGTGAGGAGTTCGCCGTCTTGCGACCAGTGCCGCAATGAGCCGAGCGAGGTGCCGTTGTTGTACTCGGTTTCGGCGAACTTCTGGCCGTTCTCGTACCACCACATCCAGGAGCCGTGCTTTTGGCCGTTGATGAACGAGCCGTGAGTATTGGGCGTGCCGTCTGCGTACCGCCAGATCCAGCCCCCGTCCGGCTGTCCTTCTTTGAAACTCCGTTGAAAGGTGATCAGCAGTTTCGTGCCGTCAAAGTCAACGAACGTCCCATTCCAGGGCTGCCCGTCGCGATAATCGCCGGTGGTCAGCAGGGTGCCATCGGGATCCCAATGGTGCTCGGTTCCCGTGAGTTCGTCCCTTTGAAAAGTGACATCGGCGAATTCCTGGCCATCTTCGTAAGACCAACTCCAGACTCCGTCGCGGCGGCCCTCAACGAACTGGCCTTTCGTATTCAAAGTGCCGTTTTTGTGCCACCAAAGATAGGCGCCGTGAGGCTGCCCGTCCTTAAGGGACCGCAGCGCCGTCGGTTTCAGCTCGGCGTCGAAATCAATGAACGTCCCGGTCCATTCAACGCCGTCCCGGAACTCTCCTTCGCCGACGAGTTCACCGTCCGGGGTCCAATGCCGCTCGGTGCCGACCGCCGTCCCGGCGTCATACTCCATGACGGCCGCTTTTTGCCCGTTGTCGTACCACCAGGTCCAGGTGCCGTCGCGTTGGTCGTCGACGAGTGTGCCTTCGAGTTGCTTCTCGCCGTTCTCGTACCACAGCGTCCGCAGTCGCACGATTGGTTGTGCCGCATCGGTCTCGTCCGTCGGCACGACAGTGCCTGAATCTCCCGCCTCGGCCGTTTCCGCCTTGGCCATCCCGGTGATGAGCGATGCAACGGCCAGCAGAGCGGCGATTGAAAGAATCCGGTGACTCAGCAGAGATGTTCGGGCCATGTCGAAAGTTCCCCCCTGGGCGAATCGAGGTTGGTTCTTGGCCGCTCCCCGGCGACATGTTCGGCGAGACGGTCGGTCAGCAGCTAAGTGTGGACTCCGGGAAACGCGGCCGCGGCTCAAATCTTCCCAAAAAGTTCCTGTTTTTGAGCAAATCGCGCCGTATCGACGGGGACAGCAATCAGGTACGCTGAGGACCGATCCGGCATGCCGGGATTGAGAGTTGAGGTTTGGGAGTTGAGATGTCAGATTTGAAATGTCAGATCTGAGGCAGGAAATCTCAGACGTCACCGACCCGGCCTGAAATGTCGGATCTCAGATTCGAACTCTGAACTGACATGGGAAACCAGAGATCCGTGGCCCAGGATTCGCCCCGAAGGAACCTCCATGAAGCGTGACAGTATTCTTGTCCCTGTCGATTTTTCCGAACAGTCGGTGAATGCGATCCGTGACGCCATTGAGTTGGCAGGCGAGACAGGGCACGTGCGATTGTTGCATGTGCTTCCGCCGCTGGAGAGCATTTCGCCGGGGGTCGTGTGGGGGGACCTCTCCGACGACACGCGGGAACAGCATGTCCGCGAGTTTGCGGCGACGTTTCTGGCCGACCATGGCTTTTCGGACCTCGTCTTCGATGTGCGGATCGGTCCGCCGGGACACACGATCGCCGACTACGCGGCGGATTCTGATACGGATTTGATTGTGATCTCGTCGCACGGGTATCACGGGATCAAGCGGATGCTGCTGGGGTCGGTGGCGGAGGTCGTGATTCGTCACGCGAAGTGTCCGGTACTGGTCCTGCGGCGGGCAGATGCCGAGTGAGGGCCGGATGTTCGAACGGAACCGCCGAACGGAGCCGCCGGACAGGATGGCCGCACAACGGAGGGCACGCATCTCACCGCCTTCCCCAAACCACGACGTTGTTCCGTAACAGTTTTCTGAACCGCGCTATGAACGAACTGACACCCGTCTCCCTGAAAGCGGTTGACGACGCGCTCCTGATTGAGTGGAGCGACGGCGTGACGCATCGGCTGACCTGGCGGCAACTGCGGGACGCCTGTCCCTGCGCGACTTGCCGTGACGAGCGGGAGCAACGCGGCGTTGGTTCGGCGACCGCCGGTTTGACGCCCGGTGCCGGTGAGTCCGCCGCCACGGAAACACAGCCCGCGCCGGCGTCCGACCTGCTTCCGGTCCTGTCGCCGGCCGAGGCTCAGCCGCTCCGGGTTCGCAGCATGAAGCCGGTCGGCAACTACGCCTATGGCCTCGATTTCACCGACGGCCACACGACCGGCATCTACACGCTGGAGCACCTCCGCCAACTGGGTGAGACCGCAGACGAATAACGAAACCGTCACGGCTGTTCTCGCAGCGACTGCTTCCCGCATCGCCCCTTTTTCTCAGTGCCTCTTTTCGACGAGCGACCCGTTTCCATGAGTCAACAGCGCTTGAGTGCGTATCCTGCGGTTGCGCCGGCATTGCGGGGGGGCAGATTCTGCCCGGAAGCCCGCGGCGGCTGGGAGCTGATGATCTGTGGCGACCTGAGCGATAAGGAATTGGAGCTGACCGAGCGGCTGGTGTCGGTGCCGGCCCGGAGCCGGGGAACGATCTTTTTCGATTCGTGCGGGGGGAGCGCCTACGTGGGACTCGGATTGGCTGCCCTGATCCGTCTGCGGGGACTCGACCCGTTGGCCGTGGTGACGGGGGAGTGCTCGTCGGCCGCCATTCTGCCATTCGCCGCCTGCCGCCGCCGCTGCGTCACGCCGCATTCCACGCTCCTGTTTCATCCTATTCGCTGGCAAAGCGAAGAGGACGTGCGATTGGAAGAAGCGACAGAATGGGCGCGGCATTTCAAGTTACTCGAACAGGACCTCGACCAACTGCTGGCGAAATTGTTCGACTGCGACATCGAGCGATTGCACGCCTGGACCCGCCCCGGGCGATTTGTGACCGGCGACGAACTGGCCGAAGCGGGACTGGCCCAAAGCGTGGACCTGTTCTCCGGTGACGTTTGGCAGCAACAGAGCGAATGAATCCGGGCCAAGGAGCCATCGCAAGTCCTGCCGGATGGGCACTCCGCCGCGCTTCCTTAGAGTTGCTCAGGGTTGCTCATCGGATTCGAGGTCGAAGTTGAACACCTGGGAGTCAGGCCCGACGGCTCGAAGTTCACCCGAGTAGCGCCCGTACTTCGCCGGAGCAAGTTCGCGCGGCCCGTCCCTCTTGGAGATGCTCACGCGGTGTTGGCCGACAAAAGCCCCCGAGACGCCTTCGATGTATTTCAATTCGTAGTAACCATCCGCATCAGTGATAGCTCGTGAGGCCCGGATCCCGATCATTCGGTTCTCGGAAAGCTCGAATTCCCGTTTGACCGGCGAAAACGTGATACTGGCTCCGGCAAGCGCATCGCCGTCCAGTGTGACCCTGCCGGAGACGCGTCCCAGCGGCGGCAGGTGCATGCTGTCGCCGAGCATCGAATTCATCACCCAATAGATGCCGAAACCCAGGAGGGCCACTCCTATCAGCCCGGGCAGGCCGCGGATCAGCAGTTCGCGGGCAATCTCCAAGACCACTGACGGTTCGCGGGGCTGCTTGTCGTCGAGACGAGAAGCGCGGGCCCGGCTTTCCTCGACCGTGCGCGTCAGCAAGTCGCGGGCGGCGCCGGCGGAGGCGCCTCCAGACAGCATGGCGTCGGCACTGGCCGAAGCGGAACCGAACGCCACATCTTCGTCTGCTTCCAGGTTGACACGTCGCCGGGAGCGCCGCCGCCGCGGCGGCTCTTCGTCGGAGATATCCAGCTCCAGGGCGACCGGGATTTCATCGTCTGAAAGCGGGGGAGAAGACTCGCGATCGGAAGTCGCCGACTCCTCTTCCATCAAGAAAGCGACCGGGTCGAAATCCTCGTCGCCCGAAGCTGCGGCGACGGACTTGGCCGGCATCTTGGCTTTGGCAGGGCGGTCCTTGGCCGCGGCAGAACTGCCGTGGGGGGCCGGCCCGGGGGTTTTCTGGCCGCCGTCCGCCTCGTCAGCCGAAGCGACTGTCGCGTCAACCGTCGCGTCAACTGTCGCGTCAACTGTCGCGTCAACCGTCGCGTCAACCGCCGGGACGGCGAAGGCCGTTTTGCATTTCGGACACTTGCCTGCCGTCCCCGCGAGTTCGTCCCGGATGTTGAGCTTGGAGCCGCAGGAGTGACATTGGTATCGAATCGTCATGCCGCTCTTTCATCAACGACGCCGAGCCTCCTGACTGCCGATGACTCAGCCTTTGCGGACCGACTTAACAGAGGGTTGCCCCGATGATCCGCTGTCGCCCGATCTCGACAAGCCTGTCGCGAACCGATTCAACCCGCCTCGAAGACGGCGGTGCCAAGATCGGGCCGGGTGTCTGTCACTGGCCGATCAGAAATTCGTCACGGGGGCACCCTGCGCTATGTTGCCGAGGTTATTCCATGTTAGCAGATTGATATTGAAGCTAACACTTCTCACACTGGCATCGCCCATCATAACATTCACAACGCCGTCATGCGGGCTATCGGCCTCATCGAAATGCAGGCCGGTATGGGGAGCATTGCGGGTACTGAACAGGGTCGCCGGCCCGCCCCAGGCCCAGCCGTCGGCACTTCGCAACAGCACGGGGTTTGTGAGAGGATCGGTGATCTGGAGGTTGGTTTGAATCGTCTGGAGTCGTCGTTCGGCCACGAGGATGACATTCGAGACGCCGTCGGTAATCTCACCAATGGTGGTGCTACTGTTCACCCCAAACGCCCCCGCGTGCAGCCGGTACTGGGTGTACGGCGAGATCGTGCGGGTGAGTCCCGTGACGGGGTCGATCTGCGGAATCAATGTGTTATTGAGCTGAATCCGGGTCAGGAGGTACGTTTGCCGTTCCTGCGCATTCAGGTCCGCAAAGGTGATTCCCGAGCCGGTACAAGCGGCGTAGTCATTGCCGCCCTTGGCCCACGACTGAACCACGCGCTCGACCTGCGAATACCTGGACGTTGCCAGCATTGAGCTGCGGCGCGAGGGGCAATAGAACACGGGGAGATCCGTCCGGGGGGGGAAGACAAATTGCAGATCCTGCGTGCGTTGGCCAATCGTACCGTTGGCCCAGACGTTCCAGTTAAAATTCCAAAGGTTGTAGAGTCCCCCTTGCTGAAGCTGCGGGAGAATCTGCAACATCCAACTCGTGCCGTGATACTGGATCGTTGGATCAATGACCTGCTCGGGAAAACGAGCTTCTTCCGGATCGACGTAGTTGCCGATGGTGTTGAATTCGAACAGGGTGGCGATCTGTCCCGGCGGGAAAACGAGATGGCTGTCGTGATAGTTGTGCAGCGCCAAGCCGATCTGTTTGAGATTATTGATGCACTGCGTTCTCCGGGCGGCTTCGCGCGCCCTTTGAACGGCAGGCAGCAACAAGGCGACGAGAATCGCGATAATCGCAATGACGACCAGCAGTTCGATCAGGGTGAAACCACGTTTGAGATAACGTCGGCTCATGACGGCCTCCTCAGGGCAACGATTGACGAAAACGCCGGATTCAGGATTCTGTTGACGTGTTGCGGGATCCAATCATACCGATCGGGCGAAAAGCGATGAAGATCGCTTTTCTGGAATCGATCTGCCGGCCTTCATGACGCATCCCCAAGCCAAACTCATCCCAGGAAAGCTTGCCCGCGGAATGTCGCTCATGGGATACAGGATCATCGACCGTCTGAGAGCCCTAACACCTTGATGATGCAGTTAGTTGCGAATGTTTGTCAAGCGAAATCTCCCAGACCCCGCACGGCATCAACGCGATCTCGATCACATGAGGCGGACTGGGAGGATTACGCACCGATTTCTGACGCATTCCGATTCCTGTTCGTCTCGCACAATCAACAAACGTTCTCCCCCAACCGGCGGCTTGGGAGGCGATGGCGATGCGCAAGTGCCACTCGGAGCGTCAGGATAGGTGTCGATGCGCGGTTTGCGAACCGTTCCATCGGGGGCCGATCCGACCTGTGAGGGCTGCCGGACAGCTCCCGACATCCCCGTTGCCGGAACGGCAATGCACTGCTCACTTCTTCTGAGGGCGGAACGCCACGATCCGATCTTCGTTTGTCTCCAGGAACGGGCCTTCGAGCAAATCGACGCAGTAGGGGATCGCGGGGAACACCGCGTCGAGGCACTCGCCGATCGCCTTCGGTTGGCCCGGAAGGTTGATGATGAGCGTGCTTCCGCGGATGCCGGCAGTCTGCCGCGAGAGGATGGCCGTGGGCACCTTTTCGAGGGAGACCTTGCGCATCAGTTCCCCGAAACCGGGCAGCAGCTTGTCACAGACCGCTTCGGTCGCTTCCGGGGCGACGTCCCGCCGCGCAGGACCGGTGCTGCCGGTCGTGATCACCAGGCAGCAGTTGTGCTGATCGGACAGGACGCGCAACGCCGCCTCGATCTGTTTGCGCTCGTCCGGGATGACTTCCGCGACGACCTCGAACGGACTGGCGAGCACGTCACCAAGGTACTGGCGGATCGCCGGACCCCCACGGTCTTCGTACTCCCCGCGGCTCGCGCGGTCCGAGACAGTGACGATGCCAATGGTCGCGGTCGTGGACACGGTGCTGCTCCTCGTGGGGTTGTCGTCGATTCCGTCTATTCAGCAACATTCTACCTGACTGAAGCAGAGGAACCACGAGCAAGACAACGGTCGCGAGATTTCGAACGCAGAGTTCGCGGAGAGGCGCAGAGGACAAGCTCTTCTGAAAGACGCTCTGCGCTCTCCGCGCACTCTGCGGTGATTCCTTCTGGTGTGTCGACGTTTGGGTGTCGTTTACCCCTGTGGCGCACACCTTCAGATTCAGGTGGCCGAAAGTGTGCCCCGTTCATGTCTGTTTCAAGCAGCATCCGTGGGCTCGCCTGCTCCACCCGGTGGCGAACCTGGTTCATTGTAACGGGCACGACTCGATGGCGACGTCTGAGAAGAACGCAGCTTACTCCTCGGCCGACATCCGCAGCCGACGTCGGATCTCTTCGACCCGGGTCCGATTGGCGCCGAGATCCGAGTGGCCGATGCGGGAGGCTGAGCGGACGTGAATCACGCCGTCAGCAGCGGAATCCAGGAACTCAAGATCGTCGACAAACCGCAGCAGGGGCGTTACGCACTCCGCCCGGAGATAGTTGCCGTCTTCGGCGATGACCGTCACGTTTTCCATGTCCGCCAGCACGTCCTTCAGGCGATGCAGCGTGCCGTCGTCGGCAGCCAGCGGGGCGATGTGATGTGCGGCATCGGAATCACAACTGCAGACACAGTTGGGCGAGTCCGGACAGGGCCGCAGCTTTCCGTCGGCCAGTCCCAACTTCGGGCGCCGCCAGGAGGCAAGCACCGTACCGATGACCATCACGAGCCCGACGGCGACTACGGCAATGACTCCCATTCCGGCCATGCGGCGACGTCTCTTCGGGTCATGGGACATGGTCGTCTCGGCGAGCACATTTTTAAGACGGGCGGGCGAGACTCGCGGGATGTTCGACGATTCACAAAAACGACGTCTGTTTTGTGTCCGCGTTGATCTCCGATCGACGCCTAATCAGTCCGGTTCAGCGGGAACAAGTGCGTCATCCAGTCTTGGGTTTTGCGGGTTGGAGTTCAAGCTTTAGCTTGTTTTCGCAGCCTAAAGGCTGAACTCCAACCCCAAGTTTTAGGTTCGACAGAGCACTACGCGGTCTCCACGCTCAGGAGCTTGTCCGCGCCGTCTTGTTTCAGTTGATTGGCGACCGCTGCCCCCAGTTCCTTCGCGGCCGATGTCGGACCGGAGCCGGCCGATTCAACACGTTCCCGCCCATCACTGCTGAGAACAACCGCTTGCAGACGCAGGGAGCCTTCGGCTCCGACCTCCGACAGCACGCCTACCGGGGCGTGGCAACCGGCTCGCAATTCCGCCAGACAGGCCCGCTCGGCCCTCACTTCTGCGAGGGCAACGGCATGGGTGACCTGCTTCAGGATCGCGATCGTCTCCGCGTCATCCGCGCGGCATTCGATGCCGAGCGCTGCCTGCCCGACCGCCGGGAACATCAACGGCGGCTTGAACACCGAACTGACACGGTCAGACAATCCCAGGCGATGTAATCCCGCCTGTGCGAGGACGATGGCGTCGAACTCGCCCTCATCGAGCTTCCGCAGACGGGTCTCGACGTTTCCGCGGATCTCCCTCATGGTGAGGTCCGGACGATGGTGCAGGAGTTGCGACTGCCGCCGCAAGCTCCCCGTACCGATCCGCGCCCCCTGCGGAAGACTGTCGAGTGACGCATCTGAAACCGCTTGACCCACCGGGAGGACGAGCACGTCGAACCGGGGCCCTCGCTGCGGCACGCCCGCCAGCACCAAGCCATCGACCGGATCCGTCGGCAAGTCCTTGAGACTGTGCACGGCGATGTCTGCGCGTCCATCCAGCACGGCCGATTGGACTTCGCGGGTGAAGACCCCCATGCCCCCCATCTGCGAGAGCGGCTCGGACCGGTCGCGATCGCCGAGGGTCGACACCTCGACCACGTCCACCGCGACACCGGGTGCCGCGTCGCGCAGCAACGATGCCACGTGATTTGCCTGCCACAACGCGAGCCGACTGGCCCGGGTGGCAATGCGTACCGGCGGCCTGGAGCATTCGGTCATGACGGATTCGGCTCCGGGTTGTCGCTCGTCTCCGCAGAGGACGCCGGCTCCGACGGGGGAGGGGACACGTCCGCACGCTCGGCACTCGCAGTGCTGGCTCCCGGTGCGGGGATCACCCGACGTTCCGTTCCCGATTCCTGCATGCGCTCGGTCAACCGCCGTGTGAGCTCACGTTGCAACAGCTCGGGCGTAACCCGTTGGTTGGGGGGGACGAGCACGCCGCACGAGATGCAGAACTGAAACGCCTGATCGACGGTGATGTCCAGATCGAGCACGGTACTGCGCGGCACGCACATCGTGTAGCCGGTGACCGGCATCGGCGAACTGGGAATCAGCACGCTCACACACGGTTCGCCCACCGCAGCGGTAATCTCCAGCATGCTTTCGCCGGTCACCAATCCCAGCGACCAGATGCCCCGCCGCGGGTATTCGATGGCGACCACCCGTCGGTACTCCACCTGATTCTCGCTGAACAGGAAATCGGTCACCTGCTTGGCCGACCCGTAAACATTGCGAATGACGGGCAGTCGTCCGAGCAGGTTGGTCTCGACCCGGTTCACCATCCAGCCGCCGATCCGGGCATTGACGAACCGTCCCAGGAAGTACAGCAGCACGACGATCAACGTGACCGCGACCGCACTGAGCAGAAACTGGCTGCCAAAGTACCGTTTGGCGGCATCGTCCATGTAGACGCCGGTGGCGGTGGTCGGCATTTCCGAGGCGGGAACGCGTTTGGCGACGTTCTCATACACATAATACGGGACCGCCCGGTCAAGCGACACATAGACCTCGGGGGCGGGATTTGCGAATTTGTCGTACGCAGCCTGTTTGGCGAGCCATACCGAGCGCTCTCCCTCTGCGACTTGCATCACGTCCAGGAGCTGCGGCCCGGTCAACGTGGCAGCGGGTTTGTCGGCGTCAAACGCCGGTTCCCCTTGCTCGGAAGAATCACTGTCTGGCGCGCCTTCGGTGTCCCCTGATCGTCGATCTTTCTTCTTCCGACCCTGCTCCTTCGTCATCAAGTTGAACTGATTTTTCAGCGATTCGGTCACCAGGTAGTCGCGCCCCACGAAGTCGAGCGGCGGGCCGTTAGGCAGACGGACGAGCACGGGGGCCTTGCTGTTCAGCGGAATCGAATCGTCGATCACCTGGGCGATGACGTATCGGACGGTCGTGCTAGCCGGGTAGATGATGTACGTGTTCACGCCCCGCCCGATCCAGATGAGAATCACCAGCGTGAGAATGGGTGGTAAACTAATCGCCAGGCCGCGGAGGAACAGCCGCGTTGGTGTCAGCCGGGACTTCTTGGTCGAACCGGACTCAACGTCCATGTGAGGATTCTCGGTGCAGGGCGGTGCAAGGCATGAGTTGCGAAAGACACCCGGTGTCTGCCGTGAAATGCATGCCGGGTTTCATGATTCGCGTCTCTGGTTTCACCAGGAACCGTCGTCTGTGATTTGAGACACCGGGTGTCTGGGCACTCTTGTCATCCGCAACGGGGTGGACCGTGTTGAAGCGTTACAGGGCGTGAGGAATGGTCTGCCGGCGCGCTTCATCGGCTTGCCGGACTGCCGATGCCGCGGGCGAACACCGCGACCATCACCTGCTTCGCCCCCGCCTCTTTCAGCACACGAGCCGCCCGGTCCGCTGTCGTGCCCGTTGTCAGGATGTCGTCGGCGAGCAGGACCGTCAGTCCGTCCAATCTCGCGCCGCCGATGATCCGAAAGGCATCTCTCAGGTTTTTGCGGCGGCGCGCCGGAGTCAGCGAAGACTGTGCGGGCGTTCGCCGCGACTTGGCCAGTATATGGAGCGCCTGCGGGACCATCAAGCAGCGTGCCAACACGCGTGACATCGTCACCGGCGGCAAATGCGACCGTGCGAGCCGTTCAGTCCAATAGTGGGGAACCGGGACGACGATGTCGATTGTCGATGCGGACCACTCGTCCTGGTGCGCGTCCCCCAGGAGTTCCGTCAGACCGGCGGTGAGCGGCTCCTCGAACGGTTGTTTCACCCGAATGCAGCATTCGCGAAGTTCCCGCTCGTAGACACCCAGGGCAAACACCCGATCGAATGGAAAGCGGTCCTGGCGGCAATGGCGGCAACCGTGCGACGTGTCAAGATACGGCCCGACCGGCGCTCCACAACGCAGACAGGCCCGTTCAATGGCACAAGACAGCAGCTCGCGACAATCCCGACAGAATCGCGGGGCGCCGTTTCCCCCGCCATCTCCGGGAACAAAGCTTTCCTCCTCTGCCGCAAGCGGCTCCCGGCACCGCACACAGGACCGCGCATAGACAAAATCAACCGCATCGCGGCGGAATCGCCGCCAGGAATCACGGATCGATGAAACGTACGATTGCACGGAGAGAGGGCCGGATGATGGTTGCCTACGGGATGGGGTCCTGCACGTAATTTTCGGCCAATCCCGCCTCTGGGGGGCGAACCAGCCGGGCCACCAGTGCATCAGGTGGATCGGCTCTTCAAACCTGCAGTTCCCCGCTAATACGCTTTGCAATCATAACACAGTATGGTGTAACCACTTACAATCGACAGCAGGTCGTGAATGATAGCCGGTCCGCTTGTATTGTTTGCAATGCAGTGTATTATCCTTTGGAAACATGAGTTCATCATCCCCTGAAAGGGTTCGCTGTGGCTGTCCGACAAAGAACGCTACAGATCAGGCAGTTTATCATCGAAAATGTCGTAGCGCATCCCTCCGAGATCGCCCGCGTGACTGCCAAGCACTTCCAAATGACGCCCCAGTCAGCTCGGAATCACATTAACTCACTCGTGGATGAAAACGTCCTGGAGCCACACGGCAAAACACGCTCCAGAACGTATCGGTTGCTCACTCTTGCGGAGTTGAGGCGTGTCTACGAAACAGAAGGACTCATGGAGGACATTCCGTGGACACAAGACTTCAAACCACTCCTGGTCGGCGCTCGCGAAAACGTCGTCAATATTGTTGGCATCGCGTTTACGGAGATGCTCAATAATGTCATCGATCACTCGGAAAGCGAAGAGGCTGCCGTCGACATGGTCTACACGGCAGCCACGATTACCGTGACGATCGTTGACACGGGTGTCGGGATATTTCGCAAAGTGAAGGAAGAAAAAAACCTTCCTGACGAGCGCCACGCAATCCTGGAACTCGAAAAAGGCCGGTTGACGACAAGTCCCGACCACCATTCTGGTTTTGGGATCTACTTCGCGTCGCGAATGGTCGACATTTTTTCGATGGCCTCTGGTGACCTTTTCTTTTTGCATTTCCAGCCAAACAGCGACTGGCTGATCGAAGTCGATCGCGAATCACGGCAAGGAACATTCGTGGAGTTTACCATCGCGACCAACCAGAAGAGAACCGCGACGGAGGTGTATGACGAGTATTGTCCCATGACCGACGACGGCGAAAGCGTCTTCAGCAGAACGCATGTGCCGCTGAGTCTGGCGAAATACGGGAGCGAGCAACTCATATCACGATCTCAGGCCAAGCGAGTTCTCTCGCGGTTTACCGAATTCGATGAAGTGCTGCTTGATTTCAAGGGCATTGAATTCATTGGCCAGGGATTCGCCGACGAGATCTTTCGCGTGTTTCCGAGAGAACATCCCGAAATAAAACTCCACGCGATCAACACGTCCGACAAGGTTTCGTCATTGATTCGGCTGGCCATGCGACAACGCCAGGAACAACAGCTAAAGCTGTTCAAATAGGCCAGCAGGGATGACGTCGTTGCCCGGAACAAGACCCTGGGACGGAACGACTGCTCGCCCGCGCGGACGATACTGGTCTCTGAGTGATTTTGACAACGGTCTCGGTATTCCCAGCCACACAACTCGGATGCTCGGTCGGCTCACCGAACCGGTGGTGTGGCGATTCCACTCAGTGAGCGACCTCCTTGGCGTTCTCCGGGGTCACCGCGTTATACTACGGGCTTCCCACGACCCCTCAATTCTCAATCGTTTCGAGGGGCCCGCAATCATCCTCACGGCAGGCTCATGGCCAAACGTTATATCGTCCGTTACGGCATCATGCGGAAAGTGGCCGAGTTTACCGCTCGTCCGCCCCACGAGGACGTTGCGCGGCACGATCAGGTGATCATCCGCAGTTCACGGGGCATGGAATGGGGCGAAGTCCTCTGCCCGGCGACCGAACGGACCCGCGACTATCTGGGCGTCAGCGACCCGGCGGGGAAACTCCTGCGCATCGCCACTCCCGACGACGAAAAGACGCGGGACGAACTCTGGCAGAAGGAGCGGGAAGAATTCGACGCCTGCGTGGCAATGATCGCCGAACGCAAGATGCCGATGCAGCTCATTGATGCCGAGCACATCTTTGGCGGCGAGCGGCTCGTGTTCTACTTCCTCGCCGAGAACCGTGTCGATTTTCGAGAACTGGTCAAGTCGCTCGCCAAGGAGTTCAAGACGCGAATTGAGATGCGGCAGATCGGCATTCGGGATGAGGCCAAGCTGCTCGCCGACTATGGCGACTGTGGCAAGCCGACCTGCTGCAACACGCACCTCACCGAGATGCCGCCGGTCTCCATGAAGATGGCCAAAGTCCAGAAAGCCACGCTGGATCCCACCAAAATCTCCGGTCGCTGCGGGCGGCTCAAGTGCTGTCTCCGTTACGAATACGACACCTACAAAGAGTACCAGCGCGAGCTGCCCCGCGTGGGCAAATGGATCGTCACCAAGGAGGGAAAGGGCCGCGTGTTGGCGCAGGAGATCCTTGCGCAAAAACTCCTGATCAGCTATGAAGACAGCCGCCGCGCACTGGTCGACGCCCGCGACATCCTGACCGTCGTGAGCAGCGACCAATCCGCCGACAGCAATGCTTGACCGACACACGGCCCCGGACCCGAGAAGCACCCCGACGAGGCACCCATGTCTGAGAATCCGAAAATTGTTCTGTCCGCGTTCGCCGATGAAGCCGCCAACCGCAAAACGGCCGTCGAACAGATGTCGTCATTGGCTGCGCTCGGCCTGAAGTATTACAGTCCCCGCTTTGTCGACGTCACCGGCGAGGGGACCGTCGAACATGTCGTCGACCTCAGCGACGAGAAACTGTCGCAGCTCAAGGAGATTCATGCGGAGTACGGCATCTCGGTTGCCAGCATCGGCTCGCGCATCGGCAAGGTCAAACTGCTCGACCAGGACGACGGCTCGCACAACAAATTCGTTCCGTTTGAAGAGTACCTTGACACGGAGGTCGGCAGGACGGTCAACGCGGCCCGGGCGCTCGACGCCAAGCTGATCCGCGGGTTCTCCTTCTACCATCCATTGGGAGAAGCCCCCGATCCCTACATCCAACAAGCGGCGGTGCTCATCGGCCAAATTGCGGACCGTTTCGCCGAACACGGCATCACCTACGGGCTGGAGGTCGAGGCGAATCTCATCGGACAAAACGGCCGCACCCTCGCACAACTCGCCCAGACGCTGAGCCGTCCGAACCTCGTCTGCATCTTCGACGGAGGGAATTTGTCGTCGCAGAACCTCAACTGGGTCGAGGTGTACGACGAGTACGTCGCCATGCGGGATGATATCGGGTGGCTCCACATCAAGGATTACGCGGTCGACCGCAGTCTGGAATGGACGGGCGTTGTCGATGAAGAACGGTTGAAAAACTTCGTCCCGGCAAACATCGGCGATTCGGCCCATGAGGCGATTCTCCGCGACCTGAGATCGCGGCTCCCCGCCATGACGGAGCGGATGCAGTCGCTCGGCGCACCGGGCGTGTTCCTCGAACTGGAACCGCACCTCAAAGGGGGCGGGCAGTTCGGCGGGTTCAGCGGTCCGGACGGAATGGGTGTCGCCGTGCGAGCGCTGTGCTCGGTGCTGGACTACGTCGGCATCGACTACGATCTCCGCACAATGGACGACATCCGCGAAGCACGCGGTTTTTGAGCAACAGTTGCGCAAGCGTTCTCCGATCGGGGTCAGGCACCTTTTTCGGTCATTACGTTTTCCAAGTCGGACACCGTTTCTAACCGAAAAAGGTGCCTGACCCCCTGGCTCTTTCGCACTTCACTCCAATCGCCAACGTGTGCTCTCATGAGTTTCGATCCTCAACGTGTTGTCGAACTGCTGGTCTGTCCGCAGTCGCATGCGCCGCTCGTCTACGACGGACAATCGTTGGTCAGCACCGACGCCGAGACCCGCCTGCGATACGCCATCCGGGACGACATCCCTGTGATGCTCGCCGATGAAGCGGAGACCGTTGCTGCCGACGAGTGGGCCGAACTGATGCGGCAACACGGTCGTCACCCTGAGACCGGTCTGCCGTCCACGGACGAAGGCGTTTCAACCGCGACTCCGGAGGAAGCCTGATGACGCACTCGACAGCGGTCTCCGTGGTTCGACGCAAACGAGCCGCAATCCTCGTGACGGTGCTCGCGGTGCTGGCAACCAACCGTGCGGC
This sequence comes from Planctomycetaceae bacterium, assembly GCA_029259845.1. Lineage (GTDB taxonomy): Bacteria > Planctomycetota > Planctomycetia > Planctomycetales > Planctomycetaceae > JAHBXU01. The sequence goes on along the minus strand of JAJDEI010000191.1, from coordinate 3,959 downwards.
TGTCGCCCAGGAGCAACCCGCAGCAACGAACCAAACGCCGCGATATACGTTCCTCGAAGATCACGACCCCAACGGCATCGGCAAGTTCTATCGGGGCCGCGAAATCGCGCGGGTGATGGGACATCAGGGCATTCTCTGGCTCGAACGTCCGGAGCGCGAGCAGGAGGAAGGGCTGTCGCTGTTGATCGAATCGCTGCAATTGGCCCCTGGCATGGTCGTCGCCGACATCGGCGCCGGCTCCGGCGTCATCAGCACGAAACTCGCCGAACAGATCGGCCCGACCGGCACAGTCCTCGCCGTCGACATTCAACAGGAGATGCTCGACGCACTCGCTACCAAATGCAAGAAACGAGGCATCGAGAACATCGTGCCGATTCTGGGCGAGACCAAATCCCCGAGGCTCAAACCGGGCACGGTCGATCTGGTCGTGATGGTCGACGTGTACCACGAGTTCGATTTTCCCTACGAGATGCTCCGCGGGATCGCTGCGTCGCTCAAGCCAGGCGGTCGGGTCGCTTTCGTCGAGTACCGTAAGGAAGACCCGACCGTGCCGATCAAGGAGGTCCACAAGATGTCCGAGGCACAGGTCAAGAAAGAAGCCGCACCGCCGGAGTTCGGGCTACGGTGGAAGGAGACGGTCGAAAAACTGCCCCGTCAGCACGTGGTGGTCTTTGAGAAAAGAGCGGTCGGTGGGTAGGTGAGTTGTCCTATCCGCAAGCGATTTTGGGAACGATTTGGAATGCACGGGGGGCTATTGGTGCCTCGTCTCCGGACGGCATGGGTGGCTCCTGATGCGAAACACGTCCTGCATCCATGCACATCGCTCGCCTGACCGCCTTCCACGTTCGTATCCCGCTCAAACGGACGGTTCGGCATGCGTCACACTCTCGTTACGTTAACGACACACTGCTGATTCGCTGCGAACTGTCCGACGGCACGACCGGTTGGGGGGAAGGGCTCCCCCGGCCTTACGTCACCGGCGAGACGATCGACACCGCTTGGGAGCAGCTCCGGCTCACGGACTTTGCGTCGCAACTGGATCAGCCCGCGCGCACGCTTCCCGCAACGCTTGAAATGCTGGACGGACTGACCCTTGCGTTGTTGCCGGCTGCAGATGATCTCAAATCTGAAATCTCAGATTTGAAATCTCAGATCTCAGATATCGGATCTCAGATCTTAAGGATCGATTCTCAGCCCTCAACTCTCAACTCTCAACCCTCAACCTCGCGCGACTGCTTCGGCAACTCGGTCCGTTGTGCGATCGAGCTGAGCGTGCTGGACGCGGTCTGTCGCCGTGCGGAGGTGCCGCTGTCGGAGGTCATAACGCTGCTACCGGAGACCGTGCCCATTCGGCAATCGGTCCCGTGGGTGCAGTACAGTGGCGTCATCACGGCGATGAGCCCGGTCCGTCAAATCCGCGCGGCGTTCAAGCAGCGTCTTTACGGATTTCCGCAGTGCAAGGTGAAAGTGGGCGTCGAGGGTGCCGACGACGCGGCGACGCTCCGCCGGGTACGGCGTGTTCTGGGACGGCGGATCGATCTGCGCATCGATGCGAACGAAGCCTGGTCGTGCGGCGACGTTGTGGAGAAACTGGAGCCGCTCCGTCCGTTCGGGATCACAGCGGTCGAGCAACCGGTGCCGCACGCGGAGGTTGGGGAGCTCGCAGACGTGCGGAAGCAAATCACCGTGCCGCTCATGCTGGACGAGTCTCTGTGCAGCCTTGCGGACGGCAGGCGGGCAATCGACGAGGGGCTGTGCGACCTGTTCAACATTCGGCTCTCCAAGTGCGGCGGGTTCGTCAACTCGCTACGGCTGGCGGCGATGGCAGACCGGGCGGGTCTGGGATCCCAACTCGGTTGTCAGGTGGGCGAGACCGGAATCCTGTCGGCGGCGGGAAGGCACTTCGCCACGTCGGTGAGCAGACTCCGTTATCTCGAAGGGAGTTACGACCGGCATCTGGTGACCGAGCGGCTGACGAGCGAAGACCTCACCTTTGGATACGGCGGACGGGCAGCAGCATTGACCGCACCGGGACTGGGCATCACCGTCGACCGCACCGCCGTCGCCCGCTGCACGGTGCGGCAACTCCCGCTGATGGAGCGAAGCGCTACGGCACGATTCAACACAACCGACACTTCGTAACAATGCCGCGGGAGTGCGGATCGCGAGTTGTGAACGACGCAATTGCGATCGTGGGAGTCTCCCGGCGGACGGCCCGACGCAAATGTCGGGCACTGACAGCCGCTCACGTCGCTCCAAGTCGTTGAGAGTTATCGGGACAAGGCTCGACGATTCCGCTCAAGCGACCGCCACTGATGTAGGAGAACTGGTTCTTGCGGACGGTCCAGCGGACCTCGTACAGCAGGTTTTGCGGCGGCTCGCCGGGAATGTCGAATTGGACGACGGCGAAGTCCGTTACGAGCGGCTCGTCGTGAAGAATCCCCAACCCCTGGCGCGACAGATCGCGGGTCACCGCGATTTGCTCCGGACCGAACACTTCCATGACGTCGTCCCGCTCCGCATCCTCCTCGACGGGAATGAGAATGACGGGCATGCGGAGTTGAATGCGCCGTGACCGTCGCCGGTCGTACGGCAGCCCGTCATCCTCGGATTCGATGAGAAACGGGTCGATCTCTTCGTGGGCAGCGCGGATCCGCCCAATCACCTTGAGAACCGCGTCGTTGGAGAGATTCACGAGCAATCGTTCGCCGGTGGCAGGCGCAGACAGATTCATAGAGGACCTCGAAGTGGAGTCGGTGATCTGGGCGTTCCAAACGTAGGGCAGCCGGTGGGAAATCTCCCTGCGAAAACACGAAAATGAGTTTCGGCCCGTTGTTTTTCAGCAGCATGTCCCTTCCGGTCCCGAAGCCGTTTTCAGAATCCAACGGCCTCCCGCCGCGCCGCCGGACCAGAGACGGGGTGGGCCGGTTCGAACCGATGTCGAAGGCGGGTGCTCACCGGCGACAGCCATTTCGTCCGTGCCGCGGCTCAAAGAAGCCGACGGTGCGGTTGGGAATGTCCCCGGATTCGGTCAAGGAAGAGGCGTTGTTCAGCCGATGACGGTCGCAGGGATCGTGCTGCCGCGCGACGGAGAATCTTTCCGAATGATTCGCCGGTGATTCCGCGGCCTGGGAGGGGCGATGGCAGGGGGCCTGCGACTGATAACGGCTGGGTTGCTGCTGGCAGGCGGAGCCTGCGGCTGCCAATGCGCCCCGCTGACCGGCCACTATGCGGATGCGGTCGATCACATCGCCGACCACGAACTCGCCCTGGATGGGCTTTATCATCCGGGTCTGGACCTGACCCGCATCGGGCGGTCCGACTGGTGCCGATGCGGGATCAACCGGTCGCTTTGCCGCTGTGCGTGCGAACGCCGCAAACCGTTGCCTCACATCATCGAGACCTCTGCTGCGAGCTACGTCGGGGCCCATCTCCGGGTCGACGGCGGGCCTTACGCAGAGCCAACGGACACAGAGCCAACGGACGGAGAGCCAACGGACGGAGAGCCGACTGACGCAGAGCCGACGGACACAGAGCCGGGTTCTGCAGAGCCAACTTGGGAGATGCCCCCCGCCGATCCTGATGGCGGCATGGGCAAGGGTGCCGCGCCGAGTGCTTCGCAGATACGATCACCCGTGCATCTGCCTCGCGAACGACGTTAGCAGTCCGCTGAAGAACGAGTTCTCAGGGGTGGCCGGGGCTGGAGGGCAACGTCCGAAGCCCCGGTGAGGGTAGTTTCCGCGTATGAATGTTGAATTCCCGTCTGACCGGGGCTTCCCGTTGGTCCGGCCCCGGCCACACGAAGCCGAATTTCAACAGGCAGTTAGCCCAAGTTCCCCAGTGATTGACGTAAGTGCTTGCCGTGTAACGGTCGGGCTGTGAAAGTCGTCACTACATTTCGGTTGGCTTGAGTTGGCTGGGCAGGGTCATGCGGAGGTGTCCGAGCAGGATCGCTTGAT
>JAJDEI010000020.1 GCA_029259845.1 Planctomycetaceae bacterium | reverse complement strand
GAAGCTGGGCAACCTCGTCACCCGAAGCGTCAGCGAGGGACGAATCGCTCACTCACGTTCGCTTCCTCGCTGACGCTTCGGGTGACCATTGAGCTTGTCCCGGTCGGTCTTCTCCCAAGTGAAACTTTGAATGGCCCTGGGGGGGGCTGGGGCGATCTGACACCGATGATTCGTCAGCCGCTCGGAACTCGGGGGCTGTGGACCGTGAACGAGCCACGTGACGGCCCCAGTGTTCGGTCTCAGGACACGTTTCCGCAGCCTCAACAGCGCCCCAGCCACCCTGGAATGAGCGAGCACCACCATCGAACGGATACACCCAACCTAACAGCCCGTTGAAAAACTCATTCTGACTGCAAGCGGTCAAAACTCGTCAGCTCGGCGTCGCCAAATCTCGACGTATCTAGGGAGATGTCTGCGATTCGGCTCCTTGATCTGACGAGTTTTGCCGCGCTCTCGCCGACGAAGCAGTTTGTCAACAGACTGCTAACCGGATCGGCCCGAATTCGCTTGACCCGAACGGTTGGGGAGAATTAGAATTCAGACATCTGTCGACAAGAAAGGCTAGCACCATCAGTCGACCGCGATTGCGATTCCGAATCTCTGCAGGCTCACTGTTTCTTCTGGCAGTGTTCTGCGTGTCTGCGCGCGCTGCTGTGAGCGTGAGTCCGTCGCAGATCGAGCTCGGCCGACCGGAGGCATCGCAGCAGGTGCTGGTCGCTGAACGATCCGCTGCCGGCCAGTCTTTCGATCGGACGCGTCAAGCAGACTTTGAGATCGCGGACACGTCGGTGGCGACCGTCAGCAAAGCCGGATTGGTGCGTCCGCTGAGGGACGGTCAGACGGAACTCCTTGCCCGCTTCGGTCGCTCCACGACTCGTGTTCCGATCGTGGTGGCTGGCGTTGATGACCCGCAACCGGTGTCGTTTCGGGATGAGATCATGCCGATCCTGACCAAGGCGGGCTGCAATTCGGGCGGATGTCACGGCAAGGCCCAGGGACAAAACGGCTTCAAGTTGAGCGTCTTTGGCCATGATCCGGACTTCGATTACGACTCTCTGGTCAAACATGGCCGCGGTCGTCGCATCTTCATGCCGTCCCCCGATCGGAGTTTGCTGTTACTCAAAGCGACCGCTGAAATGCCGCACGGCGGCGGGCGACGAATCGATTCCGCGAGCCATCGCTATCGTCTCTTGCGGCGTTGGATTGCGGAGGGCGCGCGACGCCATGCGGGGGCCCAATCGCCGGTGGTGCGGATCGAAGTGGAGCCGCGGCGGATTTCGCTCCGTCCGCAAACCACACAACAATTGCGGGTGACCGCGATCCGTCGTGACGGCCATCGGTTTTGTGTGACCACGGAATCGGCATTCGACTCCAACGAGAAAACGATCGCTGCGATTGACGAACGAGGTTTGATAACAACGAGTGAACTTCCCGGCGAAGCGGCCATTGTCGTCAGTTACCTGGGGAACGTGGATGTCTGCCGCGTGACGTTGCCGCGCGAAGGCGTCGAATTCCTGCGACCGCCGGAGAATAATTTCGTCGACCGGCATGGTTGGGACAAATTGGCCGGGCTGGGAATTCGTCCCAGCGATCTGTCGACCGATGCGATGTTCCTGCGACGTGTGTATCTCGACATGATCGGCACGCTGCCGACGATTGGCGAAGCGCGGGATTTCCTCGGGGATGAGACGCCGGATAAGCGTGCGAGGCTGATCGACGCCCTCATGAATCGGCCCGAATTCGCGGACTTTTGGGCCCTGTGGTGGGCCGACCTGTTGCGGGTCGATCAAGGCGTTGTGCAACCGGAAGGTGCGGTCGCGATGACGCGGTGGCTGAAAGAGCAGGTCGCCGTCAATCGTCCCTATGATGAATTCGTGCGTGACATCTTGACAGCGCGCGGCGACACGACCGCGACAGGACCCGCGGCGTTTTATCGAGTCGTGAAAGAACCGGATGAACTGAGCCGGTCGATCAGCCAGCTATTTCTGGGCGTGCGGATCGAATGCGCACGGTGCCATCACCATCCGTCGGAACGTTGGGGGCAGGAGGACTACTTCGCTTTCGCCGGTTTCTTTACCGGTTTGAAACAGAAGCAACTGCCCACGGGCGGGACGTCGATCATCCCCGTCCCAGGAAAAGATGCCGCGCACCCATTGACCGGCAACACAGTCGCCACGGCTGCGCTAGGCGCCCAACCGGCCGACTTTTCGGGACAACGTGACCGACGATCTGTTCTGGCGGAATGGATGACGAGCAACGATAACCCCTACTTTTCCAAATTGATCGCCAACCGTCTCTGGGCCCATTATTTCGGTCGCGGATTGATTGAACCGATCGACGATATTCGTGCGACGAATCCAGCCACCAACGAGCCGTTGATGGCAGCCCTGGAAGCCCATTTGCGCGAAGTCGATTACGACCTGCAGGCGTTTACGAGAACGTTGCTCAACTCGCGGCTGTATCAGTTGAGTTCTGAGACCAACGCGTCGAACGCCGACGATTTGCAGAACTTTTCGCATGCGTCTCTCAAACCGCTGCCAGCAGAGGTCCTGCTGGACGCGATCAATCAGGCAGCCGGGACGACCGAAAAACTCATCGGTTGGCCCAAGGGCTATCGAGCGATTCAGGTTTGGGACAACCGGATGCCGTCGTACTTCTTCCGGATTTTCGGCCGTCCGCTCCGCGCGAGTGTTTGCCAATGCGAGCGAGGGGATGAGCCAAGCATTGCCCAGGCGTTGCATTTGATGAATTCCCCGGAAGTTGCCGAGAAGGTCCAGAGCCGCACGGGACGGGCGCGGGAAATTGCAGAATCGGGCCTACCGCAGGATCAGATGGTTGAGACACTCTATCTCGCGACTCTATCACGATTTCCGACAAATGCTGAACAGGACGTTTTTTCGGAAGCCTTTCAAAACGCTGCAAGCGATCCCCGGCCTGCGGTCGAAGATGTTTTGTGGACGTTGTTGAATACGAAAGAATTCATGTACAATCGTTGAGGTGTCCTCGCGATTCATGAGGGGCCAGCCGAGAGCCTTTCTCGCGATAATCGAAGGGTAACCAGGATGCTGAAAATCCCGCTCGCAAGTCGAATCGGTAGCCGACGGTACTGCGACGGCATTTCTCGCCGGCAGGCATTGCGTTTGGGCAGCACCCCGCTGTTGGGCGGACTGGCGCTTCCCGGTCTGATGCAGATGCAGGCCCATGCGGGGTCCGCTCAGCCGGCGAAAGCCAAATCGGTGATCTTCCTGTTTTTGGGAGGCGGGCCGAGTACGATCGACATGTGGGATCTCAAACCGCAAGCGCCAATGGAGATCCGCGGTCCCTTCGAACCGATTGCGACGGCGGTGCCGGGGACATTCATCAGCGAGCATTTGCCCGAATGCGCGAGGATCACCGACAAGTTCACGATCGTGCGCAGCCATTCCCATAAGGTGAATGGGCACACAACCGGCAAGCACTACGTGATGACCGGTTATGAAGCCGCCTTTGCTGAGGGGCAGACGTCACGGATTCCGACAAACGTCCTGCACCCGTCGTTGGGCTCGATCATCAGCAAGGAGGTCGGTTCACGAGGCGCAATCCCCCCCTACATCGCCGTCCCCAATCCGTTCTCTGCAGGAGGGCCGGGATTCTTCGGAGCCCATCATGCTCCTTTCGTGATTGAGAACGACCCGGCTCAACCCGACTTTGAAGTGAAGGACCTGGTTCCCACCGCATCGACGGCTGGAGCACGGATGAGCCTGCGGCGCAAACTGCTCACCGGCGTCGAAGCATTACAGAGCAGGCAGTCGAGCAAGACACGGGCCGGCATGATGTCGACCTATTATGAAAAGGCGTACGATCTGATCACGTCTCCCGAGGCGAAGGCCGCCTTTGACCTGCGGTCCGAACCGGAGAATCTCCGAGCCGCATACGGCCACACGTCGTTGGGACAATCAGCGCTGTTGGCGAGACGCATTGTCGAGGCGGGCGGGCGGTTTGTGGGGGTCGATCATGGCAGTTGGGACACCCACACCCATAACTTCCGCACCCACAAAGAGGACCTGATGCCGGACGCGGACCAAGCCTTCAGCACGTTAGTCAGGGACTTGGAAGATCACGGGCTGCTGGAGGAGACGCTGGTGGTGATGATGGGGGAAATGGCCCGCACGCCGCGCATCGGCGATCAAGCGGGCCGCGGCCACTGGGCGATGGCCCAGAGCATCATCTTCGCAGGCGGCGGCACCAAGCCAGGGGCCGTCATCGGAGCCACCGACGATCACGCAGCCTATCCCATTACCGAACCTTACGGCGTGCAAGATGTGCTGACGACGATCCTGCATGCGTTGGGTGTCCAGACCGGCAAAACGTACATCACCCCCCTGGGACGCCCAATCCCCATGGCCAACGGCGGCCGCGTGATTCGCGAACTGTTCGTGTAGTGCTCTGCGAACGATTCTGCTGAGTTTCCGTTGCGCTCACGGGTGGCCTTCTTGCTCGTCAACCGTGGGCAGCGGAGCCGTGACAGGTGTGCAAACGACCAAAGTTGCGTCCGAGGGCCTCATACCGACTTCGTCGGCTCGAAAAGAAGTAGGGTGGGTGTAGCAACGCGAAACCCACCGCTCGCGTGGTGGGTTCCACTTCGTTTCACCCACCCTACATGACTTGGAGCAAGGTAGGCGAAGCATGAAGATCAACGATGACCACATGTATCACGGTGCCGCGCTGACACAGATCGCGGAACACCCACAATTCACATCCATCAACGCCGTACGAATTGGCGGCGACCTCTCGCGCAGTGCCTTCCGAATCAACGAAACGATTGGCGTCTACCTCAAATACGCTACGCAGCCAAATCCGCCCGACGATGATTACATTTTCACGTTCACCAAACCCAACAAAGACGAACTGGGGTCGTTGAATCGTCGTTGCGATGACATGTACGTCGCAATAGTGTGCGTACACGATCGTCATATCTGCTGCGTCTCCTACTCGGAATTAACCGCATGGCTCAGCAAGCGTGAAAACGCCCTTGGACATGCTGAAGACACCTCGACGATCTTGGTTGGCCTTCCTCAACGCAAGGCGTTTCGCGTCAACATGAACCTGCCTCGGCGTCGGCGGGTATACCTAGCCAAACCCCAATTGGTTCCACGAAATCGTTTTCCGAACGTGTTGTTCGAGTGACCTGGTTCGCATAACCATGGCAGGCACTGGAGCGGCGGTTCGTGCGTGTCCTGAGGGCAAGCATCCCTGGCCGCCGCCCGGTGATGCCAAACGTTATGTAGCAAGAATGACGACCGATTGGCGAATTGAGTGCCTCAATTTCCAGCCAGGTAGGTCCGGCTCTGCCGGACGACGGTTCACGTTCGAGATTCAATCCGAGTTGCGTCCGGCAGAGCCGGACCTACTTGGTTGCTGAATCCGGAAGCTCGCCATTTCGAGCGTGTCGTCGGTGTTTCCGGCACTCGGGCTGAACGGCCGAGACAACATTGGCCGGGCCAGCGAAAAAGCATCATGCGTCATTGGCGATTTGCTCCTGTTTGGGCTCTTGTGCTGCTGGTGGCGGCTGACAGTGCGGTTGCGCAGAAAGCACCCCAAATTGGTTACGTCTATCCTCCGGGAGGTTCGGCCGGCCAAACGCTGGACGTCCAATTGGGCGGCTATGATTGGACGTCCGATATGCAGACGTTTTGCCTTGATGCGTGGGCAACGATCTCGATCACCGGCCGAGGCAGCAAGATGCTGGTGCCCGAGCCGCCCTATTGGTTCGGACCGAAGGCGACTAGCGTCAAGGCGTTTCTGATCCCGCGTGAATTCCCGGCGAAACTTACCATTCCTGCCAATACGCCACCCGGACCGTTCTTTTGGCAGGTCGCTAATGCCAACGGCACGAGCAAAACCGGCGTGTTCGTTGTCGGCGCCGGTCCGGAAGTGAACGAGGATCAATACCGCTTCGAGCCGCAACGGCTCGACGAGCTGCCAATCACCGTGAACGGCCGCATCATGGGGATCGAGGAAGTGGACCGCTATGTGCTGTCGGCGCCCGAAACCACATTGGTGACCTGCGACCTGATGGCCCGGCGTCTGGGATCGGCGCTGCACGGTGTCATTGAGATTCGTGACAGTCGGGGAACACTGGTCGCCGATGCCGTCGATAGCCAAGGGGTCGACACGAGTGTGACCTTTCGTGCCCATGCCGGGGAGGATTACACCGTCAGCCTGCACGATCTCGATTTTCGCGGCAACCGGGCGTATGTCTATCGGTTAAAAATGACTACCGGGCCGCGTGTGCTGGCAACGATTCCCGCCGTCGGACAACGTTCGGCATCGACTGAATTTGAGTTCATCGGTATCGGATTGGAAACGGGTCAGAACGAGTTGGAAACAGTCCGGCTCCCGGTCGAAATCCCCTCGGCGAGCGAACCCATTTACCGTGGTTCTTTGCAGTTGCCGGGCGGAGCCACGGTCGCTTTGGAGATCCCGGTGAGCGACACCCCAGAGATCGTGCGCGCGATGGCTGCCGACGATCCTGAGCCACTGTCAGCGCCTTGTGGGGTGACGGCACGATTCGAAGGCAGCGATCAACATCGCTACCGCGTCACGGGAAACGCAGGGGCGCATTGGACGGTGACTGCTCAAGCATGGCGGTTTGGCGCCGGATTGGACCTTGCGGTTGCCATTCTCGATCCCAGCGGCGCAGAACTGGCCGCCAATGACGACAAGGACGGGACAACCGACGCCGGAGTTGATCTCGTGTTGCCTGCCGATGGGGAATACACAGTCGTTGTCACGAACAATTCGTTCGTTTCGGATTCTCCGACGTCGGCCTATCGACTGGCCATTGACGTCCCGGCACCCGACTTCACGCTGTCGATCCCCCAAACCGCGGCGGTCATGCTGGGCGGAGAATTCCCACTTCCCGTCGCGTTGCACCGTGTCGCCGGGTTCGACGGTGACGTGGTGATTTCGGTGGCCGGATTGCCCGTGGGGGTGACTGCTCCGGAAACCAACGTGATCGGGCCGGGAGAGACCGAAATCAAGATTCCGCTCAAATCCGACGGCCACGCAGCGGTCTCTGCCACGCTGGTGACAGTCACTGGCCGATCGACGATCGGCAAACAGGCGGTCGTCCGTGTGGCGAAAGCCGCAGCCAACGGGAACCTCGTCCCCCGTGTTGCGGCCGACAACGAAGTCTCAGCGATGTTACTGGGCGTCACGATGAAGCCTCGCGCGGAAGTCTCGCCGGTCGATGCCGGAGTCAGCAGGACGGCCCATCGGGGAACGACCTATCCGGCCAGAATTCGGGTGAAACGATTGGAAGACTACGACGGTCCAGTGACAGTCCGCATGTCGGCCTATCAGCAGCGGCACCGCCAGGGAATGAACGCCGAAGATGTCGTCGTGCCGCCCGGCGTCACGCACAGCATCTTCCCCTGCTATTTGCCCGAATGGCTGGAGACCGATCGCACCTCACGGATGCGGATGACGACGGTCGTCGAGGTCCCTGACCCGCAGGGCAACATACGGCAGCTTGTGAACTATCAAGATGCTGCCGTGTCGCTGTCACTGGAAGGGGCACTGCTGAAGGTGACGCACGCCGCCGAGGAGTTTTCGGCCACACCCGGACATCACATTGAAATCCCGATCAATGTTTTGCGATCGGTGAAGCTGTCAGTGCCGGTGAAACTTGAATTGGTCGTCCCCGGGGGGCTGATCGGTTGCCTCAACGCGGATGCCGTTGAGTTGCCAGTTGGCCGCGACCGTACCGTCTTAGTGGTGCAGACAACATCGGATTCTCGCCTGTATGGAACGCGGACGTTCCAAATCCGCGGCACGGCCCTGCAGGACGGCAAGTACCCGGCGATTTCACAAACAACTGTCGAAGTGTATTTTCAGCCTCCGACCCGGCACAACAATTAATGCAACGGCACGACTGTTTGGCCTCTGGCCAGGCGTTCGCATTCGACCGTCGTCCCTTGTCCGCTTTCGTAGAGTGACGTAGGTCGGGCTCTGCGTGTGCCGTGAAAAGGCTTTGGGACTTCAGTGGGAGGTAGTCCCACCCGGAAACTGGTCGCTCCATCCGGTAGTCCTTGGGGCGGTTCAAGGAGGTAACGAATTGGACTGAAGCACTTCAAGAAAAGGCTCCCAGGGG
>JAJDEI010000190.1 GCA_029259845.1 Planctomycetaceae bacterium | reverse complement strand
GGCTGCATTGGAGGTCGTGATGACCAACCTGCAGACGTCTTCTGAACCGGTCGCTGATGACACCGCCATTGGGGATGCTCCCGCGGGTGTTTCCCCGGTCGCTTCCTCACCGAGTCCATCACCCCGGCGGCCTTGGCGGAGTCTGGCAGAGACCGCCGGCTGGGTCAGCCTGTTCGCCGCGCTGTTTGCCGGTTGGGCCTGGTACCAAACCGGCTCCCTCTCTCTCATCGCCCCCTACCTGCAAGGCGAACGCCTCCTCTTCGACCCCCTGCACGTGGTGATCGACAACGCGCCACCCGAGACGGTCGTCGAACGCTCGGTCCGCGTCCTGAACCGCTCCTCATCTTCGGTCAAGCTTCTCGGCTCCCAACCCAGCTGCGGCTGTATCACACTGGACGATTTTCCGATCACGGTTCCGACCGGGCAAGATTACACCTTGACCCTCAAGATCGGCGTCCCTTCCGATCCGGGGCCGTTCGAGAACTCCGTCAAGCTGTTTGCCGATTTGGGTGGCTACGATTCAACGGTTTTGATGATTTCGGGCACGGTGAATTCAGAGCCGTGACCGTTTTCGTAAGGCATGACCGGGACAGCGTCTGTTCCGGTGACATTGATGAGTCTGAACAAGGAGCGGAGCAATGGTACGTTCTTCTTTGCTGAGTAGCGTGTTCGTCGCTTTGGGGGTCTGCCTATTGGGGTTTTCCCTGTTGTCAGTACGCGCTGACGCTGGCTGTACCGTCTGCGCCCAAGATTGCGGCGGCGTTCCGGCGAGCAACGGTGGAGCGGGGTGTATAGGCACCTGCAGACCAACTCTGTGGAACATCAGTTGCAGCAATTGCATCTGCGGAACCGTCGCTGGGCCGCTTGGAGGTCCTGTCGAATGCGGATGTCGGGAACCGTGACGGGTGGTCGTCATTTTCGCGCCGACTTCTGACTGTCCGACCGCACTTGGTCTGCGTTCCTGATATGGGGAAGTCATCGAGCGGTTTCGCGGCGATCGATTTGGCGGCAACTTTCTGAGGAAACTTGAACGCAGAGTCGAACTGCCATGTTCTGTTCAGTGATTCCACGATTCGGTCCGCCGCGGTCGGGGCGCGGGCCCGGATGTCCTTGGTCGATTTGCGGGATTTTCATCTATTTTCTTGGTGAGCCTTGTCACCACACAAGCACCCATCATCGCAGGGACTCATGCCCACAACACGGCAAAGCCTTCTTCTGTGCGAATCGTGCCGCATCGTACAACGTCTGGGAATTCTCGCGGTGGTACTCTTTGTGGGAACAAACGTGGCCGGAGCCGACGGCGATTCCGAACTGTGGGATCAGTTCGAGGAGGCGATGAGCGAGACGCCCCGACTCGTGGAAGGGTTGTGTGTCCGCGTCCGTTCCGAAACGGTTCGCGAACTGTCGGACGCAACGGTCGAGGCAGACAACCCTGTGCGAAGCCGGGAGATCGCTCAAGAAACAGGCGCGGACCTGAGCCGCTCTGTCTTCAGAGCCGAGTCTGCGTCTTGTGGGAACTCGGTCCTCAGCACCGGCGTCCGCGAGGATGGCACGGAATTCGTGCTGGCTCAGAATGATGACTATACGTTTCATCTTTCCAAGGCTCCCGGTGTTGATGCCTATTCCATTCTTTGGTTAGAGCCAACCGGAGGTGCCGATCCAGAGATGGAGAAAGAAATCAGGAGACAGCGTCTTTCGGCAATCGCACCGATGACTGCAGCGTGGTCTTTCCAGGGGAGACAAATGGCCGAAGTCATCGAAGAAGAGGGCTTCCAGATTCACCGGATCGAGGAAATCTTGTCGGACGGTCGTTCGCTGATTCACGTTGAATTTGAGTTGGCAGGGGGAGCAGGTCGGCTGCCAATACCGGAGGCGTACATCGTTTGTGATCCGTCGAAGGCGTGGGCATTCGTCGAATCTGGTTGGACAAGCCACAAGGAGGGCAAGCCGTTCTACCGGAAGAAGGGTGCTCGGGAAGTCGGTGAAACCGTGAACGGTGTCCCGATCGTCTCGACGATGACGGAAACCGGCAATTCCGTCGACAAGCCCGAGGATGTTGACACAGCCGCCATGACTATCGAAATCCTCGACACAGACGTTGCCGAAGAGGTATTTCGCTTGAGCTATTACGGCCTCCCGGAGCCAAACTTTGAGCAGTCTCGGTATGGGTCGTGGCTGGTGTATTTGATGGGCGGCGCGGCGTGTCTGGCGGTGGCCTACTGGTTGCGGCGACGACGTCGGGCGGTGGCTTGAGGTGGGGGGCGGGGTTCGGTGGCACCGTGCCTGGCCCCGGCCTGTGATGGGCCGTCGTTGAGGTTTTTCAGAATTTCTCGCTGCGGCCTTGAAATTGTGTGTGTGTGTGTAGATTGACGGCCAGCCGCTGTTCTGTGGCTCTCCACGCTTCTGTGGAACTGAGGGGCTGCATTGGAGGTCGTGATGACCAACCTGCAGACGTCTTCTGAACCGGTCGCTGATGACACCGCCATTGGGGATGCTCCCGCGGGTGTTTCCCCGGTCGCTTCCT
>JAJDEI010000189.1 GCA_029259845.1 Planctomycetaceae bacterium | reverse complement strand
GAGGTTGGCTCCCCTGGATGTTGCGACTTCATTTGTGCCGCTGTTGCAAGTTGTCGCCGCCGTCATGACTGAAACTTCGGTCGCCACATTCCGCACGCTGATCACCGGGTGGCTGCGCGCTCCCCGGCGGACCGTTCTCGGCATGCTGCGGGCGTGCGGGACCGAGCGGCATCAGGCGTCCTTTCATCGGTTGTTCGCCTCGGCGCGTTGGTCCATTGATCAGGCGGGTTTGGCCGTGTTGGATTTGATCACGGTCGGAAGGGAGAGCGTGTTCCTCGCCGTGGATGACACGCTGCTGCCGCGGTTCGGGCTGAAGATCTTCGGCACCGGCAGGCACCGCGATCCGATGCTTTCCAGCCGGAGTCACGTGGTCACACGGTGGGGGCATTGCTGGGTGGTGTTGTGCGTGGTCATCGAAAGTCGGCATGTGCCCGGCCGACACTTCGCGCTGCCCGTGTTGTGCCGATTGTATTTGAACACCTCGGCGGCGGAGACGTGGCGACGGACGTATCACACGAAGAACGAATTGATGCTGGCGATGCTGGGGTGTTTGCATCGGCATCTGGAGGAAAGTGAGAAACAGGTGCATTTGCTGGGCGATTCGGCGCGGTGTCGATGGCTCGCCGCAGGCTCGACCGCACCGGTTGTTCTTAGCCGGTTGTCCCCGTCGATGGCCGTCACGGGTCGCGTCGGCGCGAACGCGCGGATTCACGAGCCGCCGCCGGAGCGCCGCGCCGGTCAGGTGGGGCGACCTCGCAAACGCCGCGAGTGCCTGCCGAGTCCGAAAGAAATGCTTCCGGCAAAAAGCCTGCACCGGCTGACCCTCAAGCTGTGCGAAGGCTCGACGTCCTCCGTGCGGGTGGCGACACAAGTCGGCCGCCCACCAAGACGCACGACCGTCAAGGTACCCGACCGCGACGTACTCGTCATCGCCGTCGAGCCTCTGCGCGGCGGCCGGGGGATGGAAGTCTTCGACACGGCCGACACGGACGCCGATGTGGAAACTGTGCTGAGGCGATACTCGTGGCGGTGGACGATTGAAGTCACCTTCCATGACACGAAAACTCACCTGGGGATCACCGAGCCGCAAAACCGCACCACTCTGGCTGCCCGCCGCACCGCTGCGATGGGCTTTCTGTTATATCGCCTGATCGTGTGGTGGCACGAAACGGCTCGCCAACACCCGGCGCGACCGCTCCGCCTCTGGCACGCCAAACGGGGCGCGTCGTTCGCCGACATGCTGGCCGCCCTCCGCCTGCCGACCCTACAAAACACGAGGCAAACCTATTTTTCGACCCCCACGATTCCACCGAGGATCAAGAAATTCATCGACCAACTCACACACCTCGACTCACTCGCCACCTGAAAGTGCGAAAGTCGAAGTTAGGCCTCGCCCTCCCCTCCGGTGCGGCCATTCGGCGGCACGGAGATCGCGGTCCACGAATTGTCGCAGTTCCCCCAATCTGCTACATTCCCGTCGCGCATTCCCCTTGGACTCTGCGAGTTGGGGGTTTCGGACCCCGGCTGTCGACACGTCCTTTTGCTTGTGTGGAGCAGTTTTTCATGAAGGCCAGTAACGATCTCTGGAAGGAACGCCTCAAGAGCCGGCTTCCGGAACAACTTGCCGAAGAAATCAACGTCTTCGAAACCGAAATCCAACTCCGCTCACAGGGCAAGGTCGACGAAAAGGTTTTCGCCGAGACGCGTTTGCGGCGAGGAACTTACGGACAGCGTTACGATAACGGACAGCGGCACGACGGCGTCGAATCGCGGACCCTGGCGTACGAGGAAAAAATCACCAAAGGGCCGAACACCGTTTGGGATGCGCCCGGGATGCAGCGGATCAAAATCCCTTACGGCGGGATGACGCCCGAGCAACTTGAGGTGATGGCCGAACTGGCCGAGGAGTACTCGGACGGGATCGCTCATGTCACCACGCGACAGGACATTCAGCTGCACTTCATCCACATCGAGGACACGCCGGCCCTCATGCGGCGGCTGGCTGCGGTGGGAATCACGACGCGGGAAGCGTGCGGGAACTCCGTGCGGAACGTCACCGGTTGTCCGTTCATGGGCGTCTGCCCGGACGAGCCGTTCGACGCGACGCCCTACGCGGCTGCTTTGACGAAGTTCCTGTTGGGGCACCCTGACTGTCAGAGTTTCGGTCGGAAATTCAAGCCGAGCGTGAGCGGCTGCGCCCAGCACGCCTGTGGGCTCGGCATGATGCACGACGTTGGTTTGATCGCGAAGACGCGCATCGTCGACGGGATGGAGCAGCGGGGATTTCAGTATTTGGTCGGCGGCGGGCTCGGTGCCGTGCCGCGGCAGGCGAAGGTCTTCGACGAATTCGTGCCCGCAGAGGAAATCCTCCCGGTCACTCAGGCCATCGCGCGGCTGTTTGGCCGTCATGGTGAGAAAAAGATCCGCAGCCGCGCGCGGCTCAAATTCCTCATTGAAAAATGGGGGATGGACAAGTTCCGCGAGGAGGTCGGGGCGGAGCGGGCCAAACTGCCGGAGGACCCACGGTGGACGCAGTTCCTCGATCAGATTGAGGCCGACGAAGAAAAACCGCTCAAACCGCCGGGCGAAATGCCGGAATTCAACGGCAACGAGCGGCTGCATCGCTGGGTGAAGACCAACATCCGCGAGCAGCGGCAGCCGGGCTACGTGACGGCGACAGTCGCCTTGCCGTTGGGGGACATCACTCCCGACCAACTCCGGGATCTGGCCGATATCGCCCGGCAGTTCACCAACGGGACAGTCCGCACAACGGTCGAACAAAACATGGTCATTCGCTGGGTCAGCAAGTCGGACGTTCCCGCGTTGTTCGAGGCGCTCGATCGCGCCGGGCTGGGTGATGGGGGGGCATCGGCCGTGTTCGACATCGTCGCCTGTCCCGGGACGGATACCTGCAAGTTGGGAATTTCGTCCTCGCGCGGGTTGGCGGCTGAGTTGCGCGACCGCCTGTTGGCGCGTGGTGTCGAGCTCGATCAGGCGATCCAGGACCTGCACATCAAAATCAGCGGCTGCTTCAACAGTTGCGGGCAGCATCACGTGGCGGACATCGGTTTCTATGGTGTCAGCCGCACGATGCAGGGGTATAAGGTGCCGCACTTTCAAGTGGTGCTCGGCGGGCAATGGGAACAGAACGCCGGCTCGTACGGCTTGCCGATCGTCGCCGTTCCGTCCAAGCGGATCCCCGACGCCCTGGATCGCATCGCCGACTACTACCTGCGGACACGCGAGACAGACGAGCGGTTTCCCCAATTTGTCGGACGGATTGGCAAAGCGGAGATTCGCCAGGTGTTGGACGATCTGACGCAGAATCCCCCGGAGCATGACGCCGATCCCGACTTCTACTCCGACTGGGCCGACCCTCGGCAATACGGCATCGGCGACATCGGCAAGGGAGAGTGTGCCGGGGAGGTGGTCACCCAGTATGAGTTCGAGATGACGGCCGCCGAACGGATGGTGTTTGAAGCACAGGTGCATCTGGAGCAATCGCACGCCCAACAGGCGGGGGAACTGACCTATCGGGCCATGATCAAAGCGGCGAAGGCGCTCGTCCAGCTGCAGTTTGATGACGTCACTGAAGAGCACCCGGACGAGATCGTCGATGAGTTTAAGGAACGCTACTACGACACCGAACTGATCTTCGATGCCTTTGCCGGATCAAAGTTCGCCGACTATCTCTTCGCCGCCCATGGGGCCGCCGGTCGCGCGTTCGAAGAAGAGCCCGCTCGGTACCTCATCGAAGAAACACAGTTGTTCATTGAGGCCGTCCACACGTGCTACAACCGGGTGCGGAGCGAGGGATTGGCTCAAACGGAATCAGAAGCATGAACTTTCAGCACATCACCGTGAAAATCCCTGTCGACGGCGAGTTGAACGTCGATCTGAAACGGTTCATTGAGCTGTTTCATCGATGGATCGCCGAGGGGGCGGTCGACGAAATGTTGATCGACGTTGCCGACTATCGCCATGTCCCCAGGGGCCCGGGCGTGATGCTCATCGGCCGCGAGGCTGACTACGCGATCGATCAGACAGGGGGAACGCCCGGTCTGGCCTACAACCGCAAGGCCCCGTTGGAGGGCACGAACGCCGACCGTTTCCGGCAGTCGCTACGGTCCGCCGCCAAGGCCTGCGTGCTGCTGGAATCCGAGTTGAAGGGCCTTCGCTTCAGCCGCGACCAGTTCGAGGTGTGCGTGAACGACCGCGCAATGGCACCGAACACCGCCGAGACGCGGCAAGCCTTTGAAGCGGACCTGTTGGCGTTTCTCAGCAATGCGCTCGGCGAAAACGATTGCACCTTGGACACCGCGGAAGATCCCCGGCTGCGCGTGGGTGCTGTCGCCCATCTGTCGACGCCGCTCGATCTGAAAGACATTTCCGCCGCGTGACCTGCCCCCCCCGGGGCTGGCCGGCCTCTCAGAGCCTGTCCGGAAACTCAACCCCTGAATGGCCGCACCGGATGGGAGGGCGAGACTCCCGCCGAGCTGCAAGCGGAGCAAGCGGAGCAGGCGGGTCCGGTTTGCGCAACGGGATCGCGGGGATCGGCCCCCGCAGGAGAGCGATTCGCCACAATGGCGGCCGAATCGTCACGTCGTGGCTCGGCGGGAGCCTTGCCCTTAGCCCGGATATTTCATCCGCTGATGGTCGATTCGGGTAGCGCGATGGCCTGAGATTCGGTAAATGAAGGGTGAATCAAACACGTTCATCCACCGAATCCAGGACCGATCGCGTGACAGAGTGTAACACGCAGGCCATCGAGTTTTCACGGCTGCCGGGACGTCAGGTGGTGGCGGATTTCCAGGGCGGGCGGCTGACGTCCGATGCGGGGCTGCTGTTGCTGCGGGAGGTCGATCGGCGGTTGGGACTCGTCGAGGCGATCAGCGGCTGTTTGCATGATCCCCGCGATCCGCGTTACGTGGTGCACGAACAGCAGGCGATGCTGGCCCAACGGATCTTCGCCGTCGCTGCGGGCTACGAAGACCTCAATGATCATCAGACGCTGCGGGACGATCCGGCATTGCAGACGGCGGCGGGCAAAGTGCCCGAGCTGGATGAGCCGCTCGCCTCGCCCTCCACACTCTGTCGGCTCGAACAGCGCGTGACCCGGCGGGCGCTGGTGGACATGTCGAAGCTGTTCGTCGAATTGTTTCTCAAGTCGTTTGAGCAGCCGCCGGAGGAAATCATCCTCGACATCGATGCGACCGACGATCCGATCCACGGCCAGCAGGAAGGACGGTTCTCTCATGGCTACTATCGGCACTACTGTTTCCTGCCGTTGTATGTCTTCTGTGGCGGGCATCTGCTGTGCGCCCTCCTGCGGCCAGCCAACATCGATCCGGCCAGGCACTCGGGAGCCATCGTCAAGCTGCTGGTCGATCGCATCCGTCAGCAGTGGCCGGAGGTGAAGATCATCGTGCGGGGTGACAGCGGCTTTTGCCGCTGGAAGATGATGCGTTGGTGCGAGAATCATGGGGTGGATTACGTGTTCGGCATCGGTCGCAATAAGGTGCTGGAGCGGCGGATCGACCCACTGATGGCCGAGGTCGAAGCGGCCTTCGACAAGACGGGCGAGAAGCAGCGGCACTTCCATGAGACCGAGTACCAAGCCAAAACGTGGGACCGTCCTCGTCGCGTGATCATGAAAGCCGAACGCCTGCTCGAAGGGCCCAACCGCCGCTTCGTGGTCACCAGCCTCGATCGACCACCACAGGCTGTATACGACGAATGTTACACGCTGCGCGGCGACATGGAGAATCGCATCAAGGAACAACAACTGATGTTGTTTGCCGACCGCACCAGTTGCCACGAGTTCCTGCCAAACCAGTTCCGACTGCTGCTCTCGTCCTTTGCCTACGTCCTGCTGCATCACCTGCGAAGCGAGCATCTGGCGGAGACAGAACTCGCCCCAGCTCAGGCCGATCGGTTACGACTGACGCTGGTCAAGATCGCCGCCCGCGTCTGCCTCTCGACCCGCCGCGTGGTCTTTCACCTTTCGTCGAACTGCCCGTACCAATCTCTGTTCCGCGCGGCGGCCGCCTCCCTGCTCCTGGACACCGGCTGACCCCCTCCCGTCCGATTCCCCCTCCGACCCCGTCCGCCAACAACCGCCGAACCCTTGGGGGAAAGGGGGCCCTCCGTCCACCACGAACCCAGCCAACAATCCTAACCACCTTCAATGAGCGGATGAAATATCCGGGTTAGTGCGGCGCCTCGCTAAGTCTTGCGCCTTCTGGGTTAGTGAGGTAAACTGGGCCCTTCTTGTTTCAAGGAGGACTGAGGATGCGACCGGATTCGAAGGAATTTCGTCGGGACGTTTTGGCGGCGTGTGATGCGGGGGGGGGGGGGGGGACGCAGCAAAA
>JAJDEI010000188.1 GCA_029259845.1 Planctomycetaceae bacterium | reverse complement strand
GATTGAAGCTGGGCAACCTCGTCACCCGAAGCGTCAGCGAGGGACGAATCGCTCACTCACGTTCGCTTCCTCGCTGACGCTTCGGGTGACCATAGAGCTTGTCCCGGCCGGTCCTCTCCAAAGTGAAACTTTGAATGGCCCTGTTTCATCGGCGAAGACCGCCGCGCTGTCTCAAATCTGTTGCCCTGGCCGCATTCGTCATCATGCGGCACCCAACGTTCGCGGCTGCCGTTCCGTCCCAGAAAGCGAGTCCCCGCACGACCGGCGATATCATGAGCCATCGAACTGCGAATGAGCTGCGATCACTCCTCATCGGTTGACGGGATCCAGAACGATCTCTCCGACGTCGATCGGTTTGGTTGAGGATTTCCCGACGAACATCTCCGGTGTCAGCCGCAGCGACTTCTCAAAGCTCTTCTTTCGCGTTGCAGCGTATATCGCCCAGATGCGGGCATCGGCAGTGCCGGCGATGGCCGCTCCTTCGTAGTCGCCCGGACGAAGGTTGAAACAGCGAAAGGTGCCGTCGGGCGACAGCCGCGCCTGGTGGAACTCTCGACGCGAAAAGCCGTTGGCCTGACGCGAAACCTCACGAACGAAATGCACTCCGCTGAACGGCCAGTCAACCTCGACACCCTCCGGGACAATCACACGTCCGATGACGTCGACGCCTTCGCGTCCGATGTCGAGACGGGTCGTGTTCTCACGTGGGACATCGATGGTGAAAGTGGTTGATCGCCACGCGGCGGGCCGATGGCTGCCGGGAGTGCTGTCTGCCTCATCATCCGCTGAGGAATACGAGACGGCAACGTGCCACACACCCGGCATACCGAAAGGCAGGCGGTATCTTCCCGCGTTGTCAGTCGTTGCCGACACCCGATAATACGTCATGGGGATTTCTGCAGTGTCCTCTAGCATCGACCGGTCCGGTTGGAATGACAGCGAAATGTCGGCGTCCGGTGCGGGTTCTCCTTGCGCGAATACGGTGCCGTCGATGGCGGTCCACGGCTCAAGCGTCACATCCGACTGTTCGATCAACGCGCGGTCTCCCAGTTCGAGAAACCCGGTCTCGTGCGTGATCACGCAGACGAATGGATCGTTGTAAACCGGCAGTTCGAACTGGCCCGCGCCATCCGCACGGAGAACCGCTGCGGGTGTATATTCGGACGGCTCATTCTTGGGGACGCCGTTTGAGAGGATCAGTGCCGCGTTGTCATTCCCGCGACGAACTTGCGTGAAAATGCGGGCGCCGGCTGCGGGCGGTCCGTCCGGCGAAAGAACGGTACGCTCCACGTTGCTGTTCTTTTTCAAACGAAACTCCAGCCGGACCGGCTCGTCCGGCAGGGCCGCTGCGTCAAGCGGTTCGGACAGTTGGGGCAGGTAACCGTCGGCCTGAATGCGATAGCGGATGACACGATCGAGGGCGTACAGCTTGTTCCCAAACTGCCCCGGTTCCATCGGCGTCCCCGACCGGGCGTCGACTTGCCCTTCCGCCCATGAGCCTTTCACCGGCCGCATCGTCTGTGACGTCTCCATCCACCAACTCCAGAAGTCCGGCCGGTTGGCCTTGAAGTGGGTGCCTTTGTACAGCCGAAACTCAGGGATCGGCGCGCCCGTCTCGGCGTCGACAACCGTGCCGATCACCGGCAAGTTGCTGCGAAACGTGAGTGTGACCGGCGAGTCCTGCGGTTTGTATTCGGAGCCGGGCGGCTGGCAGAGATACTTGCTGCTCACGATTTGATAGCGGACGACTTCGTCCGGCGCGTTTTCCCACACCAACCGTCCGTCCTCATCCGTTTTGCCGCCATTGGGGAGGTCCGCCCCGGCGTAGTCAGGCAAGAACCTGATGCCTTCGATCGGCTTCCCGTGTGTATCGGTGACGCGAAACTCGATCCGTTTTCCCTTTCGCAATGTCACCGTCAAAGGCTTCTCAAGGGGAACCGCGACGGGGAATTGCTGCTGCAACCAATCGGGATGGGAGACGGTCAGCCGCTGATCACCGTGCGGCGGCCGGGGTAGGCGAAACTCACCCGCCGCGTTCGTCTTGATGACCAGTCCCCGGGCGTAGTGCTGATACCAGTCCGTCTCATGTCCGCTGATGTCGACCGTCACGTTGGAGATGGCATTCCCGTCGGGGTCGACAATCCTTCCCACCAAAGGCGGATCCTCGTGCATCACGCGAACGTCGGTCCGCGTTCGCAGTCCGTCCAACTCCGCAGCCTCGACAGGCATGTAAAACGGAGATCGCGTAATTGACGACTCGTGAACGTGTGTGGCGTGCTCCAGCCGCAATCCGATGTTGCTGACATCCGGGGCAATTCCCGGGCACGACCATCTCCCCTCGGCGTCTGTTTGAAACCAATACTCCGCAAAGTCTCGACTGCCGTCCTCGCGAGTCGTGGACGGGGAATCGAGAAAGACATGCACGCCTTGAAGCGGACGTCCCGCCTCATCGACGACGTTGCCGCCGATCATGATGCCGGGTTTCAACTGAAACGTGTATCGTTTCGCGACTTTAAAACCGCGATCCGTCCCGTCGACCTCGTATTTGCGAGAATGCGACTGATACCCGGCCGAGCGAATGCTCACCGACAGCTCTCTCAGGCGGGGACGCTTGAACGGAAAGGTCGCGTTGCCTGCTTCGATCGCCAATTCCCGCTCAAAATAATCACCATTGTCATAGTAGCCCCGCAGATGCGCCTTTCCCGATTGGACGGACGCGCCTTGCTCATCAGTGATCACAAACCAGGATTCAACGGCATCACGTTCTGGGCCGGCGGGTTGTTCGACCGGCTTCACACGTCGATCGGACTGCTGATCGATTTCGGTCGCCGGTTGTGCATTCACCCAGCGGAATGACATCGCGCACACGGACAACCCCAGCAGAACGCAGGTCGCAAGCGTCCGCCGGGGAACTTGGGGAGACAACTTCTGTTCGAGCATCGTTTGAATCCTGCGTTTAAGGTCAGATCTGCTGCCGAGTTCACTAGCCCACAGCGGAGCGCGTCGAGCGTGTTGAAGCAAGCTGCTAGCGGCCAGGAGCGTGTCGCAGTAGGCCAACTGTTGCTGGGGAAAGTGCCGCTGAACAAACGCGTCACAGCACTCCTCTTGCGCCGCATGCAGCTGGCGTCGAACCCATGGAACAACCGGCAGCCACCAGTACAGCGACTGGACGGTCGCTTCCAGCCAGCGGCTCAGATGATCGTGGCGGAGCAGATGCGCAAGCTCATGACTCAGCAGCATCTCTTGCTGACCGGACGGAAGCGACGAGATGAGCGAGCGGGGAACAATGAGTGTTACACCATTCCACCACGTCCAGAGGAGTGGGCTGATTCGCGAATCGACAACACGCAACCGGGGCACCTTACGAACATCGAGCCGGGTGCACAGTTGCTGCAGCATCTCCGTGAGCCGCGCGCCTTCGCGCGATCGCGGAACCTGACAAATCAAGCGTTGGAACCTCGCTCCGTTGGCCACCAACCTGGTTAACGTTACGGCAGCCCCGGCCAACCATAGGGAGACCCACCAGGATGGATGCCAAAGCACTGAAGAAAGACGTCGCAGCCGTGACGCGCTCGGGCTGACACCCGGCCGATGAGCAGATGGTTCCGAGACGGGTTTTGAAGGGAGGAGACGACGACGGACAGTCTCCGACGATTCCGTTTGGCCGATACTTGTTGATTCCGCAGTCTGGGACGGTCCACTCGGGGTGTCCGTCGGGAGGAGCGGTCGTCGGAATTCGGCACCTCTCATCACGTTCGCTCGCGGGCGACGCTCCTGAATGCGCGTCGGCGGCTGATCTGCCGTCGCCAACTCGATGGGAAGGGAAAGCAACGGCGGCATGATGAATCTCAACAACACGATCATCCACAGGACCGCCGCGAGATGCGCGTTGCTCCGCCAGCGCAATCCCAGGCCGATCACGGCCGCCAGGGCACTCGCGATGGCCACGTTCGTCAAACCGACGGTGAGCAACTGCGTGGCCACGACGCACCTCATTTCTTCCTGCGGTGCGTGTTGATCAGCTTGCGAATCTCGTCCAGTTCGTCGGGCGACAGACGCTCGGCTTCAACCAGGTAGGCGATCAACGGCTGCAGGGAGCCGCGTGTGAGCTTCTCGGCTGTTTCCGCCAGCCGCCGCGATGCAAATTGATTGCGGCTGATCTGCGGAAAGATGAAGTGCACGAAATGAGTGCGGTCCCGGCAAACGAGCTGCTTCTGCTCCAGCCGATGGATCAACTTCTGCACAGTCGCCAGATCGGAATCGCTCTGGCGAGGATAGAGCTGCTCCGTGATCTGCCGCACGGTCAACCGTTCCGCATCCCACAACAGTTGCAGGACCGCCAGTTCGGCATCAGAAACATCTGGGACAATCACGTGCTTCTCCAATGACAACACGTCTCCTTTTAAAGACATGCCGTCTTGGAGTCAAGCGCCAACCGAATCATTGGACAGACAGTGCGTCGGTTCTGGTGGGGAGATCCCGAGATTCGGCAAACGGCGCATTTCGACAATGCTCAGGATCCGTTGACGACAAATGTCGGCAGTGCCGGTTGCCCATGACGAAGTGAACGAGTCGATCCGTGGCACTGCTCGCAGCTCATGGCAAACCCGTTGGCGGAATGGTCGGGGTTCGTCGTCGCGCGATACTCGGCCAGATGGCACGAACGGCAGGCATGCGAGAGGCTTGTGAACTGGCCGTTCGCGTGACAGGCGGAGCAGTCGACAGTCTGGTGCGCGCCGATGAGCGGAAATCTGTCATGCACGAAGCCGCCGCTGCCCCAAGAGCCGGGTGAATGGCAGCGCTGGCAGTTGTCGGTCCAACCCAGGGCTTTGTGATCCGGGTTGGTGGCACGGTTGAGGTCCGATGCATGACAGGAATCGCAATTGCGTGTCGGCATATCTGAAGTCGTTCACCTGCGCACCGGGATGGCAGCGAAAGCAAGCGACACCGACGTGGGCTCCGATGAGCGGGAATCGCATCCGGGCGTGTTTGGCGAACTGTCCTTCGGCAACCCACGTGCGTTCGTTGTGGCACTGTGTGCAGCTAGTGCTCAGCTCTCCCTGGTGTGGGTCTGCGTGGCAACCACTGCAACCACGTGTCGCAAAGACCTTGGCTGGTCCGCGGTCGTCGTGGCACCGGAGACACTGAGCCGTCTGGTGCGCCCCATTGAGAGGCACGCCCGCCTGCGCAGCATGATCAAAGGTGAAATCGCTTCGGAGTGTGTGCCAGTTGTCACTGACGTAACAGAGGGAACAGTCAGCGGGGAACAGTCAGCGGGGAAGTTGTCGTGGGGGATCGTCGGTCCGTGCTTGGGGTCCCAAGACTGCGGCTGTCGCTTCCGAGAGCGGCCCGGCGGACCGATGATGCAAGACGCCGTAATCGCACACAGCGCGACTGCCGCCAAGAGATAAGCAGATCTCACTCGTTGCATCATGGCCGGGAATCCGTTTCGGTCGCCGTCGTCAAAACCGTTTCTGCAGGTCCATGCCGCCGCTGAGCGACTCCTGCCGATTGCCCAGGCGATAATCACCTGACAAGGAAATCGACGTCGTTGGCGTGAGTGTCAGGTCCGCCGACAGATGAACCGCCTGTTGCCGAAACAGCAGACTCGTTGGGTTGTAGAGAAACCCGCCGGTGTCATAGCCGACCGAGACAAACCCCTTGGAAAAGAATCGCATCCACGTGACGCGACCTCCGGGTCCGGAACTGGACAGCCCGCCCGTGTCATACACACCGAGGATCAGTTGGTGTCGATCCAGCGGCCAATCGGACAGGGTCATCCCCACATCCCAGGCGGTCCCTTTGCCGTCCTGGTCGAACCACTGATCGGCTCGGAAGTCGAAGCGGACGGGGGGCCCTGGCGATTGCCAGGCCCGCCCGCCGACGCGGAGGACGTGATTGCAAAACAAACACTCCAGTCGCGCAGTAGAGATCGCTTCTCGGATGCGAGACTCGTAACGGGCCTTGAGACGTGAAAAGGAAGACTTTCGATAAGAGAGCGTGACGGTGTTGCCCGGCTGGTCGGCCAGTCCCAAGGCCGCCTCGATCGCGCTGTCCCCTCCGCCGACAACCAGAATGCGACGCCCCTGGTACGACTGCGCATCGATCAGGTTGTCGGCCACCTTGGGAAGATCTTCACCGGGAACGTCCAGCTTCCGCGGCGTCCGAGCGCAAGGCAAACGTGACGGGCATGGACATCACCGTTGCTCGTCTTGACGACGTCTGTTCCCCGGGGCCCCGGCTGCAATGACTGCAACGCTGTCTGGGGGCGGATCGGCAAGCTGTAGTCCTGCACCAGTTGCTGCCACAACTCCATCAGTTCTTCTTTGCTGTCGGTGGTCTGTTTGAGCTTGCCGTGCAGCGGTAGCTCTACGGGCTGCGTCATGACCAGCTTCCGGCGGGGATACTTGGCCGCGGTGCCCCCCACCCCTTCCTGATCGAGCGTGCAGAATCGCAGGCCGTTTTGTTGAGCGCGAAGCGAGGCGGCAATTCCTGCCGGACCGGCCTCCACAATGCAGAGATCGACGGCGTCACCGTTCGCTTGAGTTCGCGCAAGGTCTCGGCGGCGAGAGACTTCGTCAGCGATGGCTGTCCCGTGGGAACTCGCTGTGCGAATCAGCGAGAACCCGGCGACCGCTCCAGCCATGAATAGCCCAGGCCGGCCGATGACTTCGTATTGATCATTGAGAACGGGAATGTCCTGACGATTCTCCAGGTCACCCAGAGTCAATTGAATCGCGCCGGTGGGACACTCCGCGGCGCACCGGCCATGGCCAACGCAGCGCGCACCATGAATGACGGCCGCCTGACCGTGAATCAGTGCGATGACCCCTTCCTCCGGGCAAGCCGAGATGCACGTGCCACAACCGAGGCAGCGACTGAGATCCATGTGCGGGTCCTGCAGCCGGGCTTTATGGGTACCGGCACGCCTGGCCTGCGCTCGATCCATCAGCTGTGCGTCGAGGCTTTGCAACTCCGACCGCCGCTGTATCAGCAGCAGAATGGCAAGCATCAGGACCAGAACGATTGCTGGCAACAGGCACCAGACCATCAACGTCTTCCCTCAGGGATTCCTGGAAACCCACCGCGATTCAGGCGGACCGTTGTCGGTCCTCCGGCAGGGGAGTCGTTCATCGGTCAGCACTCGTTGCCGGTGGCGAGGTTTTGGACTTCGCAGACAACAGGCGATGATTGAACAGCGCAATCGCGGACGGGGTGGCCCGGCGCGCAATCGAGGATGATGCCGGGGCGGACATTGCCTGTCATCAGACCACGCGTGTGGTACCATCGAAAAGGGAAGCAGCGTGCGTCAGATCCATCAACGCGCGCTCACGACCGCTCTCTTCATGGGAGGGAGCATGTTCGAGCCGCCATCGTACATGTCACGTCAACGAATCGTGTTGAAGATTCGAACGCGCGATGACGGTCGCAGCCGTGAATCTCGATGAGATAGACGCACAATCGGGCAACTTCACGATCCGCCTGAGCGCATCGCGGACCGTGGCGCTGACGCGACGCTCGATGAGCAATGAGATCATCAGCCGCAGCCCACAGACGACTTGAGACGCCGCTTCGTGCGGATGCGATTCGGATGCGCTGAATCACGGGGGAGGTAAATGGGACCGACAACCTGTCCGGCTTGGTGTACGGCCCAAACGATCCGATGTGAAGCCCGTCTCCGCTGCAATGATTGTCAGCCCAGACAAAGAAATGTCTGTGGACCCCGCGCGGCAGATCCGATCGGCACTCTTCGCAATGATACTTGCCGAGGTGCAGATCAAGCTAACCTTGATCAAGCCAGGTGTGTGAATGGACCCATGGAACGGGGATTCGACCGAGAAACAGCACCAGAAAGGCGATCGTAGCCCGCCGAAGGAAGACATTTCGCATCGACATCGGAGCCTCAGAAATCGGCTGAGAGCATGGAGTTTCAAACCGGAGGCCCGATGTGGAGCGGTCTGTCCCTGAACTCTCGCTGCGACACAAGTGCATTTCCGGGGTCGCAACGGACTTTGCACTGCGATTTTCGTTGAACGAATTGGCCGCCCTGAAGAACCTTGCGTGGTTTCAGGCGAATTGCCCGGATGCTGAATACCGAGACGGTATGTCAGCCGTACGACTTGCGACACGGCCCTGCCAGCTGACGAAGCTCATGGTGAAAGACTGCGTGGCCATGCTCACAGCCGCATGCGCTGAGACCGGCGACTTCCCCAAGTCTGTGGCATTGGCTGAAAAGAGTGAGAATGAGCGTCTTGCGAGATATCGAGCAGGGAAGCCGGCAGGGGAGGAGTGACTTGCCGAGTGCTGCTCAACGAATAGGCCGACCGGTTGCTCCTGGACGGACCCGAAATGCTGGGGGACCGGTGATGATCGCGCCCTCGTGCGAGGCATTCGTTCGATCCGTAATGGGAGTCCGCCAGCATCTGCTGGGGCGTGATGCCCCGTTCCTGCGCGTCGGCCAGCGCGGCTTCCACCGCCGCTGGGTCATGGACCGTCATCGTTCCCACCGCCACATGAGTGATCAGGTCTGGCGGGGGAGGAGATTCGTCATCGGCCGCATCGGCATGCTCCTCCGTTTCGGTGTCGGTCTCCATCACCTGAACCAAATATCCCACGCCCTTGAGCTTGTTGTACGTCGCGTCCGGATCGGCCGGATTGAGGACATGATCGCAACCGGTTCGGTAAGGAGGCCAGATGATCACCGGCTCGTCGGGGTGGCCAACGACTTCACACTGCTCGTGGAAGATTCGCTCCAGTCAGGCGAAGCTCTCCCATGACGCTGTCGCGGTCCCCTGAAACTGTGCGAGGAGTTCCTACACGTCTCGGGCCGCCTCGGGGAGACGCCGCCTCGACCCACTGGGACGTGTGTCACCAAAACAGCCTTCGCCACGACGAGCCACGTACTTGCGGACTACGTCGTTACCGACGAATGCGTACAAATCGGTGTGAATCCGCTTCAGTTCCCGGAGAAACTTGCTCGTTCCCTCAACGAGGATTCCCAGCCGGGTCAGCCCTCGAATGGCCGAACGGACGGCGGCCGAGTCGAGCCGCTGTTTGTCCGTGTTCGTGCCCACCACCCGAATCAAGCGATTGGTCAGCGTGCGGAACAAGACTTGGTCTAGCCCAAGTTCCCCAGTGATTGACGTAAGTGCTTGCCGTGTAACGGTCGGGCTGTGAAAGTCGTCACTACATTTCGGTTGGCTTGAGTTGGCTGGGCAGGGTCATGCGGAGGTGTCCGAGCAGGATCGCTTGATGATC
>JAJDEI010000187.1 GCA_029259845.1 Planctomycetaceae bacterium | reverse complement strand
ATCAGAGACTTGCGACCAACAGGCCAACAAGCTCTCCCCGCAGGCGGATGACATAAGTAAACCTCCCTGAGAAAAGTTGACTCTCCGTAAACTCAACCAATCCTACGCACGAACCCCGAAATGGAAAAGGCGTTAGCCCTGTCGCGGTGCACCGTGCTCGTTGACAGTTTCGTGGCGTCGCTCTAGCATGAAGAGCCTCACCCCCTTGAACGATGTGGTCATTGGTTGGTGCGGTTGTCGAGCCAGACAGCCTGTTGAAAAACGTGTGCCGCGAATGTGCCAACCGTGCCGATTTCGGAAGACGTGCTGTTTGCTCGCGCTGCAGAGACGGCAGTGTCACGCGGGACGGCAGCCGTGAGCGGAAAGAGTTTTTTTCAACGGACTGCAAAGTGCCGCCATGCTGTTGATCCAGCCAGTTGGGCCCCGTTATTCATCGGACGTCGCTGATTCACACGTCGGTCCCCATTGATGTGCCGCCTCCCCCAAGGAGTTGGCCCTTCCCACCATGCCTCTTCCCGCTGCGTCCTCAACGGAATATGCCCCGCAGATGCCGGTGATGAAGGTCACCCGGTATGACCGTGCGAGTGCGTTCATGTTGGCAGTTGTTGGTGCGCTGGCCATTGGGGTGCTGGCGGTGTTGTCAGTGTGGTATGCACGCCGGGTGCCGCCGCCGAGTGAGCTGGTCCCGCTGGAGATGCTCGAAGTCAGCGGCGGGTTCGAGGACGGCAACCCCGAAGACACCTGGAACCTGGAATCGCCGGAGCCGGAAGATCCCAACGCGTCGCTGGTGGAACAGGAGACAGAACAGGTTGCGGTTCAGGATGTGCTGGAAAATGTCGTCGAGTTGTCGGACCAGGCGACGGAACATCTGGAGCAGGTGATTGCCGACTCGACTGCCAATTCCGGCAAACTGGGGAGTGCGACCGGAACGGGCGGGCGTCCGCTGGGAATGGGCCCCGGCATGGGGGGCATGCCCCGCGAGCAACGGTGGTTTGTCCGTTTTGCCGACGACTATTCGCTCGACGCCTATGCCAAGCAACTCGATTTTTTCGGGATCGAACTGGGCGTCCTGGAACCTGCGGGCCGGTTGGTGTATGTGTCGGGACTCAGCGGGAAACCCCGAAAACGGTCGGCCGACTCGGGGAAAGACGAAAAGCGACTGTATATGACGTGGCAAAGCGGAGAGCGTCGGGCGGCGGATATCAAATTGGTGAAACGGGCCGGCGTGTCGGCCAATCGGCAATCGCTGATCTTCCATTTCTACCCGAAGAAGACCGAACAGATGCTGGCGACACTGGAATTCAACTATCAGAAGAAAGCCCCGCAGGAGATTCGGCGGACCTACTTTCTTGCCAAAAAACAGGGAAGCGGATACGCATTTGAGGTGACGCGACAGTCGTTGCTGCGTTAACAGCAGCGTGCCCCGGTGCAACGCCGCCCTTCGGGTTGGGGTTCAAGCTTTCGCTTGTTGGCGCAGCCGAACAGACCGTTGAAACACGAATACTCCTCTAGGGGACCGGGACTGGAGGACAACGTCCGAAGTCCCGGTGAGGGTGGTTTGCTTGTACGAAAATCGAATTCCCGTCGACCGGGGCCTCCCGTTGGTCCAGCCCCGGCCACCGAACGTGGCCTGTCCGAGTGGAGTTCAATCTTTAGATTGTCTGCGCAGCCTAAAGGCTGAACTCCAACCGCTGGCGGCATAAATCGTGGCCGGGAATCAGAGGCAGTTTGACGACACGGAAGGGGTGCGATGCCAGGAGGGCGGTCCATGCAAGACAACACGATGATCGGCAGTGAGGAACGATGGAGTTTATACTCAACTGGGCAGGGCCCATCATTTACACCTCGTTGGCAGTCGCCGCCCTATATGGGGTGTTCTGCGTTGTACTGTTGCTGAGGAAGATCAAAGAAAAGCGGTTCGCGGGCGATGCGGCTGCGACCGAGTTCCTCGACCAAATCCGGGAACATCTCGGCAACCGAGACTTTGACGGGGCTGCCGCGCTGTGCGACTCGCCGCCCTATTGGTCAAAGGCGGTTTCGCAGCTCATTTTGGTGGCATTGACGAACCGCGACCGGGCACAGGCCAAACTGCGGCGCATGCTGGCGGAAAAATTTGAACGGGACGTGCTGGCCGACCTCGAGTACCGCCACTCCTGGATCGGGACGATCGTCAAGAGTGCCCCCATGCTGGGGCTGCTCGGCACGGTCAGCGGCATGATCCTGGCGTTCCGCAAGATCGCGTTGAACCAGCAGACGGGCACCGACCCCAGTGCGCTGGCGGATAACATCAGTCTCGCCCTGTTCACAACGGCGATGGGTCTCACGGTGGCGATTCCACTGGTGTTGCTTGGAGCGCTCGTTCAAGTCCGCATCGGAAAGCTGCAAGATTCCGTGCAGCAACATGTGGGCGAGTTCCTCGATGACCTCGAGGTGGCAACGACCGCTTGAGAGCGTGTTCCGTCGAAGCAGGTTCCGTCGTCAGGGGACGGCCGGAACGGGTCGATCGAGAGGAGGGACGCCGGATGCGTCCGCCGGTTGTTCTGTATCAGATTCGCGAGTGACTTGAGTGGCCGGAAAATCCTTATTCCGTGATGCCTCGTCTTCAGCGCGGCGGGTCCAGTCCGAAATGGAATTGGACATCACGCCGATGATCGACGTTGTGTTTCTGCTGCTGATCTTTTTTATGGTGACGTCGACCATGAAACAGGACACGTCCCTTCAAGTTCCGCCGGCGCGGCACGGCGAAGGCGTGAGCACAGACGCGGCGACGGTCATCACGGTCGCCTCGCGGGAAGGGGAGCCGCAGATTTTCCTGGGGCCGAAGGTCACGGACCAGGCCGTTTCGCTGAGTGAGATTGCGGCCTATGTCCAGCAGGGGATCGACGATCCTGACGGGGCGCGGCGGACGGTGATCATCAAGGCGGACCGAGAGCTGCCTTCCGGGTTTATTGAAGAGGTGGCCCGCGCCGCCAATCAGGTCGACGGGGTCGAGAAGTTTTACGTCGGGGTCGAGGACAAGCAATGATTCCCGGGCTCCGGCAGACCGCCGGTTTCCGTCGATTGCGTGACGTCGCTCGGTCGCATGAAGTGCAAGCAGGTTTTGAATGCCCATCCAGTTTCGTTGTCCGGTTTGCAGGAAGAAGCTGAGCATCTCGCGACGCAAAGCGGGGACGTTGGTGGCTTGTCCGGCGTGCGCTGCGGAGGTTCGTGTTCCCGAACAGTACGGGTCAACCGAGCCGCAGGACTCTGCTGAGAAGACTCCGCTCCCGTATCGAACTGACAGCGCACGCGGCGGCTCAGTCGGGGGCACTGAGGGCGGGGGCACCAATGGGGGCGGCGGCGCTGACGCAATGCTGCATGTGATCGAAGGTGAAGACGACGAGGGCGGTTTTCAGTTGTCGCGGCGGGCTGTCGAGGATGACGGGCTCGACATGACGCCGATGGTCGACGTTGTGTTTCTGCTGCTGATCTTCTTTATGATTACCGCTTCATTCAGTCTGCAGAAATCGATGGAGACCGAGGCTCCCGAAGAGGATAACGAAGGATTCGCCCAGATGCCGCGAATCGAAGATCTGGCTGATGAATCGGTCATCGTCGAAATTGACGACAACGACGCGATCTTCGTGGACGACGAGCCGGTGGGCGGCCTCGGTGAGCTGCAGGATGTGCTTTCGCGGAAAATGTCGGTCGAACAGAAACGGGAAATGATCATCGAACCCCACTATCAGGCCAAACACGGGACGGTTGTGGCCGTCACCGATGCGGGCATCGAGGTGGGTATGCAACGGATCCGCCGGGTCTCCCGGAGCGAGCCGTAACCGGTATGGTCGCCGTGGCGGATGCCGCCGGCGCCGGCGGGCAACAGATTGAAACAACCAATGACGTACCTGGAAATTGATTTTGGCTCCGGTGACCGGCGGACGGTCGAGTTGGACAAACGGCAGCCGGTGTCGATCGGGCAGCATCCCTCGAACGACGTGAGCATCGCGGGGGATGATGTCGAGCTGATGCACTGCCGCATCAGTTGGAACAAGTCCGCGGGGTTCGAGGTTGTTGCGGCCGGAGGAGAGGGCGTTGACGTCAATGGAACGCTCGTCAAGAAAGCGACGCTCGCTCCGGGTGATGTTCTCCGTGTCGGCCCGGCCAATGTAAGTTTTCTGGATGAAGACGCTCCACCGGCCGACATGGCCGACTCGACGGCGCGCGACCCCGAGCCAAACGAGCCGCCGGAGAGCGTGTTTTCTCTGAAGCCACTCACGGGCGAATTCGAGATTCCTCGTATGTCGGCGGACGACGACGCCCCTCCCTTAACGGCGGATGAAATCATCGTTGACGATCCTCCGCTGACGGCCGATGAGATTCTCTCAGCCGAACCGATTGAAGAGGAGCCGAGACATCGGAAGAAACGGTCCCGGTCAAAGTCTCGTGAACGTGCGAGGACGGGGGACAGTACCAGCCAGAAGGACCGAAAGAAGGGACCGGCGTCGCAAGACGGCGACGAGAGCACACCGGCGGAGGCGGACGGTGGCACTCCGGAAGGAGCCACTGAGGCGGCCGAGCCAAAGGACCGGGCAAGAAGCACGCAAGAGGCTGGCGAAGAGAGCGGATCGAAGGAGGATTCAGACACGTCTCACAGTGCTGCGGCCCCTTCGTTTCGAGGTCGTTTTCGTCCGCGCCCCCAGCGGCCCGGCGACCGCGACCCTGTCCGGTCCCCCTTTGTGCTCACGCTGGGCGGGGGGGCGCTGGTGCTCCTGCTGGTGGGAGCGACGTTCTACTTCATCCTCGGACGACAGACGACGCAGTCGGAGTTTAACGCCGCCCAATCGCTGATGGATGAAGGCAAGTTCTCACAGGCGATCAATGCCTTTGAGGATTTCCTGGCCCTGCATCCCCGCGATCCCCTGGCCGACAAGGCCGGGATTCAAATGTGGATTTCGAAGATCGAACGGCAGACGAGCGGAGCATCGCCCGATTGGGCCCAGGCCCTTGAGGAACTCAAGGGCTTCGTTAAATCCCGGCGCGACTCCGACGACTTTGAGGACCTGCATGACGGCATCCGCAAACGGGCCGGGGCAATCGCCGAAGGAGCCGCCAAGGCCGCCGGAAAAACCTACGACCGGAACCTGCTGGCCGTTTCCGACGAAGCGGGAAACCTGATGACGGCCTATTCCGCACAAGACACGTCTCCGACGGACGCTCTCAAGAGGATTGAGGCGGCCCGCCGTGTTTCGGAAGCGTCCATCCTTAAGCATGAGGCTTTCGTTCAAGCCGTTTCTCAAATCGATGCGGCCCTGCAGGCGAAAGAAGCCATGCAAGCCTTGGGGACTCGCCGCGAACTTCTCGCGCGGTATCCTGATTTCGAGAGCCATACGACCATTGTGAAGAAGCTCGCGGAGACGCTGAAAACGGAACGGGAGTTGGTCTCGCGGAGCGACGAGGGGGTTGACGCGCTGAGCGATGACCGCGCGTCCGCGTTTCCGCCGGCGCTGTCGTTGACGTTTCATGCCCGGTCACGAACCGACGAAGTTTCAGTCGGCCGATCGGTCTTCGGCGTTGCCCAGGATTGCTGTTATGCCGTCGACAGCATCACCGGCGAGCCGGTGTGGCGGCGGGCCATCGGCTGGGACAGTCCCTTTTTTCCGGTCCCGGTCACCGCCGGCGTTCCGGCATTGCTGGTCTTCGATACCAATCATGATGAATTGGTGTTGCTGGACCAGCAGTCGGGAGGGCTCCTGTGGCGACAGCCGGAAGTCTCGGGCGTGACGGGCCCTCCGCTCGTGGAAGACGGGCAGCTGTATGCCGTGAGTGCCGGCGGCACGCTCAACAAGATCGACGTCGAAACAGGCCGATTGGTCTCGCGGCTCCGTTTCTCACAGCCCGTTTCCTCGCCAGCCGCGTTGAATGACGGGTCTCGCCTCGTCGTCTGCGGCACTCAGGAAGTCGTTTACACATTGTCGAAACGACCGATGGAATGTGTGGCGGTCTCCTTTCTCGGCCAGAAGCCGAAGGGCGTCGCGGCTCCGCTGCTGTCGATGGGAGCGCTGTTGCTCGTGGCAGAGAACCTGCCGGGCGAGCGAGCTTCGCTGCATGTGCTCGATTCAAGGGGCGATGACGACGCGCTGTCGGAATCGGCCAAACATGTGATCCCCGGGCATGTTGTCGATACTCCGGTGATTCGCGGACGCGACCTGTTCGTCCCCTCGACGGGGGAGCGGGTCAGTTCGTTCACCGTCTCCGATGAGCCGGGGCAGCCGCCGCTGACGGAGGGCCCGCGGTACGAAGCCGAAGGCGGCGAGCGGACGCCGCTGTTCCTGGCGACCGGTCCGGACCGGCAGATCTGGATGGCCGGCCGCTTTCTCCGCAGGTTGCGGCTGAAGGCGGACTCCATCGAACCGGGGCAGGAGTTGGTCACGATCGGCAAAGCGTCGCAGCCGTTGCAGCAACTGGGCAAGCGAATCTTTATCGGCCGCATGCCGGCGTATTCGTCCTCCGTGACGTTGTTTCAAACGGATCGGGACGAGTTGGCCAGTCAATGGCAGACGGTCATCGGGGCTCGGTTGCTGGCATTGGGAGCCTCTCCGGACCGCGCGGGGCTCATCGCCGTCTCGGGGGCCGGTGATGTCTACCGTGTCTCCGCCAACGATCTTCTCGATGGGGGGTTCCTGACAAGCACGACGGTCCGCCTGAAGGTGCCCGAGGGGCTCTCTCAGCCGCTCGAATCGACGCCGCTTGCGGACGGCAAGTTTCTGGTGTGGTGCGGGGATCCTGTGCCGCAGCTTTGGATCATCAATCGGCTCGGTCAGATTGAGCGGACTCTGCCCCTGCCGGGCGTTCTTCAAGCGGCACCGGTACGGATGGGCTCCCGTTTGGCGCTGCCGCTTTCCGGTCGCATTCACTTGATCGCGGAGCGAGGGTCGCAGTCCGACGTCCAGGACTTCACGCAGCCGCAGGGCGAGGGCACCCCGCCGGCATGGCGTCAACTGGTTGCGGTCGATGACACCTCCCTGATCGCCGTCACCGAAGCGGGACAGGTGAAACTGCTGCGGCAACAAGAGACGCCAAAGCCGTATCTCGCTGAGGCGGGGATGCTCGACGCCGGCGGGGCGATCGATTTCGATGTCGCGCACGGTGAGGGACAGACCGGTGAAGGCCAGATCGGAGCGGGACAGATCGGGCTCGTTGTGGGGGGGCGTGTGCAATTGATCGATGCCGCCTCGCTGGAGCCGGTCGCTGAGGCAACGCTGGAGGGGACCGTCTCCAACAACGCCTGGATCTCCGGCGGCCTGCTGTTCGTTGAAACGGACCGCATGGCGCTGCATTGCTTCGAGACGGGATCGGAGTTGGTACCGAAGTGGTCGATTCCCCTCCCGCACCTGTCCCTATCAGGTTCTCCGTACACGACGGATGGCGGGCAGGCGGCCGTCATCTCACTTCAAGACGGCACGATTCTCAGCGTCGATGCGGCCAGCGGTGAGATTCGCAAGCAACAGACGGTCGGACAATCGCTCACCAGCGGCCCCCGTGCCACCGATTCGGCCCTGGTGGTCGCAACGTCAGACGGAAGCCTGATTCGCGTAGAAGCGATCCTGGATTCACAGTAACTCATGCAGTACCGAACGAATCTTCTGTCGAATGAAGTGCCGCGGCACCTGGGGTGGGCATCGCCTGCCGGATGGATTGTCGTGCTCGGCATCAGCTTGCTGATGGCCCAGGTTCTCTCACCGATGACGGCGAGCGCCCAGCAGGAGGCGGACAAATCCACGACGAAGGAGTCGGCAAGTCAGGCGGATGCAAAAGATTCCCCGGAGGACCCGGCCTCTGAAAAGGCGGAAGAGAACGAGGGGGACGGGGAAGAAGAGCCGGAGAAAGAGTTGCCCACGCTGGAGGAGATGGAACTCCCCTCGGCGGAGCGGCTGTTACGAGGACCGCGGCTGGACTGGATCGTGCTCAAGCACAACGAAGAGGTGATTGTCGCTGAGCCGGTGATCCCGCGTCCGGACACGCTGCGCAAGATGCAGGAGGCGATTGACGAGAAGACCGAGCAGCGGAAAAGCTTGTCGGGCGAAGCGTTGGCCAGGCATCGTGACGAGGTGGAAGAACTTCGGAAACTGCATGTTCGATTGCCGGATCAGAGCGATGAGGACGATTTTCTGCTCCCCATGAAACTGATCGAACAGATCATCCATCATGAAGACCTCGTGCTGCGCCGTGTTGACAAGCTCACGCAGGAGAAAAACTTTGACCTTGCCTATGAGTTGCTCAACATCCTGCTCCGCAACACCCCCAAGTGGCCGGGGGCTTTGGACCGGCATAATGCGTTGCTGTATGCGGAGGCGGACCGCGAGATCGCCGGCGGCCAATATGAGACGGCACTCGCCATCTTTGAGGAGATTCACTCCCGTTCTCCGCAATACGCGGGGCTCTCCGAGCGGACCGGCACGGTCATCGACCATCTCATCGAAGAGGCGATCGCCGGGAATGACTGGCGAAAAGCCCGCTATTACCGAGAACGCCTCCAGCGGTTGTTTCCCGACCATCCTTCTCCCCAGAGCTGGCGTTCGCGGTTTATCGATTCTGCCGAACAACAACTTACCGCCGCCGCAGAGGCCCGTTCCGAGGGGGATCATCGCCTCGCTCTCACGCACGCGGAGCAGGCAGTGCGGATCTGGCCGTCGCTCCGCAATCTGCGTGTGCGCTACCGCCGCTTTGCCGACCGCTACCAGCGTCTGCATGTCGGCGTGCTGGATTTGCCCTCCGACCGGGATGCCCGGGCGGTCGTCAAATCGCAGGCGGCGTATCGTGCGGAGCGGCTGAACGGAATTCGCTTCTTCGAGATCGACCGTGCCGACGACGGTTCGGCTCACTACAGCACACGGTTCTGCGATCGCTGGGAACCGCTCAATCTCGGGCGTGAAGTGCAGTTCGACTTACGGAGCAGCCGTCAGCCTTGGGAGGCGCAGCCGGTTGTCACCGCGCCGGCGATCGCTGAACGAATCGCTGCGCGGCTGGATCCATCGAACCCGGCGTACGACGAACGGCTGGCAGGTTATGCCAAATCGGTGGAGGCCGATTCGCCTTACTCGTTCACGTTGCGGTTCGACCGTGTCCCGGTCCGTACGGAGCCTCTGCTGGCGATCGCCGTGCTGGAAGCAAGCGAGAAGGAGGCGTCGCCGGCGACCGTCGATGAAGCATCGTCCGCGACCGTCGAAGAAACCTCGCCCGTGTCGGTTGCCGCTGTGGGCGACGCTGTGGGCGACGCTGTCCGCGAGTCCGCAAGCGGCACTCAACCGGTTGGCGGATTTCGGCGGGTCGAACAAACGCCGGACCGGGCAATCTACCGGCGTGTGCTGGCGGAGCCGGAGGGGTTGCGGCACTACCATCTGGCGGAAATCGAAGAGCGTCGCTATCCCGACTCCGATGCGGCATTGCAGGGGCTCATCCGGGGCGAAGTCTCCATGCTCGTGCGTCCGCCGGCCTGGATTGTCGACCTGCTGCGGACCGACGAACAGATGCTCAAGGCGTTTTTTGTCGAGAAGATGGCCGTGCCGGTCACACATCTCGTGCAGTTTCATCCGCGCAGCAAGGCGCTCAAGAACCGCGAGTTCCGGCGGGCGCTCGCCTATGCGGTCGATCGGCAGAAGATTCTCACTGACACGGTTCTGCGAAACCGGGCGGATGATTTAGGGCGGGTCGTCAACGGTCCGCTTCCGTCTCGAAGTGATGCGAACAACGCCCTCGTCCGCACGCGCCGCTACGATCCGCTGGCGGCTGTCTCACTGACATTGGCCGCCCGCAAGCAATTGGGAGGCACGCTTCCTTCGCTGAAGATGATCGTCGTTGATGACCCGGTCGCGCAGCAGGCAGCGCAACGGATTGTGGAGTCGTGGTCGCGATTCGGGATCACCGTCGAGATCGTGGACATGCCGGCGGGACCGCTGGTCGCGCCCGGCGGCAAGGAGGCCGAGTGGGACTTGCTCTATCGAACGGTGCAGCTGACCGAGCCGGTCACGCAACTCTGGCCGTTCCTCACACTGGCTGGCCGGGCGCAGGTGTCCGATCTTGACCCGTTTCCCGATTGGTTGCGGCAGGAGATTATCGCCCTTGATCTGGCGAGCGACTGGCGGGCCGCGCTGCAGTCGGTCAACACGCTGCATCTGCATCTGTGGGGCGAGGTGATGCTGCTCCCACTTTGGGAAGTCGATGACTACTTGATCTACCGGAAGCATGTCCGTGGGGTCCCTGTTTCGCCGGTCCATCCTTACGAAGACGTGGACCGTTGGGTGGTCGAGTCGTGGTATGCGGAGGACCAGCCATGATCGTGCGTCTCGTGCGCGGGTTTCAGGCGATGCCGATACGTGCCCTCGTGCTCTTCGCGGTCGCGACGGTCGTGGTTGTCGCTGCCGGAACCGCTGCGTCACTGCTGCCGGCGCAGGAGCCGGAGCCGCGTGTTTCGGAAGATAAGCCGAGCAATGCGGAGGAGACCGCTCCGGTCACCAAGGAGCGTTCGGACGCAAAGGCTGCGCCGGATGAAGCTGCTCAGGATGAGGCAGGGCCAGATGAGGCAGCCTCCGATGCGTCCGGGGCCGGGGAGGCCGCGTCGGGGGAGTCAGCAGCGCCGGTCGAAGAACGCCCGTGGGAGACGCGGCCTTACCGTGTGTTGGTTTCGCTGGCGATGGAGAGCAGTCCCGCGTTGACGTCCCGCTTTCATGACCGGTTGGAAGAGACGCTTCGCGTCCGCATCGCCGGACTGCTAGGGAACTACTGGGAGCCTCAGTTTGAGCTCAACGACTGGCTTCTACCGGCAAGCGGCCGGGCACTGGAGCGGCTAGAGGCGCAAGACTTGGCGGCCCGTTTTCAAGCCGGGGAGTTCGACAAGGTGATGGTCCTGACGATCGAGCACGGCCGGGGGTTGCGTCTGGCCGGCTGCGAGTGGGACCGCAGCTCGGGGCAGCGGGGGCCGGTGCTGCATCGCGAAGTCGTCGACCGCCGCCGCACGGGAGCCGTCGCTTTGGAATTGCTGTTCGACCTGTTTCGACCGCTGGCTCGCATCGACGGTACGGAGAATGGCACGGCCGAGTTACGGGCGCGGGCGGGAGAACTGCTTGCACCACAGTCCTTATCGGTCATGTTCCGGTCGGGGGATTTGCTCTCGCCCTACTTTCGGTACCTTAACCGAGACAAGCAACTGCGCAGCATTCAACCGGTCCCCTGGACCTACCTGCGAATCGAGGACATCACCCGCAGCCGCATGACGGCGGGGGTGGAGACGGCCTTCAATGCGCCGTTGAGTGGCAGCCGTCGCCGGGTCGAACTCGTCGCCATCCGTTCACATCCGCGGCATGCGGCGACTCGTCTTCGGCTCGCTCCGAGAAACAATCCGGGCCGGTCGTTGGTCGGAGTTCGCGTGCGGGTGTATGAGCATCTGCCGACGGAGGAGAATCCGGATCCGGCGATGACCGAACTGATGACCGACCGCTTTGGCCGCGTGGAAATCCCCCGGAGTCCAGACGGCCCGTTGCGGCGGCTTGTCGTTCACAGCGGCGGAGCGGTTCTCGCCAACGTGCCGTTTGTGCCCGGACTGGTTCCGGAAGTTTCAATGGAGTTGCCGGACGATTCGGCCCGGCTGGAGGCGGAGGGCAATCTGGCGATTGTTCAGGGAGAGTTGATCGACGTCGTTTCTCGCCGGACAATCATGCTGGCGCGGGCCCTGTCACTCGCACGCAAGGAACAATGGAAGCAGGCCGACGAATTGATGGCCCAGATCGGCCAGCAACCGAAAATCGACGGTTTCAAGTCGAAGATTCTGGCAATCCGTGTTCCAGCCGTCACGGAATCTCGGCGGAACCGGGATCGCTCCGGCGAGCAGCGAATCGTGGCGATGTGCCGCCAACTGGAGGAATTGGTGGAGCGCTATCTCGCCCGGGACGCGGTCCGGGACGTCGCTGCGGAGATCAAGGAACTTCGACAGTTCTCCGAAAAGCCCAAGCGACGGGGATAACGAGTCAGCGACCGAATGCCTCCGCGCTGATCGACCGGTGGCAATCGCTGGGTGCGGCGCCCGTTCGACGGTTGCTGCCCGAACGATGACCGGGGATAGGAATGGCGGGAAAAAAGAGCAAAGCGAAGAAAGTTGCAGGCGACCCCAACGCGCGGGTTGTTTGTCGCAATCGGCGAGCGCGGCACAACTACGAGATTATGGACGAGATGCCGTGCGGCATCGTGCTCACCGGCAGCGAGGTCAAAAGCATCCGCAACAACAAGGTCTCTCTCGAAGAAGCGTACGCCCGCGTCACCAACGGGGAGGTTTGGCTCGTCGGCTGCGACATCGCAGTCTATCCGCAGGCGAATGTGATGAACCACGAGCCGCGCCGCAACCGCAAGCTGTTGCTTAAGCGGAGCGAGATTCGCAAGTTCGCCGAAAGCGGAACGCATCAGGGTCTCACCCTGATTCCGCTCGCGATGTATTTCAGCCGCGGATTGGTCAAAGTCAGCCTTGCTGTCGCCCGCGGACGCAAACAGCACGACAAACGGGAACACCTGAAACAATCCGACGACAAACGGTCCATCCGTGAAGCGATGAAGCAACGGCTCAGGTAGCCGTCGGCAACGACTCCTCGACCTTCCGTCCGCCACTCACACGGTCCAAGACCAACACAAAGATCGCCGCCCCCGCGAGAACTCCCATTGTCAGCCAGAAACGTGCATCGCACGGGACCTCGCTCAGGGAGAGATGCTCAAACTGCTTGAGCTTGAACTTCGGCTCCTGCGGCGTGAGATCAATCTGGAACGGCCAGATCTTCCACAGTGAGCCGAGCATGAAGCCGCAGAGCACGGCCATCGTTTGAGATTCGTGACGGGCCAGCAGCCAGCGCAGCACCTTGGCGAAACTGACCAGTCCGATCACACAACCGGCCGCGAAGACTGCGACGGTCGCCATGTTGTCGGCGGTGATGTGCAGCTTGAGCGTCTCTTTGATAATCCCTGTAATGTCGTGGTACTTGCCGAGGATCAACAGGATAAACGCCCCGCTGATGCCCGGCAGAATCATCGCGCAGATGCCCAGCACGCCGCAAAGGAACACATACCACAAGGCGTCCGGCGGATGCGTGAATGCCGGCTGCCGGACGACTCCCAGGGCGACGGCGGCACCGGCAAGCAGCAGAGCGACCACCCCGGCCGACCAGCGCTGAATCAACCGGGCGACCAGAAAACTGGAGGCCGCGATCAGTCCGAAGAACGCCGCCAATGTGTACTGCCGCTGCTCCTCGAGCAGCCAGTGCATCACGCTGCCCAGCGAGATGACTCCTACCGCGATGCCGCCGCCCAACGCGAGCAGGAAACGCAGATCAATGTGATCAGCCGCCGATTGCCACCGCCGCTGCCGAAGGTGTCCCACGAACGTCCCATCCACGTGGCTGATCGCGGTCACCAGCCGGTTGTAGATGCCGAGGATCAACGCCACCGTGCCGCCGGAAACGCCGGGGATGATGTCCGCCGCCCCCATCAGCAAGCCGCGAGCCAAATGGGTCAGATCGGTCCGCAGCGGTGCGGGTTGTTCGCTGAGCGGGGCGTTGTTCAAGGAAATCCTCGCGGTCAAGGAACCGTGGAAATCGGGGGGGAGTGTCAAATCCGGGCTGAGAGTCTAGAATGAGTGGCGGCCACGTTGCCAGCGATCTTTTTGCCAGACAGGGAATCAGCCCATGAAGGGACCGGGGATGCGACTCGATTTGGATGTGCGCCGCCTCTGGCGGTGCCCCTCCTGCGACGCCGAACGTCGGACCCCGGGCGATCGCACGGCCTTGCATTGCACGATTTGCTCCGATCATCCGTTGATGGCACTGATCGAACGGACGCGGCCAGTCCGTCCTGTCGCCCAGCCGCTTGATTCGACGATCGAGATCCATCCGGACGATGTCGATGCACCCCCACAGTTGCCTCCCGGGATGACGACAGAGCCAACGACGAATGAGTCCCCGCATGAGGCTGCCGTCGAACGCGTGACCCCGCCGCCTCGCACCGAGCCGTCGCTTTCCGAGCGGCAGAAGCGTTCCGGCAAACGTCAAAGCCGCCGCCGATCGCAGAGAGAAACCACCGAGGAGAAGGAGCCAACCTCAGCCGCGACAGCAACCGCCCCAACAGCAACCGCCCCAACAGCAACCGCCGACGCGACCAACCCCACAATCGCCTCCGATCCGATCGCATCCGACGCGACCGCAATCGAGCTGACTGCCCCCAAACCGGACCAGACCTCGTCACCCGATCCCGTCGAACCGGAGGCGTTTGGCGACGGCGTCCTCGACGGCTGACTTGGGAATTCAACAAGATCTTCGAAACCTCGTTCCCGAACGCTGGTGTCCGCCGTTTGGCTGCCAAGTTTCGTGTGACGCAACTTCTTGACGCCTTCGGCATATTCCAGTTTCCCTCTCGTTCCCAAACTCTGTTTCGCGAGCCAACGCAGGTCCCTGCAAGAACCGATGTTCCCAAGCCGGAGCTTGGGAACAAGTGAAACACGCCATGCCAACATTCGAATACTCCCGCTGGGACGACTCCGAGCCGTTTACGCCGCAGTCCGCCGACCAGGTCTTCGACCAGTTCAGCCAGTACCTGATGGACTATGGCGAAGAGATGCTCGATGAACTGGAGCACCTCGAAGAGTCGCATCCCGACGTCATCGACATGCTGATCAAGCAGGGGTATGTCGAGAAGGACCGGGAGGGGAAATTCTTCATCACCCCCAAGGGCATG
This sequence comes from Planctomycetaceae bacterium, assembly GCA_029259845.1. Lineage (GTDB taxonomy): Bacteria > Planctomycetota > Planctomycetia > Planctomycetales > Planctomycetaceae > JAHBXU01. The sequence continues at coordinate 11,898 of JAJDEI010000187.1, read as the reverse complement.
CGGCGAGTAGAGAACAAGGCGCTGGAGGCGCTGTTCGACATCGGCAACAAGGACAAGCTCGGCCGGCACGACACCGAATTTCGCGGACCGGGCCAAACGGTGCACGAGGAGTCCAAGCCGTACGAATTCGGCGACCCCGTCAGCAACCTCAACATGCACGAGACACTCAAGAACGCACTGCACCGGAGTCAGGGATCCGGGGGCAGGGAGCAGGGACCAAAGGCCGGAAGTCAGACGTCCCAAGCCCACGGGCTGCGTCCCGTGGGTACGTCCGCCATCAACATCACCGAAGACGACCTCGTCGTCCACGACACCGAGTACCAGACATCCTGCGCGACGGTCGTGCTGCTGGACATGTCGGGCAGCATGATGCGATACGGCAAGTTTGCCGGGGCCAAGCGGGTCGCCCTGGCGATGCAAGCCCTCGTCCGCAGCCGCTACCAGAGCGACTTTTTGCAGTTCGTCGGCTTCTACACGTATGCGTCGCCGCTCTCGGAGAGGCAACTGCTGTACTCGGCGCCCAAGCCGGTCAGCCTTTACGATCCGGTCGTCCGGCTGAAAATCGACCTCGACAATCCGCCGTCGTTCGTGCCGGAACACTTCACCAACATCCACGCCGGGCTGCAGTTCGCCCGCCGGGTGCTGCATCGACAGCCGGCCCAGAACAAGCAGATCATCATCATCACCGATGGCGAACCGACCGCGCATGTGGAAGGCCGAAATGTGATGCTGATCTACCCGCCTGCCGAGAAGACCGCCAAGGTGACCTTGGCTGAGGCCAAACGGTGCGCCGACGAAGGGCTGCACTTCGCCAGCTTCGCGTTGATCGAGGACTATTTCTACCTGGAACTCGTGAATTTTGTCGAACGCCTGGCCCACGTCACCGGCGGCGTCAGCGCCACCTGCAACGCCCAGGACATGGGAAACATGGTCATCAACAGCTTCGTCGGCGGTCGGCGGCAACGGCGGCATCTGTGACCGGAATCCCCAACACCGTCCCGTACGCCTCTCGAACGCGGTGTCGAGGGTGCCACTGGCGGCTTGTCCGCCAGTGTCGCAGTAGGTTCGGTGACGAGTGACTCACCAGCGGCCGACGGTTCTTCGACGGTGAGCACGGCTCCACGGAGTCAAACGTGGGAACGTCGACCGGTCGCCATCAATCCTTCCCGCGCTCGCACGGGCGGGCAAGCCGCCCGTGGCACCCGGCGGGTAGCCCGGCCCAGGTGACCGGGTCGCAAAGCGACAAGACGACTTACATTCGGCGTTCGAAAGTCGGATAATGCAACTTCGAGGGAGTGAAAGCGTCCTGTGCCTCCGGCACCCCGCCGATTCCGGTCGGGCCACCCAGCGTCGCGGTTGCAATCCATGCGTCCCATGGGCCGGGTCGCTGAGCTTGGGTCGTTAGCTGGCAAACGAGATTTCCTCGTCCTTTTTTTGATCCGACCGAGGCCCAACACCGTTCCCGGTAGTTGACTCCCACGCCCCTACCCGACGGAACGACATTGTTCAGTAATCGCGAAATTGCCAGCGCAATATGGCTAGTTCCGCTCATAGCCTGGCTTGCCACCAAGCCCGCAGTCAGATGTTCCTGCGCGAATGTCCTGAAAGCGTTTTTCCAGCCGAAGATTGTAATTTCAGTACTTCTCACACTGACGTATACCGTCGTCGAGGTGTGGGGGCTCTATTCAGTTCATGTTTGGCACGCTGGCTTCATCAAAGACACGATTCTCTGGTTCTGTTTCAGTGCTGTGGTCATGGTTGCCAACTTTGTTACAGTCAAAGGCAACGGCAACGTCTTCAAGTCCATCGCGAAAGACAACATCAAGGCTGTTCTAGTCGTTGAATTTGTAGTGAACGCCTTCAATTTTTCATTGTTGGGCGAGCTCGCCTTTGTCCCGCTAATGACCCTGCTCGTGATGCTAAACATTGTAGCAGACCTCAACGAGGAGCACCGTCCCGTTGCAAAGCTAACGGCATCAGTCTTGGCAATGGTTGGCCTTTCCATCCTGTACCTTTCTGTCAGGGAGGCCATCATTCATTACCAAGACTTTGGCAACCTCGACACGCTGCGATCAATTGCCCTGCCGCCGCTGCTGTCTATCTTGTTTTCCCCGTTTGTGTTCTTCTGTGTTTTGTTCGCGACTTACGAGCAGGTCTTCATGCGTTTGCAGTTGGGCGCGTCAAAGCCCAAGGGCTTAGTGTGTTATGCCCGCCGGAGGATTATCTGGCACTTCGGCTGCAATATCACTAAACTCAATGCGTTCCTCTCGGCAAACACGTTGCGGCTAATGCAATTACAAACACGAATCGAAGTCGACAAGATGATTAGCGACGCGATCCCGCAGAGAGCCAGCTAACAATTGCGTGAACCCGAGCAAGGTAGGTCAGGCTCGGCCTGACGAGCTGGTGATACTTGCGGAGATTCTTCAATTGTCCGATTGCGGAACGGAAGCGTCAGGCAGAGCCTGGGTTACCCGGCTCTAGCGCCTCAGGTGCTCGGGCAGGGTGATCCCTTGGGGTGTCCAGCACCTTGCCGTACACCTCGCGGATGCGGCGGGTCATCGTTTGATGTCGGAATTGCTCGGTGAAACGGTCCCGTCCGGTTTGGCCCAATCGTTCCCGCAACGCCGCGTCGTCGGCCAGTTCGCAAACGGCTGTGGTCAGGTCGTCGACCGAGTCTCGCGGCAGAAGGTAACCGGTCTCACCGGGAATCACGACCTCCCGTGCTCCGCCGACGTCGTACGTCACCACCGGTTTGCCTGCGATGAGCGACTGGGGCAGCACGCGGGCCAACCCCTCCCATTGGCTGGTATGCACCGCGATGTCCATCGCGTGGATCAGTTCCGGAATCTGCGAGGGAGGCACGAGCCCGGTGAAAACGAAATGCTCTGTCAGCCCGCACGCGGCGATTTCGCGCTCCAGCGACTCGCGGAGGATGCCGTCGCCGACAAGCAGGAACCGCACCTCCGGGTGAGCCGCCACAATTTGCGGCGCAGCCCGCAACAGAAACTCATGCCCCTTGAGGTGAAACAGCCGCGCGATCTTGCCGACCACCAGATGCTCGGGGTCCAGGCCCCACTCGGCGCGCACGTCCGCCGGTGGCCGCGGGGGCGTCAGGAACGGCTCGACGTCGAAGCCGCTGCAAACGGTGGTAAACCCTTCCGGGCGGCCGATCCGCTGGGCGAGGTAATCGGCGGTCATCGCATCGGCCACGCTGATGAAGTGTGCCGTCCGCCGCGCTGCCCATCGCTCGGCCCAAACGTAAGTGCGGAAGATGGCCGGATGTTGCCCGTAATGAAACGAGGCACCATGCACGGTGTGCACGGCGGGAATCCCGACTCGTTCCGCAGCAGCCCGCCCCAGCACGCCCGCCTTGCTGGAATGCGTGTGCACGATGTCCGGCTGGATCTCCTGCAACAGGCGGATCAGCGAACGATAGCATTGCCAGTCCTTCCACGGATGAATGCTGCGGCCCAGTTGGGGGATCACATGCATCGGGAATCCGCCCTGCTCCGCCCGCTCCATCAGGCTCCCTTCCGGTCCCTGCGGCGGCCCGGTGATGAGCGAAACGTCATCGCCATGCAGGTGGTGCTGGTCTTCGACCGTGTGCAAGGTGTTCTCCTGCGCACCGCCGACAATCAATCGGGTGATGACATGTGCAACCTTCACTCGGTTCGTTCCTTCTCGACGGAGTTTGCGGGAGCCGCGTCTGCGCCGTCGTAATCGACACGCACCAGTGACAGACCCTGCGGCGGCGCGGTCGGGCCGGCCTGAGACCGGTCGCCGCTTTCCAGCACGCGAGCCACATCGGCGGCTGTCCATTGCCCGTGGGCGACTTTCACCAGCGTGCCGACGATCGAGCGGACCATGTTATACAAGAATCCGTCCGCCGTAATCTCGACGGCGATCAATTCGCACGCCCCCGGCCACGGCGAGTCATCCGTCAGTCGTTTGACGCTCAACTCCGAGACAGTTCGCACGCTGTTTTCGTCGGGGTCGGACTTCGACTCGAAGCTGCTGAAATCATGCGTTCCCAGCAGGCATCGCCCCGCGTCGCGAAACGCATCGACGTGAAACGCGCCCGGGAGTCGCCAGACGAGGTGTCGCAACCACGGCAGGCTTTGCGGCGTGACGTCGATCAGGTACCGGTACTGCTTGCGGACAGCCGAGTAGCGGGCGTGAAAATCGTCCGCGACCTCCGCTGATTCGCGGATGACGATGTCCCGCGGCAGCACGCCGTTGAGAGCCGGCGCAAATCGCTCGGGAGGGATCGTCGCGTCGGTCCGAAAGTGGGCGACCTGACCGATGGCATGCACCCGCGCATCGGTCCGCCCCGCCCCATGAATGCGCACCGGCTTTCCGGTCAGCCCCTCAATTGCCCGTTCAATCGTCCCCTGCACAGACGGCTGATCCGGCTGCACCTGCCAGCCGCAGTAGTTGGTTCCCTCGTAAGCAATCGTGAGTCGAATGGCTCGCACGGCGACGTTGGCCTGGATCGTGAATCAGAAGTGAGGACAGGCGGGTGGCGATCAACCGGGGCGACCCATGACGCGACCCAATCAGAGCCCAGAGCGTTAGCGACGGGTCAACGCTCGATTCCCGGATTGGTCAGGCACCGAGCATACACAGGCACACCCGTCATCAACATCGAAACCACCGAAGACGACGAACCAACGGCTGACCCGTCGCCGACCCGTCGCTAACGCTCCGGGCTCTGGTTTTTTTTAACGCGCACGCAAATACCCGGTGCTTCCATTGAAAAACTTACAAGCACTGCGGTGACGAGGGCCTCTGGAAGCGGTCGGTCGGGGGAGAACCGGAAAAACTTTCGTAATCGGAAAAGTCGCCTCAAGTTCTCCGACCGGTCGGACCGATTTGATTGATTACGAGCCTCCCCGTGGGTTGATGCGCCGATTTCCGCCCAGGCAGCGAGATGGGCGTCTCGACAACACCGTTAACGTAGGAACCCTGAGGAATCCGCCGTCGGACTCTGCACGCGGGAGTGTTGTTGCCGTTCTCGCGGCCATCGGATGAATTCCAGGGGTGAGGAGATCAGCATGCGTCGTTTCCTGACAATTCTAGCTGCCAGCGCCCTGCTGGCGGCCCCTGCGGTCACCATTGCCAAGAACCCGTTCGACTTCGGCGACTGGGTGCGGGATTCGCGCCGGGAGACAGAAACGCCGACGGCTGAAGCTCCCGCCGCTTCTGATCCGCCCGCCGCCGTCGAACGGCCCGCAGACGGGGTGCCTCAAACTCGCCCCAGCACGAACATCCGAAACTACGCGGACGAACTGTTTTCCGACCCGCAGCCTGTTCCCAGGCAGACCGCCGAGCGGGTCCCCGATCCGTCAGCTCGTCCGAATCCCTGGGGGACATCGTCTCTGAGAGCACGGCGGGCGACCGTGCCTTTGGGGCGGCCGCGACTGACCGATCGCCCCACGCCGACGACTCGGATCACGCGAGACGCGCTCAGAAGCCGCGCGCCCAAGAGCGGGACGCGGCAATTCGGCGAGTTCGTCAAGTCACGCAACGTCGTCAACGCCAAGTTGGAAGAGACGGACGGTGCTCCTTCGTCGATCAAGATTCAACCGGTCGTCGACTCGCCTAGTGCGGCGTCGCACGACGAAGACAGCCTCTGGGCTCCGAAACCATCGCTTTCTCCGGCTTCGCACTCTCCGGCGATGCATTCCGAGCACGGCCTCTCGGACGCCGGTCGCGGTACGCCAGCCGATCAATCCGATTCGTCATTGGATCGCGAGCCAGCCTCAAATCGCTTCTCGTTTGTCAAGGACGCCCCGGCAGACGCGAAACCGACCGGAAATCGATTGACGGACGCGATCCCGACCACTCCAGCCAGTGGATTCACCGAGCAGCGACCCGCTGCGGCGAAACCGACGCCCACCGAACAGAACCCGTTTTCGGTCTCCCGCCAGACCCGTTCAAACGTTCCGAATGACGCGACCGATCGGCCGGATTCAAGCGAGACGACATCTCCCACCCCGGACGGCAAGTCACGTTTCTCGATTTCACGCGCAGCTCCGTCCGGAGCAATCCGCACGCCAACGCCGGTTGACAGCCTTCCGGCGCTGGTCGCATCGGGCCATACCCCCCGCGCGGCAGCCATTTCGGCCGTCTGGCGTCTGAAAGGTCTCCTGAATGTCGGACAGGAATGCCCGTGCGAACTGCTCGTCACCAACCCGCGCGAATCGGCAGCGGAAAACGTGAGCGTCGAAGCGCGCCTGCCAAACTCGCTCCGCGTCGTCGAGGCAATCCCGGCCGCGACAGGGCAGGACGGTGTGTTGCGATGGGAATTGAACGACCTCGCAGCCGGTGAGCAGCGGACCATTCAGGTGGTGCTCGTCGCCGCGGAGTCCGGTCCGGCCGACATCGTGACCGACGCGCGCTCCACCGATTCCCATGCCCAATCTCTCACGGTCACTGAGCCTCAGTTGAGCGTCGTCGTCAACGGTCCCACCGATGTCGCCGTCGGCGAACCGGCGACGCAGACCGTCACCGTCCGCAATCCGGGCAGCGGAATCGCCACCAACATCAAGTTGGAGGCATTGATCCCCGACGGCCTGGAGCATGTTCGCGGCAACCGGCTACTGATGGACATCGGTTCGCTCAATCCGGGAGAAACCCGTCGAATTCGCCTCGCCCTGGCAGCGATCGCCGGCGGCGAGCAAGTACTAAACGTCGAAGCAAGGGCCGATTCCGGGCTGGTTCAGCAAGCCTCAGCCGCAGTGCTCGTCGCCGCGCCCCAACTGAAGGCCAGCATCGACGGCCCGGGGTTGCGGTACCTGGGCCGCAAGGCGATGTACACCTTGCGGGTGGAAAATGACGGAGCCGCGGCAACCGATGCCGTTCAGATGGTGCATCGCATCCCTGAAGGCTTCGACTTCGTCAGCTCGGACCGGGGTGCCCGGTTCGATGAGTCGTCCCGGATGCTGACCTGGTTCGTCGGCCGCCTTTCCGCAGAGCAACCGGAGGAACTGCACGTGACCCTCCTGGCGAATAAGGCCGGCGAATTCCGGCATGCGGTGCGTGCGACCTCTGAGCACGGCAGCTACAGCGACGCACAACTCACCACGCGCGTGGAGGGGACCGCGTCGCTGGTGGTGGAAGTCGCCGATCTGGATGACCCGGTGGAAGTCGGAACCGAGACGGCGTACGAAGTCACGATTACGAACGAAGGCACGGCGAGTTCTCACGCCGTGACGCTCGCCTGTGAACTGCCCGGCGGACTTACGCTTCTCAACGCGGAAGGACCGTCTGACCATCGCGTCAAAGCAAACACAGTCCAGTTTCAACCGGTCTCCGAAGTGAGAGCGGGTGAGACGGTCACGTACCGCGTTCACGTCAAAGGGACCGACGACGGCGACAAGCGGTTCCGTTGCCGCGTCAGCAGCGCGAACCTGTCGCAGCCGCTCTTCACCGAAGAGGTCACCAAGTTCTACGGAGAATGAGCCGCACAGCAGCAGTTTGCGGAGAGGACAAACCCAGCGCCCGGCCGACGACGGCCGGGCGTTTTGCGTGGTGACTCGCTTTGATTCTCACAAACGATGCGACCACCACCGTCCAGGGCCAGCATCCTTGGGGGGCTCCCGTCTCGCCGACGCGTTGAGGTCCAACAAGAGGCGCTGATAGGATCACGCAGGAACAATTCCCGTGCCTCCCTCATCCCGTGAACCAAGGAAGTCCGATCTCGCCATGTTAAGCCTGTTGGTGAACGATGACGGCATTCACGCGCCGGGACTGCGAGCGATGCGTTCCGTACTCCAAACGTTCGGCGACGTACAGGTGGTCGCGCCGCAGGTCGAACAGAGCGGGATGAGCCACCGCATCACCTATCTGCACCCCATGATGGTTCAGGAAGTTCAGGAGGAGGGAGAGCATTTCGGATGGGCGGTCGACGGCAGTCCGGCCGACTGTACGAAACTCGGTGTGCTGGAGTTCTGTGAGCGGGAGCCGGACTTGATCGTCAGCGGCATCAATTCCGGATCGAACGTCGGCATCAACGTGCTCTATTCGGGAACCGTCGCAGCGGCGATTGAAGGCGCGTTCTTCGGCATCACCTCCATCGCCGTCTCCCTCGAGCAAGGAACTCCCCCGGACTACGACGCCACCGCCCGGCGGGCAGGCGGGCTGATTCGTCAGATTCTCGATCGCGTGCCGGAGAAGGGCCGCTTGTGGACAATCAACTTTCCCAACACAACGCCGGAAGGACCGCGCGGCGTGAGGTTCGCGCCGATGGGCGTCCAACGGCTCACCGACACCGTCGAAAAACGGATCGATCCTCGCGGACGCCCCTACTACTGGAGCGGCATCGACCCGCTTGAGCCGCATCAAATGGAAGCCGAAACCGACGTTCAGGACTTGAACGAAGGGTACGCGACGGTGACGCCCCTGCATTTCGACCTGACGGAAACAACCGTGCTCGAGACATGCCGCCGATTTGAGTGGGAACTTGAATGAGCGATTCGTTAACAGAGACGGCTGGGGGACGAATCATCCTGGGTTCTCGGTCACCTCGACGATATGAGTTGTTGTCGCTGCTCGTCGACCGGGAGCGAATCGTTGTTTGTCCTCCCCTCAATGCATGTGAAGCGGGCTTTGAAGGACTGCAAACGTCGGCGGATATTTCGGATCGCTTGGTGCAAATTGCGCGAGCGAAGAACACCGACGTCGCTGCGCAGGTAAAGAGCGACGGTGCACTCGGTCAGATTTCGGCCGTCCTCACCGCGGACACGGTCATTGTAGCGCGAGATGAGAACAACGCCCCTGTTGTGCTGGGACAGCCGCCGGACGACGACTCGTGGCGCGACGTCGTTCGCGAATGGTTCAAACGCTACCTGCTCCGTCGGCCGCACTTTGCGCTCTCGGCGGTCTGTATCCACACATCGTCCGGTCGGATGCTGGAGCAAGTCACTCGAACGGAAGTGTCCTTCCGCCCCGACTCCCATTGGGTGGAATGGTACTTGCAGACTGAAGAGCCTTGCGGCAAGGCCGGCGGTTACGCCCTGCAGGGAGCGGGCAGTCTGTTTGTTGATCTCATCCACGGTAGTCCCAGCAACGTTGTCGGCCTACCGCTGCGGGAGACCGGCGACATGCTGCGGGAACTTCGGCTCGTTTGATGACGCGACCATGATGACTGCTCCACAGTCTGTCCGATCGGCCAACAGCGACGAGTTGCAGATCGGCTCGCGGACGATGCCGTCGCGGTACTTTCTCTCGCCGTTGGCGGGGTACACGCATCTTGCTTTTCGGACGGCGGTTCGCGAACTGGGCGGATTAGGACTGGCGACGACCGATCTGGTGCAGGCGACGATGTTGCTCTCCGGGCGGCCCAAGTCGCTCGAATTGATCGCCACCTCGCCGGGCGACCATCCGCTGAGCGTGCAGATATTCAGCGGGAATCGGGATGAGCTCGTGCGCGCGGCGCAGTGGTTGGAAGCACACGGCTACGAGGGAGTCGACCTCAACATGGGCTGCCCGATGGCCAAGGTCAACGGGCAGGGAGGCGGAGCGCGGCTGTTATGCGACGCAGACAATGCCCGCGACACGGTCGCCGCCGTGGTGGAGGCGGTCTCGGTGCCGGTCACCGTGAAGATGCGGATCGGCTGGGACGGCGAACACATTACCGCGCCGTTGCTCGCTCGCCGGTTCGAGCAAGTCGGAGCCGCCGCCATCACGCTGCACGGACGGACTCGTCAGCAGGGATTCGGCGGCTCGGTCAATTTTGAGGCCATCCGGGAGACGGTCGCGGCCGTCGAGCGAATTCCAATCATCGGCAACGGCGACGTGCGGACGGTCGCCGACGCCCGGCACATGCAAGACGTCACCGGCTGTGCAGCCGTCGCCATCGGACGCGGGGCCATGCTCGACCCGTGGATCTTCAGCAAACTTGCCGACGCCGAACGGGGCAATGAAACCCCCGTCGAACCGACCGCTGGCGAGCAGATCGGCTTCCTCGTCCGGCACTTCACCCTGATGTGCCGTCAGCACGGCGAGTACGGTTGCACGCTGTTCCGCAAGTTCGCCGGCTGGTACGGTGCCCGCCTCGGCATCCCCGAAGACCTCGAAGACCGCCTGCGACGATTCACGTCGTTCAACGAATTCGACGACATCGTCAGCCAAATCCACCGCCGCCACGGCGAACGCAAAACCTCCGTCCCCACCGCTCTCGTCAAAGTCCCCAACGGCCCGAACGAACGCTGGTGAGCTAATCGGCCAAGTTCGGCCACCGATATCCCGAATCACAAATGGCGCCGCTTGCGGATTCGCCCCACGCGTGACGCGGACACGCGCTACAACAGCGCCCCCATCGGCTTGCCGTCCGGCAGAATCGGGACGGGGCGGTTGTTGAGATCGTGGAAGTAGTGCCCCGGGTCGATGCCCATGCGGTGGTACATCGTCGCGAGCACGTCGCCGGGGGAATAGGGGTCGCTAACCGGGAAAGCGGCTTGGGAGTCGGTCTCGCCGATCATCTGGCCCACACGCAGTCCGCCGCCGGCGAGCAGCATGCACATGGCACCCGGCCAATGATCGCGTCCGGCGTCGGCGTTGACCTTCGGTGTGCGGCCGAACTCGCCGAACGCCATTACGAGCACCCGCTTGTCCAAGCCCCGTTCGTAGATGTCTTCGACCAGCGCGGCGATCGCGCGGTCGTAACGGGGAAGGGTGACGTCCTTGAGCCTGTTGAAGTTGTCTTTGTGGGTGTCAAAGCCGCCGCCGGAAAGGCAGGTCACATACGACACGCCCGCTTCGACGAGGCGGCGGGCGAGCAGACAGTTCTGGCCGATGAACGTGCGACCGTAACGGTCTCGCAATTCGGGCGGTTCGCTGGCGATGTCGAAGGCCCGCGCGGCGCGGTCGCTGGTGATCAGTTCTGCTGCCTGCCGGTTGAACGCGTCCATGCCGGCCATGTCTCCGTGCAGGTCAACGTCTCGCCGCAGTCCGTCAAACTGCTGGAGCAGGTCGCGTCGTTCTCCCAGCCGGTCAAGCGTGAAGTTGTCCACCAGCTTGAGGCTGCGGACGCGGAAGTCTTTGTCGTTCGGATCGATGCCGGTGGTGAACGGGTTGCGGGCTGCACCAAGGTAGGCGGCCAACCCGAACGCGACCTTGCGGGGCACGGCCACATACGTCGGCAGGCCATTGCGGTTGGCTCCACGGATCGCCGCCACGACCGAGCCGCAAGACGGGTGCGAATTGCCGTTGGCGGGAGGTGCTGTCGGATGGCCGGTGAGGATGAAGTGCGACGCCGGCAGGTGGCTGGATGTCGTATGCCGGACCGACCGCACAATGGCCATGCGGTCCATGACCCGAGCTTGCAGCGGCAGGTGTTCGCTGATCCGCAGGCCGGGGACGTTGGTGGAGATCTCCTGAAACTCGCCGCGGACCTCAGCCGGTGCCTGCGGTTTCATGTCGTACATGTCGAGTTGGCTGGGACCGCCGCCGCAAAAGATCTGAATCACCGACATCTCGGGAACGGAGCGCCCCTCAGCGGCAGCCTGCGCCTTGCTCCGCAACAGATCGGGCAGGCTCAATCCGCCCCACAACAGTGTGCCCGCCTTGAGCACACTCCGGCGTGTGACCCGGTCGCAGTTGCGAAATCGATGGCCCCAAAGGTCAAGCATCGACAGAGATTCCCTCACCAACCAGACGAATTGAGACTCTTCATTCTCGACGAATGCGACGTTTGTACGGTAAGCGTTCGCTCCGCGATTCACAATGCCTGTTTCAATTCATCGGCCGCTGGGGTGCGGTCGTTGATCGGTTGTGCATGTTCGTCGACGCCACCTGTCGTTTATCCGCGCCCGTTAGGAAGCGTGCCCCACGTGTGATCGGCCGCATCCAGACCGGCGCGGCACTGAGGCGGGGTGGTACGGCGGTCACCCG
>JAJDEI010000186.1 GCA_029259845.1 Planctomycetaceae bacterium | reverse complement strand
GATCATCAAGCGATCCTGCTCGGACACCTCCGCATGACCCTGCCCAGCCAACTCAAGCCAACCGAAATGTAGTGACGACTTTCACAGCCCGACCGTTACACGGCAAGCACTTACGTCAATCACTGGGGAACTTGGGCTAGTCACCGTGCATTGATGGCAAGACGCTTGGGAGTGGCGATGTTGTCTGTCAATTCACCAAATGGCTCAGACAGGAATTGACGATGAACAACCTGGGGTACTAGAGTGGAATGAGTATCCTGCATTGCATGGGGCGTATGCGTGGACATTGCCGCATTGGGACGTGTTGGTCGCACCAACACGTGTAGGGAATTCACGTCATGCCGACGGTCACGGACCAGCGCTCGTCGCTCTATTCGTCTGGATTGATGGAACGGGCTCGGCAGAGCCTTGCCGGTGGCGGCAACAGCACCATGCGGGTGTTGCCGTATCATCTTCCGATGGTGGTCGATCGGGGAGACGGCTGCCGCGTCTGGGATGCGGACGGGCGCGAGTATCTCGATTTCAACATGGCGTACGGGCCGCTGTTGTTCGGGCATCGGCATCCGCTCGTCGTCGATTCAGTGGTCCGCCAAGTTGCCGAGTGCGGGAGCCAACTCGGTTTCCCGGCGGAGTTGTCGATCCGCGTCGCAGAGAAGGTGAAGCAACTCTATCCGTCGATGGAGTTACTGCGATTTTCCAGTACGGGGACCGAAGCGATCGCAGCCGCCGTGCGATTGGCGCGGGCGTTTACGGGCCGCAGCAAACTGATCGTCTTCGAAGGCCATTATCACGGATCGAGTGACGCGGTCTTTCACCGCTATCACGCGCCGGTTGTTGACCTCCCCGCCGGAGCCTATGGTCCGGCTCTTCCCGGAACACTGGGGCTGGATGATGCGCCGAACAATCTGCTGGTCGTGCGATGGAACGATCCGGAGGCACTCGCCCAGTGCCTGGATGATCATCGGGGATCGGTGGCGGCGGTCATCATGGAACCGATCATGGGCAATGCCAGTGTGATCCCGCCGGATCGGGACTACCTGGAGACCGTTCAAATGATGGTCCGTGATGCGGGCGGACTACTGATCTTCGACGAGGTGATCACCGGGTTGCGTGTCGCCGCGGGCGGAGCGCAACAGCTCTATGACGTCTGGCCGGACATCACGATTCTGTCGAAGGCGATCGGGTGCGGGTTCCCGATCTCCTGCTTCGGCGCATCGCGAGAGATCATGTCGCTGGTGGCCGAAGGGAAGCTGTTTCACGGCGGCGTCTACTCTGGCAACGGACTGGTGATGGCCGCCGCTGAGGCAGTCCTGGATGAGATTCTGGAGAACCAAGACACGATCTACGAGTCGTTGTTCGAGCGCGGCCGTCAATTGACGTGCGGGTTCGCCGAGATCATGCGACGGCTGGGCGTGCCGCACGTCACACAGTCGGTCGGGCCGTTAGTTTCCATGCTGTTCACTCACGGCGAAGTGAACGGTCTTCGCAACTACCGCGAGGTCCGGGAGCACGTGGACTTCGAAAAGTACATTCGGTATCAGCATGCGTTGCAGAAATCGGGCGTCTATTTCCATCCGAACGCCTTCGAGCCGCTGTTTCTTTCGACGGCCCATGCGGCTGGCGACATCGACGAGGCGCTGGATCGCATGGAGCAGGGGGCCAAATCGTGTCTGCGGGACTAGCGACCGACCTGAGCCCGGCACCGCTTCTTGATGCGATCGAAAACTATCGCGGCTCGTTCATCGATCAGGATCGGGCCACGGTCGTGGACGCCGCCGCCTTTGCCCGGGGGCGTTCGGCACTGACGACAGAACTCCCGCAACAGGGCCTCGAGGCCGGTGACCGCGTAATCGTCGCTGTCGGCAACGGGCCGCAGTTTCCAGCGGTGTTGGGGGCACTCTTGGAGAACGGCGCTTCCCCGTTGCTGGTGCATTGGCAGACACCTCCGCAGGAACTGCTACGCACGGCCCGGCAATTCGGCGCACGGTTTGTCGTGGGGAACGGGGAGCGGCAAGACGCTCTTTCCGGGGTGGGAGGACATTGCGATCTTTTGTCAGCCGATCCCTGGCTCAACCTCTGTTGGGCGCATGTCGACGTCAATTCCCCACTGTTCAACGATCGGTTGCCGGCGTTGCCGGGGGTCCCGTTGCATCCGACGTCCGGGACAACGGGCCGGCCGAAAATCGCGGCTCGCCCCGGTTTGTGCGCTGTCCAGGAGGCGCGGCATTACATCGAACGGATTGGCATTGACGACACCGACACCATCCTCGCTGCCCCACCGATGAGCCATGCCTATGCGTATGGCATGTGCGTGATTGTGCCCCTGCTGAGCGGAGCGAATGTCGTCTGCATGCGGGCATTCAAGCCGCAATTGGCGTTACAGGCGATGAGACAATTCGGCATCACGATCTTTCCGGCCGTCCCCGTGATGCTGGACATGTTGATGTTTGGCGCACCGGACGACGTGCCGTGCCCACGGCGGGCCGTGCTTTCGGCCGGATCGCCGTTGCCGGCGCGAACGGCGGGCCGCTTTAAGAAAACGTTCAGCGTTGATGTCCGTCCTTTGTACGGGACGACAGAGACCGGCGGCATCACGGTCGGATTTGACGATGGACGAATACGGTGTGACGGAGCGGTGGGGACGGTCCTGTCGGGTGTCGAGGCCGAGGTGCGGCCGCATTCCGGCGCAGCGGACGTCGGCGAGGGAGCCGGCATGTTGTTCGTGCGATCGTCGTCGATGATGGCCGGGTATCTTGATGAGGACGGAATCGATGCCTCGCCTCTCGTAGAGGGGTGGTTCCAGACGGGCGATCTGGCGCGTGTCGAGCAAAACGGCGAGATTCGGCTGCTGGGACGGGACACCGAAGTCATCAACGTATCGGGGATGAAGGTCGTGCCCATCGAGGTGGAGCAGGTGGTGGCATCGCTGCCGGGGGTCGTTGAGGTCAAGGTGTATCCGGGACAGCGGAAGTCGGGGGACCAATTCGTGCAGGCGGCTGTGGTGGCGGAATCAGGAGTGACGATGCAGGCGATTCGGGATTACTGTGCGGAGCACCTCATTTACTACAAACGACCGGAACGGCTGCACCCGGTCGACTCTCTGCCGCGTTCGCCGGCGGGCAAGGTCCTCGTGCAGCAACTGCCGTAGCGTGTTGGCAGGCTTTGGCTTGAGGGTTGGAGTTCAGCCTTGAGGCGGCCCGTTGAAAAACTCGATTCGGCGTGCCACTGCCGTGTCGGCAGTGCGAACAACCAGCCCGTTTTCCCACGTCGGCACGGCTGACACAGCCGTGGCACACGTTTTTCAACAGGCGGTCAGGTTGCGAAGGCAAGCGAAAGCTTGAACTCCAACATTCACATCAATGCCTGGCAGCGACAGAGAGAAACGATCATGCGGCTTGGTGACTGGGACCTGTCGACCGTGAACGGGGGGCGGTTCCGTCTGGACGGCGGCGTGATGTTTGGGGTCGTCCCTCGGACCGTTTGGGAAAAGGCGGTTCGTCCGGATGAACGGAATCGGATTCCGGTCGCCAATCATTGCGTTTTGGCCCGCAACCGCGATCACTGCGTGCTGATCGATACGGGCTTCGGAGACAAGCACGACCAACTGGACCGCAACTTTTATGACATGCAACCGGGGTCGCCGCTGATCGCAAGTCTGGCGTCATTGGGGGTGACGGCTCAGGAGATCGACGTGGTGCTTTTCAGTCATCTGCATTTTGATCACGTCAGCGGGGCTGTGCGGCGGGGCGTCGACGGAGAGCTGACGCTGACATTCCCCAACGCGCGGCATGTCGTTGGCCGCTGTGAATGGGAGGAGGCGACCAGTGGCGCCCCCGAACTGGAAACCGCCTACCCGTCTTGCGACATTGAAGCGTTGCGGCAGGCGGACTGCTTGTCGCTTGTCGACGATGATGAAGAAATCGTGCCCGGATTGCGGGTGCGGGTGACCGGCGGACACACGCGGGGCCATCTGGCGGTCATTCTGGAATCGGGCGGCGAGACGGCCCTCTATCCGTGTGATGTTTGCCCCTCGACGCTGCATCTCCGGCGGATGTGGCACCTCGCCTACGACGTGTACCCGCTGGAAACTCGACGTCAGAAGCCGCGACTGTTGGGGGAAGCGGCCGACGGCGGATGGTGGGTCTTGTGGAACCATGACCCGCAGGTCGCTGTGAGCCGCATTGAGCGTCACCCCAAACGCGAATTCGTTGTGGCCGACCCGCGTCCGGCGTTGTAAGAGTTAGTGCGATGGAATCTTGTTCCCAAACTCAGGTTTGGGAATAAGAGTTGTCTCGATTTCGGCGAAGAGGTGAGCGGTGTTTGGGTATCGGTTCTATCCCCGCTTCGGACGGCTGATCTGCCTGTTGGCGCTCGCCGTTGCGCCATTGCTGCTGTATGGCGCCAAGAAAGCCTTCGACAGCAATTCGAACAACATTGTCGATTGGCTGCCGCGCAGTTTTGACGAGACCCGGCGGTTGTTCTGGTTTGTGGAACGCTTTGGCAGTGATGAGATCCTGGCGATCGGTTGGGAAGGCTGCACGCTCGACGATGAGAGGCTGGATGTCGTCGCCCAGCGACTCCGGGAACCAGTCCGCAACTCGCAGACGGGGGACCGGCAACAGTGGTTTCGGGCGGTGTACACCGGGCGACAGACGCTCATCGATCTCACCGAGGAGGATCCCAAGCTGACGCGCGATGAGGCGATGCGGCGGATGACCGGCTGGCTGATCGGACGGGATCATCGAACCACGTGTGTGGTGGCGATGGTTTCACGGTTCGGCCAGCAGGATCGCCACGGGGCCATCGCCTTTGCGCGGCAGGTCGTGGCCGATGCGGGAATCCCGAGCGAGAACCTCTACATTGCCGGTCCGACGGCGGACAGCGTGGCGGTTGATGCGGCGAGCAACGAGGGAATCGTCGCGCTCGGGCTCCTCTCCGCAGTCGTGGGCATGCTGGTAGCCTGGATGTGCCTGCGCGACGTGCGGCTGGTAACGATGCTGTTCGCCGCGGCGGTCTTCGCGTGGAGTCTGAGCCTGTCCAGTCTTTACTACTCCGGCACTCACATGGACGCCGTGCTAATGGTGATGCCGGGGCTGGTATTTGTACTGGCGGTCTCCGGCGGGCTGCATTTGACCAACTACTACCTGGCGGCACTGGAGGAGGGACCGAGCGAGGACGCCCCGGCGCGGGCGATCCGTCGTGCCTGGCTCCCTTGCGTGCTGGCGGTGGCGACGACCGCCGTCGGGCTGGGATCGCTCACCTTGAGCCAGCTTGTTCCGATTCGGCGATTCGGTTTGTTCGCGTCAACAGGCGTTCTGTTGACACTGTTCGCCCTGCTCGTGCTGTGGCCGTCGATTGCGCAGTGGTGGCCGCCCCGCAGACATGCTGAATTTCAGTCCGTTCACCGCCGTCGTTGCGACCCGTGGTGGGGAGTATTGTATTCGACGTGCAGCCGCCACAGTCACCGCTGGCTCGTGGCCATCGGGCTGGTGCTCCCAGTGTTTGTTTACGGCGTGACGCATCTTGAGACGTCTGTGCAGTTGCAGGATTTGTTTCGTCCGCAAGCGGAGATCATCCGGAGCGGAGCGTGGCTGGAGCGGCACCTGGGCGCGCTGGTCCCGATGGAGATCGTGCTGCGGTTTCCGAGTGACGACGAGGATCGCGGGCGAATGATCCTGCAAAAGGCCTTGGTCGTCGAAGAGCTTCGTGAGGAGATCGCCCGCTCGGCGGACTTCGATTCGGCGATCGCGGCGACCATATTCGCCCCGCCGCTGCCGGATCGGGCCAATGGGCCGCAACTCTTGCGACGGCGCTTACTCGCCGGTCGGCTGCCGGAGTACCGCGACCGTTTTGTCGAACTCCGCATGTTGGCCGATGAGCCGCATGAGGAACTGTGGCGAATCAGTGCGCGGGTCAGTTCGAGCGACGTCGATTACGGCCAACTGCTGGCCAGGCTCGACGTCCAACTCGACCGATTCATCGCCGCCAAAACCGATGCGGGGACACAGGTCGCGGCGGAAGTTTGCGGGGCTGTTCCGTTGATCTACCTCTCGCAACAGAGACTGTTGCAGGACCTTGTCATGAGTTACCTCGTTGCCTTTGCCCTGATCCTGGTGATGATGGTGGTGCTCATGCGCGGCTTGGCGGCGGGATTGCTGGCGATGATTCCCAACGTGCTCCCCGCCGCCGTTGCCTTTGGAACGATGGGACTTTTCGGCTCCCGCGTCGACATCGGCACCATGATGACCGCCAGCGTGGCGATGGGGGTCGCGGTGGACGATACCGTGCACTTTCTTGTCTGGTTTCGTCGCGGTCTTCAGGAGGGGCGCTCTCGTGCTGATGCCGTCCGGTTCGCCTTCTCGCACTGCGCGACGCCCATGCTGCGAACGACCACGATCTGCGGACTGGGGTTGTTGGTGTTCGTGCTCAGCCCGTTCGTTCCGGTCGCCCGATTCGGCATGGTGATGGCGTTCATGCTGGTCTTGGCCCTGATGGGCGACCTGCTGCTGCTGCCCGCATTGCTTTGCAGCCGCCTGGGAGTGGCGTTCGTTCCCTGCCCGAGCAATGGTGCCCGCTGCGTCGATTCTTCGCAACCTGTCAGCGCCATTGTTGAGAAATAGCATGTTTCTCCACACCTCCCACGCTTCCCGTATTGCCATTGGTCAAGGCG
Organism: Planctomycetaceae bacterium; assembly: GCA_029259845.1. Taxonomy (GTDB): domain Bacteria; phylum Planctomycetota; class Planctomycetia; order Planctomycetales; family Planctomycetaceae; genus JAHBXU01. Next base: position 20,541 of record JAJDEI010000186.1, on the reverse strand, counting down.
GGCGCTCAGAATTGATGGTAGAGGATGTTTTCATGTGGGCACTGCCGGATGTGCTTATGTCACATTCGGTTGTGACGAATCCTTCGTCTGCGTTCGTGGGCCGGCGTTCGGCGAAGGTGTTTGGGCATGGCAGGAGAGTTGATGCCGCGCATTTTCGGGTGCATGCCACCGATTCCGGCCGGTCACCGTGCTGTTCTTCGTAGCGGCAGGACGGGGACACCCTGAAGGGGACCCGTCGCGAACGCTCCGGGCTCTGATTTGGTCCGAGACCGAGCGGCTGCTTCTCCCTCGTTTGAACCTATTTGTAAGCGGGTTTTAGGAAACTGATGTCTTACCTGTTGATGACCGGTGCGACAGGATTGGTTGGCCGGCACGTGCTCCGGAACCTGCTCGAAGCGGGAGAGCGCGTGGCAGTGCTGGTGCGTGCGGGGAAAGTGGTGGGGGCGAGTGAAAGAATCGACGCCACACTCGGATACTTTGAGGATCAACAGGGGCATGCGTTCCCGCGACCGGTGGTGATTCCCGCTGACCTGTGCACCCCGGAGGTCGGGCTCGATGCAGGCCAGCGAGAATGGATCTCGTCGCACTGCGATCGAATGTTGCACTGCGCGGCTAGCATGACGTTCCGGAAGGACAAACGCGACGAGCCGTTCCGCACCAACGTTGAAGGGACGCGGTCGCTGCTGGAACTTTGCCGGGACTGTCGGATTCGCGACTTCCATCACGTCTCCACCGCCTACATCTGCGGGCTCCGTGAGGGCCGCATCCTGGAGACCGAAGTGGACCTCGGTCAGCCGCTGGGGAACGTGTACGAGGAAAGCAAACTCCGCGCGGAGAAAATGGTCCGCGCAGCTGAGTGGTTGGACCGGGTGACGGTTTACCGGCCGGCGAGCGTGGTGGGGGACTCGCAGACCGGGTACGTCACCAACTTTCATGGGTTCTATCTGCCGCTGCAACTGGCGCACATGATGGCAGCGCAGGTGAGCGTGGCCGACATGAACGAACGGTTCCTGTCGAGCCTCGGGCTGCGGGGCGATGAAGGCAAGAACCTGGTTCCGGTCGATTGGGTCGCCGCAGCGATTTCGCATCTGCTCGTGCATCCGGACCTGCATGGGCAAACGTATCACCTGGCATCGCCCTCGCCCGTCCCTGTGAACCTCGTGCAGCGGGTGATTCAGCACGCGATCGAACAGTTCCATCCCAATCCGCTGCGGGATGCGGCCAGCCGCGTTGATCTGTCGGATTATGAGACGCTGTTCCAGCAATACATGCAGGTCTATGAATCTCATTGGCGTAACGATCCGAACTTCGACCTGACGCACACGCGGCGTGCCCTGCCGCATTTGCCCTGTCCGGAGATGGACGACCAAACGTTGATGCGGATCGCCCGCTACCCGATGGAGCGGAACTTTACGGTGAATCGTCACGAAGAGGTCAAGCGGGACTTCGACGTGCAGCGGCACCTTGAGCCGCTGCTGCCTGTCGGCCGATCGCTGCCGGCAGCGGAAGGCCATGCGGCGATGAATGGCGACCGCGTTGGTCTGCAGGTCAACGGGAGCGGCGGCGGACAATGGCAATTGGTGGTGCGAGACGGGCGGTTGGCCGCGGCTGACTATGGGCTGCCTGACGGAGACGCGGCCCATGTCTATCTGACAACCGCGACGTTCCGTTCGCTGATGCAGCAGGAGATGACCCTCAAAGAGTCCGTCGACACGGGCCGCGTGCTGGTTGAGAACGCCGGAAAAGGCGCAGCGGAACTGATCCCCCTTCTGAAACAACTCATCGCCGCATAGGGCGACAGCAACATTCGCAAAATGGAGTTGGAGTTCGGGCTTTCGCCTGCAGCGTCACAGGGAAAGGAGTTTACACCAGTGGACGGCAGCCTGAAGGCTGAACTCCAACGCACAGCAGCTTGAAGGCTGAACTTCAACGAAGAATCTGCTGCAAACGGCACTGATAGACAAGGAGCAACAAATGTCGGTCGATCTTGGACCGGAATCGATCCCGTTGGCGATCATCGGGATGGGCTGCCGGCTGCCCGGCGCCGATGGCTTGAAGGAATTCTGGCAGTTGGTTGTGGAAGGCCGGTCGGCGGTGCGTGAGATGCCGGCGGACCGCATGGATCGAAGCCTGTATTTTGATCCGCAGGTGGGCGTCCGCGGAAAGTCGTACTCCACGCTGGCGGCGACGCTTTCTTCACGTGAGTTCGACCACGAGGCGTGTCCGATTCCGGAGGAACTGGCCCGCTCGGTGGACAACGTGCATCTGCTGATGTGCGGCGTTGCCGCCGCCGCGCTGCGGCATGCGGGCATCGATCCCTTTGACGTTTCGCTTCGCAACACGGGTGTCTACATCGGACACGCCCAGGGCAGCGAACTGGGATGTGACTACACGTACGCCACTTGCGTGGGTGAGGCGGCAGAGTTTCTTCGCGAAGTTCCCGACTTCCAACAACTGCCGGCCGCCGAGCAGGACACGATCATTCGCACGCTGGTGTCGGAAGTGCGTTGCCGGCTGCCGCAACGAACACCGGAGGCGGCCGATGTCTCCGCCTGCATGGTCGCCGGTACGATTAGCAAGGCGTTCGGTCTGAACGGTCCGTTCTTAGCGATCAACTCGGCCTGTGCGTCCTCTTTGCAGGCCATGCTGCTGGGTGCGCGGGCGCTGCAGTTGGGGCACATCGACATGGCGATCGTCGGCGGGGCGTCCGACTGCAAAGGGGACACGCTCGTGCTGTTCTCGCATGCCCAGGCGATGAGTTCCACAGGCAGCCGCCCGTTCGATGCCGACGCGGACGGGCTGATTGTGGGCGAGGGCTATGCCGCCGTGGTCATGAAACGGATGGATCGCGCCCTCGCCGATGGGGACAACGTACTGGCAATCGTTCGCGGACTGGGGATTTCGTCAGACGGCAAGGGCAAGAGCTTGTGGGCGCCGCGCAAGGAGGGGCAGATCAAGGCAATGGAGCGGGCCTATCGGTGTGGGGTTGAGCTGTCCGGGTTGCAGTACCTGGAGGCGCATTCGACCGCCACGCAACTGGGCGACGCCACCGAACTCAACACGCTTTCGGAAGTCCTCGCGCCCCATTTTCCCACCGGTCACAAGATTCCGGTGACCAGCGTCAAAGCGAACATCGGGCACACCCTGGAGACTGCGGGCCTGGCGGGCGTCATTAAAAGCGTGCTGGCGATGCAGCACGGCGTGATTCCCCCCGCCATCAATATCAGAGAACGCAACAGGAACATCGACTGGGACAACGCTCCGGTGTTTGTGCCGACCGAGGCGAGTCCCTGGCCGTCGCCGGAGAACGGACAACCGCGGCGGGCGGGAGTCAATGCGTTCGGCATCGGCGGGCTCAACATGCACGTTGTGCTCGACGAGTACACAGAGTCTGCACGGCTGCTGCTCAATCCCGGCAAGCCGTCATCCCCGGTTCGCATTCCTCAGGACGATGACGACGCGATCGCGGTCATCGGTCGCGGCTGCATTCTTCCCGGAGCGGCCAATCTCACCGAATACTGGCGTTTGCTGCAGACGGGCGAAGACCCCAAACAGCATGTGCCGGCGGACCGGTGGCGGAGCGATCTCGCCTTCAAGCCGCACAGCCGCGAGGCGTTCATGACGCCCTGCACGCTGGGCGGGTTCGTCACCGGTTACGAGCACGACTGGCGGCGGCACAAGATTCCTCCCAAACAGATTCAGCAGGCCGATCCGTTGCAGTTCATGCTGCTGGACGCCATGGACGAGGCGTTCACCGAAGCGGGATACGATCACCGGGAATTCGACCGCACGCGGGTCGGGGTTGTGGTTGGCACGGAGTTCGGGGGCGATTTCGCGTTTCAGTTGCAGTTGGGGCTTCGCATTCCCGAACTCCGGCGGATTCTCCTGCGGCTGTTGGGTGAACGCGGATTCACAGCCGCACAGGCCGAAGCGGCTGTCGACCAGTATGCCGAAACCCTGCTGAAGCATTGGCCCGCGCTGATTGACGAATCGGGCAGCTTCAGCACGAGCACACTCGCGTCCCGTTTGGGAAAGACGTGGAACCTCATGGGAGGCGCGGCGGCAATCGATGCCGGGGATGCGTCATCGCTGTCGGCACTCGCCATTTCGGCCGACATGCTACTCGCCCGCGACTGTGACATGATGGTCTGCGCGGGTGCACAGCGGCGGATGGGGCTGCCGGAGTACGAGACGCTTTCCCTCAAGGGGATGCTGCCGCAACAGGAACCACGTTCCCCTCTCGACGCCCAGTGTGACGGATACGTCCCCGGCGAAGGGGTTGGTGTCGTATTGCTCAAGCGGCTCGCCGATGCCCGCCGCGACGGCGATCCGATTCACACCGTCATTCGTGGAATCGCTGCCGGGCATGCCAGGGACGGGGCGGAGGCGATGCGACTGGCGATGGCACGCTCCTTCGCCATCAGCCATGTTGAAGCCGCGAGCGTGTCGGTCGTTGAAGTCGATGCGACGGACTCCCGCACAACCTCGGAGCGGCAACTGACGGCGATCGTTGAATCCCAGCGAGCTGCCGGCCGGGAACGACCACTGCTTGTTGGTTCCGTCGCCAGTCTAATCGGGCACACGCAGGGAGCCGCCGGGATGGCGTCGCTGCTCAAGGCGAGCCTGGAAGTGAGTCACGGCGAGGTGCCGCCGGTACAGGGCGTGTCGCAGCCGGCGGCGCCGATCACTCAGGACGGCGGCGCACTCCGCGTGGCGGAGAGCCGCACCTCCCTCACGTCTGCTTCGTCGGACGTTTCTCCGGTGGGAGCGGTCGTATCGAGTTCCCGCGGACTCACGTATCAGGCAATCATTGAAGCGCGGGCTGCCGTTGCCCGGGAAGGAGCAGGAGCGAATCGGCAGCCGGCATCTGGGGCGGAGCCACGGCCTCACGCTCAGGAGGAACAGGCACCGACGGCGGTTTCTCCCGGAGCGGGACCGATGGCCGACATCGCCGGTCTGGAATCGTTTCTGATCAACTTCGTCGTGGAGCAGACCGGCTATCCGCCGGAAGTCGTCGAACTCGATGCCGACCTGGAAGCAGACCTCGGCATCGACAGCATCAAAAAAGCCCAACTGTTCGGCGAACTGCAGGAGTACTTCGACATCACGCCGACCGCGGGGCTGACGCTCGACGACTTCCCGACACTGCGGCATATCGTTAGCTTCCTGGCGGAGTTCGGCGGGCAGACGCAGATGCCCCCCTCACCAACGACCGCTGCGGAACAGTCGACGCTGCAGGAACAGAGTCTGCCGGTCGTCACACCCGCGGCGGCGGCGACTGTGTCGAGTCTTCCCGCCGCGCATCATGTGGAAGGGCGGACCGAGCCGGTCGTCGCACAGACCAACGGTGAGCGACTCGCGGCCCCCCCTGCATCGTCCCTTTCGGCGGCTTCGTCCCCGTCATCGGCAGCGACGTCCCCGCCGTCGGCAGGAATCGCCGACTTGGAAACATTCCTCATCAACTTCGTGGTGGAGCAGACCGGCTATCCGAAGGAAGTGGTCGAATTGGACGCTGACCTCGAAGCAGACCTCGGCATCGACAGCATCAAGAAGGCCCAACTGTTCGGCGAACTGCAGGAGTACTTCGACATCGCACCGACCGGCGACGTCACACTGGACGATTTTCCGACCCTCCGGCACGTGCTCGATTTTCTCGCCGCCAACTCGGCTCCGCACGAGACCGTCGAAGCATCTTCGTCGTTACCTTCAGTCGGATCGACGGCGACCGTCGTGAATACGCTTTCCACGGAGCGGGCCGCTTCCGTCGTGGGAGGGCGAGGCTCCCGCCGAGCCGAAGGGGTCGAAAGCTTCCCCTTGGGCGCGGCTCAGCAGGAGCTTCGCCCTCCCCAACCACAGCCGACGGTTGCCAGTCGCGTCGGTGTTTCCCCGACACGTGTTCCTGAAAGGGGAGCATGGCGAATCTTCCGTTGTGCGGGGTCGAGTTGGGAGGAGATTCAACAACAGTTCGACGACGCGCGGGCCCACCCGGCTGTCGCGTTCGAGAGGAGCGCGGGCGGACCGGCATTTTCGGCACGGGATCGATTCCGGGCGGCTGTCGTCGCGAACGGTCCGGAGGGACTGACACGAAAACTGGAACAGGCACGTCCTCTGCTGACGCAGCCGAATGCCCGGCGCCCGCTGGAGAATCAGGGCGTTTTTGTTCGTGAAGTCCGGCCGCAGGGCACCCGGATCGCGTTCGTCTTTCCCGGACAGGGGTCGCAGTCCACAGGCATGTTACGATCCCTCGTTGAGCACGACCCGACCGCACAAGCGGCTGTCCGCGGCGCTGACAGCATCCTCGCTCAGTTGGGCGAAGATTCCTTTGCGCAGATCGCGTGGGGGTCGGACAGTCCTTTGGGGACCGATGTCTGGACGACGCAGCTCAGCATGCTGCTCGCCGACTATGTAATGTTCCGGGTCCTCCAGCAGCGAGGAATCACGCCGGACCTCGTGCTGGGGCACAGTTACGGCGAGTACGCCGCGCTGCTCGCCGCGGAGAGTTGGGACCTTGCCGAGGCGATTCGGGTCACGCGGGCCCGCTGCGACGCCATCGAGTCGTCGCCGACGGTGCAGGGAGGAATGCTGGCGACGACTGCAACGCCGGACGAGATCACCACGCTCGCGCGGCAACTCGCCGACCGCGTCTACATCGCCAATCTGAACGCCCCCGACCAGACGGTCGTCGGCGGCAAGCGTCCGGTTCTCCGTGAATTGGAGCGTTTGCTCAAGGCCGAGTCGTTTCACACGCGACTCCTGGCGGTGCCGTGTGCGTTCCATACGCCGCTGCTGGAGGAAGCGGCTGTTCTCTTCGAGGCAAGTCTGCGCGCGGCACAGATCGAGTCGCCCCGACTTGCGGCCTACAGCGTGGCGAACAACCGTCTGGTGACGAGCGCGGACGACGTGCGGCGGAACCTTGTCGCCCATCTAACGCATCCGGTCCGATACATGGACCTCATCCAGCAGATCGACCGGGATGCCACGACCGTGTTCGTCGAGGTGGGGCCGCAGCAGGCACTCACTCGCCTGAACGCGCGCATTCTCGCAGACGCCGACCTCATTGGGTGCGACCATCCGAAGCGATCCGGCATTGAGCAGCTCGTCCATGTGCAAGCTCTGTTGGAAGTGTGCGGTGCGATCGGCCGACCAGCACGAGAAACGAGTGAGCCGGTTCGGGTTGCTGAGATCGTTCATTTCGACGCAACGGCGCGTCGTCGAGCCAAGATGCGGGATGCTGCCCAGCAGAAGCAGGGCGGCGCAGCCATCGCGACAGCGGACTCCTCGTCCGCAGTGCCGATGTCTTCGCAAGCGGTCGTTGCCCCGGTCAGCGAACCTGTGGCGAGCGTCGGCGGCGGGGCGGCGACGGAGTTGCCGCTTCCTCCGCGTTCGGTGAGTGAGCCGTTTCCGCCGGCCTTACAGCCGCATGCACCATTGCGGCCCGTGTCCGACAAGCCGGTCGCCGTTGCGGAACACGCATCGCCGCCGACCGGTCGTCCGTCGGCTGATCGTATCGCTTCAACACCCCCGACGACCGACATCGTCGATTGGGAGAGCACCCGTTCGACCGCTGCCGCTCCGACGGCGGACGATTCGAAGGCAGCCGGCCCGGCGAAGGAGGACCTGGAGTCATTTCTGGTCAACTTCGTTGTGGAACAGACCGGCTATCCGCCGGAGGTTGTCGAGCTTGATGCGGATCTGGAGGCGGACCTGGGAATCGACAGCATCAAGAAGGCGCAACTGTTTGGGGAGCTTCAGGAGTATTTCGACATCGCGCCGAGCGAGGGATTGACGCTCGATGACTTCCCAACGCTGCGGCATGTCGTGCGGTTCCTCTCCGCAAGCATGGAGCACGATGAGCCGGCAGCGTCAGCCGTATCGGCAACGGCATCGGCAACGGCAACGGTGCCGACGTCTGAGCCATCGCGAGCCGAACCCGTCGAAGCGTTGAGTTCGGGTGCGAACGGAAGTCGTGTGCCATCCGACAGCGACGAGACGTCTCCCCCGCCGCCAGTGACCGCGCCAGTCGCGCCGTCGCATGACATTCTCCTTGTCCAACTCCGTGGGACGCCCTTCGAAATCGGCTGTCAACACGGGACCGAACTCAAGGACCCGATCCGGCGGGCGCTGCGGCGGATCGCCGATCTGAGCAACGACGGATTCGACGAACTCCCCATTCCGCAAAAGGTGATCGAGCGACCGGAGCGGTACTTCGCGCGGGAGCTGATGGACGAACTGCGGGGCATTGCGGAGGGAGCCGACGTCTCCCTGGGAAGCCTGTTGGCGTGGAACCTATGCCTCCTGTCGGAGTTGGGGACGAGTGCGACGCACGTTGCCGTCTGCGGAAGTGAGACGGTGGCCGGGCCGCCGTTGCATGGGCTGCGCGACGATCTGTGCCTGATGGGCAGTCTGTCCGCCTGTCTGACACCGATCGTCCAAATCCGTCAGGTGGCGGATCAGATTCCGACGGCGTGCGCGACGTTCGCCGGGTTCGTCGGAGCATTGGTCGGGCTGAACGCACATGGTGTTTGCCTGAGCGGGCTCGCCACGGCATCGTCCGGGCGGCGTGAAGACGGGCTCCCCGGTCGTCATTTGCTGCTCGTTGCCCAAGTGCTGGGCACTGCGGCGGAGGCAACGAAAGCGGTTGCGACACTGCAACAGCAGTCCGAGGGCGAGTGGCGGTGTTGCGTGAGTCAGGAGGGAGCCGATGAGGTGTTTCTTTTGAATCGTGGCGGCGGCCGAGTCACCGTTCAGCCGCACGCTGATGTTGTTCATGTGGAGGCCGACGGCGCCGATGCGGACGGGAAGCGCAGCGACAACGCCGATGATTCCGGCGACGGCTGGTCAACGGCGACGATGCTCACCGCTTTGGAAAACGATCAGGACGAACACGGGCGGCACTGCGTCGTCATCGTCGATTCCGCGGCGGGAGAGATTCACGTGGGCTGTGGCGCGGGCCGTCTTGCCGGACGGCTCACACGTGTCCCTGTCGCTCCGTTTCTGGAGCCGGTGGAAGACGGGGTGTCCACCGCCTCCGAACGTCCGGATCGCGCGGACGCACCGCAGACGTCAGCGTCCTACGACTTGCCGGACGTGGAGACGCGGACGAAGCGGTTTGTGATGACGATGGTCCCCGCCGCACTTCCGCCGAACACGGAATCGAACTGGCGACCCAAGGGGCCGGTCATCGTTCTGGGTCATAATCCGACAGCCGATGCATTGGCGGAGCGAATGGCGTCGGAGGACGTACCCGTGCATCGGTTGGCGACATCCAGTGTCGACGAGGCGGTCGCACAGTTGGAAGACGTCTGGAGGCACGGACCTGCGCCGCACATGTTCCTCATGACGGCTCGTGACTCGGAACCGGGGGATCTCAATGACCCGGTCGTCTGGCAGCGCGCGTGGGACCAGCAAGTGCTGCTTCCGTTTTACGTCTGTCAGCGATGGCTGCAACTGGCTCACGAGGCCCGACGCATTGATGACTGCACGGTCGTCGCCCTCACAAATCTCGGCGGAGATTTCGGATTCGAAAGCGACGTGCACGTGCCTCACTCCGGAGCATTGACCGGCTTGATGAAGGCGCTCTGTCTGGAGTATTACGTCCTCCGTGAACACAAGGGTTTCCTCGCGAAAGCGATCGATGCTCCCTTTACTGAGGACCCCGGCGGCCTTGTGGACAGTGTCTGCGTGGAGCTTGCGTCGGGGGCGATTGATTACGAAGTCGCCTACGTGAACGGCGGGCGGTTCCTGCAGGTCGCCGTGCCGCGACCGGCGGGGGTTCAGGAGCATGCCGAGATTCGTCCGGGAAGCACCTGGGTCGTGACCGGGGGAGCGCGGGGCATCACTGCCGAGAGCGCGCTCGAACTGGGCCGTCGATTCAATTTGAAGCTGCATCTGATCGGCAGCAGTCCGGCCCCCCGTGTGCCTCCGGAGAAGCGGGACCTCGATTCCGAGGGACTCGACCGCTGGCGAAGCGAGATCATGATCGCCGCGCGGGAACGGGGAGAAAAGCCGAACGAAGCGTGGGAACAGGTGCGTAAGTCGCTGGAGATGGATCGGGCCCTGCGACGGTTTTCCGCGGCTGACATGCGGGCGACCTATCACTCCTGCGACGTGGGCGACCGGGAAGCGTTGGCTGCCGTGCTGGAGGAGATCCGCAGGGCAGACGGGCCGATCGAGGGCATCCTCCACGGGGCGGGCATCGAACGTCCCTGCCGGTTTGAGAAGAAGACGCCCGAGAACGTCCGCGCCACGCTCGATGCGAAAGTCGCCGGCGCATACCACCTGATGACGCTCACGCGGGAAGATCCGATCCGGCATTTTGTCGCGTACGGATCGATCAGTGGCCGGTTGGGGAGCAACGGACAGACCGACTACTGCGCCGCCAGTGACATGCTGTGCAAACTGGCTTCGTGGTATCGCCGGCAACGGCATGAGTGCCGCACGATTGCCTTTCATTGGCATCCGTGGGACGAGGTTGGCATGGCGGCTCGCCCGGAGGCGCGGGCCTCTCTCGAGCGAACCAACGGCCCTGCACTAATGCCCAAGGCGGAAGGGATTCGCCATCTGTTTCGTGAACTTTACAGCCCACAGGAAAACTGCGAAGTGCTAATTACCGACTGGGAGTTCCATCAGCGGTATTACCCCGAAGAGGTGCGGCATGGCGGTCCGTCCGAACGAAACCGGCCGGAACACCCCGGTGCGTCGGAGACCGGTCCTGGGACAAGCGAACAAAAACCTGAATCGACGAAAGCAGAGGTCACCCGCGTCGCGTCGCGGCATGTTCTCCGTCTGGAGGAGGCGTCGCTGATCGGGCCGGCGACAACGCCCCTGTCCGGCAGCGCGTTGATCCTCGGTGAGAATGCGGCCGCCGCCTGTTTGCGGGACCGCCTTGTCGCTCAGGGAGTCCGCACCCATCTGTTGCCCGCTGTCGATGCACAGCAGGCCATTCAGCAACTGGAAGCGATTTGGGCCGCCGAACCGTGCCGGGCGCTGTTTCTCATGGAGGCTCGCGAGACGGATGTGTTCTCACTCCCCGAGGGAGACTCTCTGTCCCAGTTGACTGAACAACGTGTACTGTTGCCTTATCTTGTGACGCAGCGGTGGGTGCAGTTGCTCGCTGGGCAGGAATGGAACGAGCCTGCGGTTGTCGCAGCTGCGACCAGTCTGGGGGGGGCGTTTGGATGCGACGGCACGGTCCCCATCCCGTCTCCGGAGAGCGGGGCGTTGTGCGGTCTGTTGAAGTCGATCCACGTGGAGCACGTTCGTGATGAGACGCGGCGATTCGTCGTGAAAGTCATCGACTCTCCTCCGGATGAGTCGGCTGACTCGTTGGCCGAGTCGATCTGTCGCGAGGTGACCAGTGGCACGCCGGAGGTCGAAGTCGCATGGGACCGCGGACGACGACGGGTCGTGCGCTGTCGGCGGGAAGCGATTAAAAGCACGCAACCTGTCCTTCCGCGGCGGGGAGGGGTGTGGGTGGTGACCGGCGGCGCCCGCGGGATTACAGCAGCGACCGCGTTGGACCTCGGGCGACGATACGGACTGAAGCTGCATCTCATCGGAAAAAGTCCCGCCCCGCAGACAAACGCGGAGTGGAGGAACGTTTCCGATGCTGAACTGAAGGTGATCAAGCGATCAATCGTGATGCGGGCGGTCTCCGAGGGCCGGTCGCCGGAGGAGGACTGGGACCGTGTGCGCAAGGACCGGGAGATCTTCGACTCGCTGCAGTCCTTCGAGAACGCCGGCGTGGCGGTGACGTACCACAGTTGCGATGTCGCGGACGCTGCGGCGCTGGAGGCGACGCTGCAGGAGATTCGGGAAACGGACGGTCCGGTCGAGGGGATCATCCACGGGGCGGGGTACGCGAAATCGGCACGCTTCGAGTCGCAGGCGATCGACCGGGTCCGCCGGACTCTGGCTCCCAAGATCGGCGGGACCATCGCTCTGATGTCACTGACGCGGCAGGACCCGCTGAAGCACTTCATCGCCTTCGGATCGTTGAGCGGGCGATTTGGGGGCAACGGGCTCGCCGACTACGCCGCCGCCAACGACATGCTGGCCAAGCTGTGTGACTGGTTTCGGGAGGAACGCCCCGATTGCCGCACGACCTGCTTTCACTGGCAGACGTGGGACCGCATCGGCATGGCGATGATCGCCGACGGCACGGAGATCACCAAGACCGCCTTCAAGATGGACTTCCTCTCGCCCGAAGAAGGAATCGCCCATCTGCATGACGAACTGTGTGCCGGGTTGCCGGACGGGGAAATCCTGATCACCGACGGCTTTTTTCAGCAGATCTTTTATCCACCCGAATCTCTGGAGACTGTGAACGGAACCGAAGGGGACTCAGCAGCCGAACCTCGCGTTACTGACTCTTCAGCGACACGATCTGTCCCGCGCCCGCTCATTGACCGGTGGGAGCCGGATGCGACCGGGGATTCGGCGACCGCCTCAATCCTGTTCGCCCCGGCGGCCGACCCGTTTCTGACGCAACATCGGCTGCGCGACAAGCCGTTCCTGCCCGGTGTGGTCGGGATCGAAGCTCTGCTGGAAGCGGCCGACGCGCGGGACTCGTCACATGAGATTCGAGCCATCCGGGACGTCGAGATTACGAACGGACTCCTCTTCCGGTCGGAAGACCCGGTCACGGCAACCGTTCGAGTAACTCCCCGCGGCGAGTCGCTGGAGTGCCGTCTCACGACCGAGCTTCGCAACCGACGGGGACGTGTTGTCGACCCGCAGCGGCTGCATGTTGCGGGCATTGTCGATCTTGCGGAGACGGAGGACCGGCTTCCACAAGACCCTCCCGGCCGTCCTTTGGGTTGGTTTCCGCATCAGTACGCGGATGACGGTCTGCTGACGCATGGGCCGGCGTTCCGCTGTTTGACGGATATCGCGTATCAGTACGATGGCGGCTGGGGCCGCATTGTCGCCCCCAGCCCGAGCGAGTTGGCGGGCGAACGGAACAATGGCGAAGGGATTCTGCCGTTGGCGGTGCTCGATGCGTGTCTGGTCACCTGCGGCAGTTTTGTGTTCCTGCAATTCGGGGGCGAAGTCGAGGTCCCCCACGGCTTCGAACAGTTGCGCTGGTGGCGGCAGCCGCGACCGGACGAGGTCTGCATTGTCCGCACGTACTTCCGGGACCGCGACGCAAAACACAGCCGGTTCGACTTCACGCTTTACGGCGAGCAGAACGAACCGCTGCTGCAGGCGGCCGGCTATCGCACGATCCGAATGGGAGGGAAATCGTGACGGTCCCTCCAACCTGGAAATGCTGTTATTCCTCGATCGGCGAACTCGGTCTGGAAACACCCTGTGCCGTCGAGTCGGCCGCAGCTGCGTGGCTTTCGGTGGCGGAGCAGGAGGCACTGGCCCGATTTCGATCTGGTCAGCGGCGTCGCAGTTGGGTTGCGGGCCGCATCGCCACCAAGCGGACGCTGATGCGGCTGCGATTGGTGCCCCCCGTTGATGCGACCGAGATCACCATCGTCTCTCGGGATGACCGAGGACGCGGCGTTGTTCCGACCATTCGAGTGGCGGGCCGCGCGCAGCCGACGTCGCTTTCGATCTCGCATACGGAGCGGGGGGTGTTGATCGCTGTTTCGCTTGATCCAACGGTTCGCGTGGGCGTTGATCTCGCCCTGATGGACGAGTGCGGACCGGGTTTTCGTCGCCTGTGGTTCTCGGAACAGGAACGATCGGCCATGCGACGAAGCGAGGGCCGCTTTACGCCCGCCGTTCTGTGGGCGGCCAAAGAGGCGGCCTACAAAACGTTGGGCGACGAGGACTCGTTTGTTCCGCGACAGATCGAAATCCGAGCGGAATCGGACGGGTCCCTGAGAGGCGGCGTGCGGGGCCGCGGTTTTCGATCAAGTTGCCCCATCATCGACTGGCGCGTGGACGGGAACGTCGTCTGTTTAGCCGTGCGAACGGTTGCCGGCAGCGACGTTTCACACACGTGTCTCCAGACAGCGAGGAACGAATCATGATTGACCTGAGTGGGCGTGTGGCGTTGGTGACCGGGAGTTCGCGGGGCATCGGCCGGGCCTGTGCGTTTCGGCTCGCCCAGGCGGGGGCCGACATCGTCATCAACTACGTGACGTCGCTGGCGGCGGCGGATGAACTCGCCGGTGAGATTCAGCGGCTGGGGCGGAGGGTTTTTGTCGTGAAGGCCGATGTCAGTGAGCGGGACGATGTCGAGTCGATGATGGCTTTCATTGACGAGCAGGCCGGCCGCTTGGACATCCTCGTCAGCAACGCGGCGACCGGGGGCTTTCGCCCGTTGCTGGCGGCGACCGAACGGAACTTCTCAACAACCATGAAGACCAACGTGCTGGCGCTCATTCATCTGGTGCAGGCGGGGGTGCGGCTGCTGGAGCGGTCTCCCGGACGCGCGAAGGTTGTGGCCATCTCCAGTCACGGTTCTCACATGGCGATCCCCATGTATGGGATCGTGGGCGGATCGAAGGCGGCGCTGGAGAGCTTTTCGCGGCACCTCGCGTTGGAGTTGGGCGAACGCGGGATCAACGTCAACGTCGTCAAGGCGGGGCTGGTGGAGACCGACTCGACGAGCCGCATTCCTTACGCCGACCAGTTGTTTGCGTCACGCAAGCTTCGCAGCATGACTGGCGACCGGTTCCTCACAGCGGAGGACGTCGCGGACGCCGTGCTGTTTCTGTCGAGCCCGCTGAGCGACATGGTCCAGGGAGAAACGCTGACCATCGACGGCGGCGCGGCAGTGCATGCGTAGAGCCGCTTCCATGAGGGTCTGTCAGCCGTGAGGGGTGAGGGCGGCTCGGGGTCCCGGCAACGGAGGGCGTCTGGTGTCTTGGCGCCCCCTCATACGAAGCCTCACAAGTCACCAGGCTGTGAAACAAGCTAATGCTTGAACTCCAACCCCGGATCGAAGCCTGATGTGGCACTAATTCCGTGCGGTGCCGCGGAGGCCGACGCGGTGGTTGAGGTAGTGGCGGAGCACAGCGTCAAGGTGTTCGCTCGTGCGGATGGTCTGGTAGTCGATGACGTTTCTGGCGCAGCGGCGGCGGATTTCGTCCAGGAAGTTGCCGAGGGCCTGTTGATAGCCTTCACGAAGGGAACGGGGGTCGCAGACCAGTTCGCCCGTCTCTTCGAGTCCCTCGAACTTGGTTGTGCCGGTGAAGTCGAAGTCGAGTTCCTGGTCGTCCAACACGTGAAAGATCAGTACGTCGTGTCCCCGTTTGCGGAGCAGCCGCAGGCCGCGGAACAGGTCTTCGCGGGGGGTGAACAGGTCGGAGATGAGCACGACCATGCCCTTTTCGGACTTCTCCTCAGCGATCTGCCGGAGGATGCCGTAGATGTCGGTTTTCTCCTGCGGATTCTCTGCCTGAAGCGCCGCGAGGATGGCGTTCAGGTGCGTCTGCTGGCTGCGGGAGCGGACGCGATTCCGCAGCGTGCTGTCGAATGTCGAAAGGCTGACGGCGTCCTGTTGCCGCAGTAGCAGTAGACTGAGGCAGGCGGCGATCGAACAGGCATAGTCGAATTTCGACTTCTCCCCCGAACCGAACTGCATGCTCTCGCTGGCATCGACCAACAGGGCCGTGCGAAGGTTGGTCTCCTCTTCGTACTGCTTGATGTAGAACTTGTCCGTCTTGGACCAGACCTTCCAGTCAATGCGGCGGACGTCGTCGCCGGGGACATATTCGCGGTGCTGGACGAACTCGATCGACTGCCCGAAGTAGGGGCTGCGATGCAATCCGGAGAGGAAGCCCTCGACCACGTGCCGCGCTTCGAGTTCCAGCCGCGTGACGCGGTCAGCAGTTTCAGGATCAAGCAGACGGTCGGGCATGGCGGGGATCAGCAGTCAGCGGTCAGGTTATTACTGATTGCTGACCCCTGACCGCTCCTTACGCGGCAAAGATTTTCTTGAGACGGGGGTCACTGGTGAGCTCGCCTTCTTTGGAAGGGGTCTCCTGGACGAGGCGGTCGATGACGGCGTCGGCGGTGATGCCGTCGCTTTCGGCGGAGAAGTTGGGCACGATACGGTGCCGGAGGACGGGATGGGCGAGGGACTGGATGTCATCGGTGGAGACGTAGGTGCGTCCCTGCAGCAGGGCCCTCGCTTTGCCGCCGAGCAACAGGTATTGGACGGCTCGCGGGCCGGCCCCCCAGCTCAGCCATTCATTGGCGAAATCGGGGACGCCGTCCTCACCAACGCGCGTCTGCCGGACGAGTGCCAACGCATAGTCGACAACGTGATCGGTGACCGGCACCTGGCGGACAATCCTCTGGAGTTCCAGGATCTCTTCGCCGGTGAGGACCGGTTTGACGTCCTCTTCCATCAGGCCGGTCGTCTGTTTGGCGATCTGCCGCTCTTCGCTGAAACTGGGGTATTCGACAAACACCTTGAACATGAAGCGGTCCTGCTGCGCTTCGGGGAGCTGGTACGTTCCCTCTTGTTCGATGGGGTTCTGTGTGGCGAGGACGAAGAAAGGGTTGGGAAGGACGTGCCGGTTCTGGCCGACAGTGACCTGATGTTCCTGCATGGCCTCCAGCAGAGCGGCTTGTGTTTTGGGGGGCGTGCGGTTGATCTCGTCGGCGAGGACAACATTGTGGAACAGCGGCCCATGCAGGAAGTGGAAGGCACGCTCGCCGGTCTGCTGATCCTGCTGAAGCACATCTGTGCCGGTAATGTCGGCCGGCATCAGGTCAGGCGTGAACTGGATGCGACTGAATGACATCGACAAACTTCGGGCCAGCGTGCTGATCATCAGCGTCTTGGCCAGCCCGGGCACTCCCTCCAACAGGCAATGGCCGCGGCTGAACAGGGCGATTAACAGTTGATCGATCACGTCCCCCTGTCCGACGATGACCAGCCCGACCTGGTCGCGGATCTCGGCATAGGCGCGGCTGAGACGATCAATCGATTCCTGAGTGGCGTCGGTCATGGGCGGAGGGTTGATCAGGTTGAAGGTTGGAAGTAAAAGGCCGCGGGAGGGGCCGTGCGGCGTTGATTTCGCGATCTCAGATTGCAATCCGGAGATCTCAGATAACAGATTTGAAACGAGAACTCTCAAGTCTCAAAACTGACTGCCAGTAGCTGGCTGCCGCCTCCTCACCGGCTCACATCGTAGCACATGAGTTTGTTCTGTTCTCGCAGATAAAGGCGTCCGTCGACGACCACCGGGTGGGACCAGGATTTTCCTTCCTGGTACTCCGCGCGCAGAGTGCCTTCGAGGACGTACTTGTTGGGTGTTGCCCGAATCAGCGCCAACGTGCCGTCCTCGTAACGAAACAGCAGATGCGCACCGACTCCGGTGACGGCGGCGGACCCGCTGCCGGCCCCGCGAAGTTTGCCGCCCCAGGCGATGTCACCGGTCTTCCAGGCGAGGCACGTCGGGAAACCGTTCTTATGGCCGTTGCCGGCATAGATATAATCGCCCAGTCGAACCATTCCGCCGTGGTGGTTTTGGAACTTCTTGCCGTTCAGGAAGTAGGCCTCTTCCGCGTTGACGCCACCGTGGCCATCTTCCGAGAGACGCAGGAGCGCCGCCCCCGCGCCGTATCCCGTGGCGGCAAAAACGTAATCATCAACCGCGATGGGAGTCGGCACGTTGGCTGTGCCATTCGCGATGCGGTGATAGCTCCAGAGAAGTTTTCCATCGTCGGCTCTCACGCCGACCACCCCGCCGCCGGTGACCTGGACGTACTGTTTCACACCCGCCGCAAGGGAGATCACGGCCGAAGAATAGGCTGCCGCCGATGTGCCGTCTCCGTCGAACGCATCACCCGGCACGGACGTCTTCCAGATTTCTTCTCCGCTCCGTTTGTCCAGCTTGACGAGTAGGGCATCGGGTCCGCCGGGTGTGCAGATGACCGCGTCTTCATCGACGAGCGGCGACTCCGAATAGCCCCAGTGGGACATCATCCTGCCCTGCCACTCATCGGCGAATCGTTTTTGCCAGACGACCGTGCCGTCGTCCCGGTTGAGACACGCAATGGACCCGTCCGACGTGACGACGTACAGGCGGTCCCCATCGACCGACGGCGTGGATCGCGAGCCGGGATAACCATGCTTGGGGGCGTCGTCGGTGAGCGATTTTAACCAGACCGATGCTCCCGAGCCGGCATTGATGGCGACAACCTGTTGACCCTGCGGACCGTTGCCGGTTGTATAGAGAACGCCGTCGACAACCGCCACGCTGGCGTATCCCCGGCCCAGGCCGCCGACCATCCACAACAGTTCCAGAGGCCGGGTGGCCCAATTCGTGCGGATCGACTCACCGGCGGCGATGCCGTCCCGGTTTGGTCCGCGCCACTGCGGCCAGTCCGCGGCGTGTGACACACCGGCGGGGCTCCAACTCAAAACGGCACTCACGGCAAAAACCGTAACGGCTGTTCGCAGCATGTTCGATACCCCTTTTCCAGAAATCATCCGCCGGCAACGGCGGTTCCTCATTGTAGGGGCCGTTGAAAGTCGTGACCACCAATCGGACCGTCGAGACCTCCGGAACGCACGAGTCTGACGTGCAATGCGCATCGGGGGTGGGTACATTGAACGGCGGATCGCCATTCTTCGGAGCAAGTGCATGCCGGTTAAGATTCGTTGCCGCGGATGTGAGAAAATCCTCAACGCTCCCGATGCTGCGCGAGGCAAGGTCATTCAATGCCCGAAGTGCGGCACGAAACTCAAAGTGCCGGCGGGACAGCAGGCGGGATCGAAGAAACCGGCCGCCGCCCAGTCAACGGCAGGGTCCAAACCGGGAAAGGCTTCTGTCAAGAAACAGCGGCGGCAACCGGTCAAAGCCGCCGCCCCGCCGCCCAGCGAAACCGATTTCTTCGCCAATCTCGATTTCCAACAGGCCGAAGACACCGAGTCTCGTGTGTGCCCCTATTGCGCGACGGACCTCGATGAGGAAAGCGACGTCTGTCCCGGATGCGGGATGAACGTGGCCACCGCCCAGATGGACCCCAAGGAGAAAATCCGTCGCAGCCGCAAGGGCCCGGACACCAGAAAATTCTACAAAGAGGCGTGGACCGACTCCTGGGCATTCGTCAAGAAACGCAAAGACCTGGCTTTGCGTACGGGCTGGTATTTGACGGTTTTCATCGTGCTGAGTTTTGCCAGCGTCTTCATGGTGACGTATTGCACGAGCGGGCCCCCCAAGACGTTTTGGGCCGCGTGCTCTTTTATGGCGATGATGGGATTACCGGGGTGGTCGTTCTTTCTGTCGATGAAGATCGTTGAGTTTTCGATGGGCAAGCAGGAGAAAATGGACCGCATCCACTTCGACTTCTTCCAGTGTGTGACGCTCGGCATGCGGACGATCTTTTGGCCGGCGGTCATGCTGATTCCATTTATTCCCATCATCGTCGCGATCAAGCCTGCGGTTGTGCTCCTTCCGCTGATTCCCGCGATGAGCCTGTTTACCGAAGTCGATCCGCCGGCCTGGGCGGAGTACCGCACGGTCTTCATCCTGCTGGGAATCCTGAGCGCCGTCCCGCTGCTGGTGCTTCCGCTGGCGATTGTCCATATGACGGCCAAGTACACCTACAAGGCGTGGATTCTGTGGGAGCTGTCGAAGGTTTTTATTAAGAACATCGGCCCTGCACTGTATTGGGTGTCGATGGCGACACTGACGTTCCTGCTGCCTTTCGGGGCGGTGCTGGGCGGCATTCAACTTTTCGGCGGCGGCGTGAACCCCTTCTTTAACGAACACTATCTCAGCCTGACCGAGAAAATGGTGGCACCGCTGCTGGGGACGAACGCCGGATGGCAGTTCACTGCTGTGGCGGCGGTTGTGCGTTTCTCGCTGGCCTTTGTGCTGGCGGCACCGTTGTTCATGCTCGCCGGATTTCCGATCGTGTTTCTGATGAGGGCCATTGGAGTGCTGGGCTACTACCGGAAACACGATCTGGAACTCGTGCCGATGGTGGCATCCAATACGCCCTGCGGGTTCTGGGTGCGGATGCTGGCGTTTCTGGTCGATGTGCTGTTCTTCCCGCTGGCAATCTTTGTCGCGGTCAAAGACAAACGGGCCATGTCCGTTGGCCTGCTTCTCAGTGCGCTTGTCGGCGTCACGCTCCTGTTCGGGTATCTCCGCACATCAGTCGCCCCCTTCGCGATCGCCCTCTGGGCGGTTTACATGTGGTGGATGTACTTCTGCGTTCAGGAATCGACGACCCAGCGCACGACGATCGGAAAAGACGGCTTCGGCCTGATTGTCGCAACCGAAGACAACAAACAGATGACACTCGGAATGGCGACCAAGCGATTCTTCGCATCGTTGCTGACGCTATTGACGATGTTCCTGGGATTCGTGATGTGCGCCGTTCACCCTCAGAAAAAAGCCCTGCACGACATCGTCTCAAAGACGAAAGTCGTCTGGGAGGGAGACAAATAGGATCCCTCGGCGACCCGAACCGCCAGTGGCACGCAACGCGGGTAACGATTTTACTCGAGGGAGGCGCGGGCGAGTTGTTTTTGTTGGGCGGAGGCGGTGAGGAGTTTGGGTTGGCCGCATGAAGGGTGTTTCTTTTTGCGACGATCGCTGCGGCTTTGCTGGCTGG
>JAJDEI010000185.1 GCA_029259845.1 Planctomycetaceae bacterium | reverse complement strand
GATCATCAAGCGATCCTGCTCGGACACCTCCGCATGACCCTGCCCAGCCAACTCAAGCCAACCGAAATGTAGTGACGACTTTCACAGCCCGACCGTTACACGGCAAGCACTTACGTCAATCACTGGGGAACTTGGGTTAGCCCGGAGGCAACGCCGATGGCGAACCGCCGGCAACCCCCTGTCGTGAAAAACACGTTCACCTTGGCCCGCGACCGTTGGCCAACCAGCGACCCGCCATCAGCACCGGCAACGCCGCCGATGGCGAGCGTGCAGCCGCGCCGCCAGCCACTCGCTCCCTTTCGGACCAGGGCCATTCAAAGTTTCACTTCGGAGAAAACCGACCCGGACAAGCTCAATGGTCACCCGAAGCGTCAACGAGGAAGCGAACGTGAGTGAGCGATTCGGCCCTCGCTGACGCTTCGGGTGACGAGGTTCCCCAGCTTCAATCTTTGAACGGCCCTGCCTTTGGGGGACTGCTGGGCGTTGCTGATGATGACTGAGGATATTCTCAACGACATCCCGAATTCGCCCTCCGCGGCTCACCCGGCCTGCCGCGTGCCTCGCCCCGTAGCATGGTCCAAGAGTCTCTTTCCGTGCCGGCCAACGATTGCCGCTTTTTCAAAACCTGCCGGCTCAAACACCCGGCGTCTCGAATCAGCAAGGACGCGGCGAGCCTGATTGCAGCGGCGATTGTCCTCAGCGCTTCACGAACTCATGAGACGCCGGGTGTTTGAGCCGAGGGTGTTTCCGCCGAAGAATCCACAAGCTCTCTGGACCCTGGTTCCTGCTGCGTCCTCCAGGTGTGGGGCGAAACCGGGTTCACGGGTGCATCGCCGGCCGATCGAGAGCGAGAAAACCAAGCGGCACGGAGGTTTCGCCGCCGATGGACAAATCCGCCAATGCTTCGCCGATGACAGAGGTGAATTTGAATCCGTGTCCGGAGAATCCCGCGCCGATCACGACCTGCGGATGCTCCGGATGCCGGTCGACAATGAAGTGTGCGTCCGGAGTCATGGTGTACATGCAGGCGGCATGACGGTGCCGCGTTGGGGACACGTGCTGCATCGTCTCCGCCACAAACCGGCTCACCGGAGCCGCGTCGGCCTCATGGCAATCCCGGTCGAGGGTGAGCGGGTCGGCGACCGTTTCACCACCAGAGTGCTCGGCGAGCTTGACGGTCCGTCCGTCCAGGCTGGGGAAACCGTAGAAGTAACCTGAGGGCCGCTCGAAAAAGAACGTCGTCGCATCGGCCCACTGCGCGGCCGAGACGTCGTGCCAAAACAGCAGCTTGCGCAGGACCACCAGCGGCAACGACAGATCGGCAAACAGCGGCCCGCTCCACGCACCGGCAGCGATCACGAGCCGTGCCGCTTCGTACGTTTGCTTATCGGTGATCACACGCACTCGGTCGCCCGCCGCCGACCACGACTCGACCGTTTCCCCGGTGAGCACCGTCGCCCCGCACTGGGCGGCCTGTTCAATGTGCGCTGTGACGCAGTCTTCGACGTGCAGGAAACCCGCTTCCGGTTCAAACACGACGGCATCATCATCAGCGAACGAGAACAGCGGAAACCGTTCGCGAGCCTCTGCCAGCGCGATGTCTTCAACACGCAATCCATGCGCACGGGCCGACTCCAGCGCACCGGAAATCACCTCACCCTGCGGAGGACCCGCCAGGATGAGCCCACACTCGGCATACAGCGACCGGCCCGCCGACTCCTCCAACTCGCGCCACAACTCATAGGCTCGGATCAGCAGCGGGACGTAGTCGGGATGCTCGAAATACGCTTTACGGATGATCCGCGTCTGTCCATGCGAACTCCCCCGGTCGTGGGCCACGCCGAACTGTTCGATCCCCAGCACGTTCAGGCCGCGGCGAGCCAAATGGTACATCGCCGCGCTTCCAAACCCGCCCAACCCCAACACGATGGCGTCACAAGTTGCAGTCATTCGAGGCTCTCCTCCTAATACGTGACGATTGAAAAGTGCCGGTCAAATGCTCGTCGGGAGAGCGTTTACGGATCGATGCGGACCAAGGCGGACCGCAGGCGTCATCGTAGTCTCACGGGACATCGTTCAACCAGTCGTCCCGAATTGTGACGTGCAATCGATCCAGTCCTCAGATCGAGAGTCCGTCGGAAAACCAATGTCGCCATCACGCTCCGCGTGACGGCGAATAAAGCGGGTGCGTGGCCAGTGATGGGAACGTTGCCCTTGCACTGTTATCACGCGGAGCGTGATGGCCACTTTCGAGTTTTCCGACAGAGCCTGGTTGCGCGGACTCCCCGGTCACCGGCGTCCCGTCGGCTCAGGACACCGGGGAGCCCCACTGCCGGCGATGACAACCGGGCCGCTGCAGCCGGTCTCATTCCCGACAGCTCAAGCTCGTGCATTGCGGAAACTTGACAGTCCCGACCGGGCCCACAAGAATCGGCTCCTGACGGTCGGATGGACATGCGCGAATCGTCAATGCCGCCGAGGAACCGTGCGCCGAATACTGCGTCGAGCCGCAAGAATATTTCTGATGGCACCGTTTCGATCCCGATCTCCCCTTGATCGAAGAGGCTTACGATGGCACACAAGCACCCGAGGGCACGAAAAGACCGCACGGAACGAATGCAGCGGACCGGTTTTACGCTCATCGAACTGCTGGTCGTGATCGCGATCATCGCCATTTTGATCGCGCTGCTGTTGCCGGCGGTTCAGCGGGCACGGGAATCTGCTCGCCGCACACAGTGCAGCAGCAACCTCAAGCAAATCGGACTGGCATTCCACAACTATCACGACCAATTCTCTCAGTTCCCGATTCCCTCCGTGATCTCCGGTTACGCGCTCTCGACGGGCGGGTTCAACAACATGGCGACCAGCAGCAGTTGGGGGCTGGCGGTGCTGCCGCATGTGGACCAACTCAACGTGTTCAATCAGTACGATTTCGACCGCTCCTGCTGGGATCCCGCAAACGCAACCGCCGTCAGTTCGTTTGTCCCCACGTTCATTTGTCCGTCGGCTCCTGACGGGAATCGGCGGATCAACTATACGCTTCCGACCGGCGGGCTTGTTTTCAATGCGGCAGATCTGACGCAGGCCGACGGCGGGCCGATTGACTACGTGGTCACGACCAACGTACAGCAGGAATTCGTCCGGCAATCGGGCCTCGACCCTGCGGCAACCGAAGACCTGGCCGGCTGGGGGCAGGGAGCGACGCGGGCCATCGACGATCCCGCGAATACCGCCGGCTTGAACGCCGGGAATGACGGGGGAGGGCTCACCGATTTGTACGATGGATCGTCTCAGACGATCCTGGTGGGCGAACTGGCGGCCCGTAACGATCTGTACCGGGACGGAAGCCGCGTTTCCGATTCCGACTCGGCAGCGGCCGCCCAGGCGATTTACGGAGGCGGCGCGTGGGCCGATCCGCTGAATGGGTCGTGGGGCGTCTCGGGGAGGTTGTTTGACGGTACCGGAGACCGAGGGCCCTGTGCGATCAACTGCTCAAACGAACGCTCCCACGAGCTGCACGCCACGAGCGGGGACGTTTTCCGGTACGCTGCCGGGCTGTACTCGTTTCATACCGGCGGAGTGTTTGTCCTCGTCGCGGACGGCAGTGTTCATTTTCTGAACGAGAACATGTCCGCCTCCCTTTTCGCCTCATTAGTCACCAAGAGGGGACAGGAAGCGATCCTTGATTTTTGATGTGGTCGGATCGCCCCGGAGCAGGAGAGACGAATGGGAGTGAGAATCGGTTGGCTGGCGGCAGTCGTTGTTCCCTTGCTTGCGGTCGGCTGCGGCGATGCGCCCCAGGACGGACCACGGCTTGAAACGTACCCGCTGCAAGGCGTCGTCCATGTTGACGGCGCACCGGCAGAGCGTCTGACCGTTGAGTGTTATCCGCAGAACGCGGGGAAACTCGCTCGGGAACTGGCAGCCGAAACGGACGCTGAGGGGAAGTTTGCCCTGGGCACCTATGAAGCGAATGACGGAGTCCCCGAGGGCGAGTATAAGATCGCCTTCAAGTGGCTGAAGAAAGGGAAGGGATTCCGCGGGCTCCAGGACGCACTCAAGGGCCGGTACGCCAATCCGGATTCATCCGGATTCTCCATCACCGTCACGAAAGGCGAACCCGCCGATTTCGGCACGATTGAGCTGACGACGAAGTGAGATTCGACCGGAAACTCGGCCCCGGAATCGCGGCACCAGATGGGAGGGCGAGGCTCTCGCCGAGCCGCAATCGGAGCGGGGGCGGGTCCTGACATCGCAATGGGATCGCGGGGATCGGCCCCCGCAGGAGAACGAGTTGCAGCAATCGTGGCCGCATCGCCACAGCTCGGCTCGGCGGGAGCCTCGCCCTCCCGGAAAATGCGCCATCAATTTCCGGAGAGACTCCAAACACGAGGTCTACGGTTCTCCGCGGATGTGTCGATGCGACAGTCGATCGATCCAACTCTCCCACCCGAACAATAGTGCCATATTGGCAGTTTCCCTGGTGTGTCCGCGTTGACGCATGGCTGCCGTTATGGCTACCCGGTCATTTTCAGTGATTCAATGATGATATAACATAAGTTTTTAAAAGTGTTTACGTCACTGTAGGAAATTCATTGTCAATGGAATGCGGCTTGCACACGGAAGGACCAGTGAGCAATTCTGTGCTCGATGGGGAATTCACGCTTCAACCTTGATGAGGCAGTCCGATGGCGTTTCGTCCCGAGAAACTGACGGCCAAAGCCCAGGAAGCCGTGCAGAACGCGCATGCGGTCGCCCAGGAAAAGGGACATCGCCAAATCGCGCCGCTGCATCTGTTGAAGGCCCTGCTCGTTGAGCCGGACGGTGTGCCGCGCGCAATCCTTCAAAAGATCGGCGGGAACGTCTCGCAGATCGAAACGATGATCAGCAGCGAACTCGACCGGCTGCCTTCGTCGTCCGGGTCGAACATGGACATCGGAGCCTCTCCCGAATTGATGAAGGTCTTTGATGCGGCGGAAAAGCTGGCCGATTCCATGCAGGACCAGTTTGTCTCGACGGAGCATTTGTTCGTCAGTCTGACGAAGACCGAGGGGGCAGCCCAGCGGCTGCTGTCGCTCAATGGGATCGAAGAGAACGACATCCTGAATGCCATGAAAGCGGTGCGTGGCGGGCACTCCGTGACGGATCAGCATCCCGAGGACAAGTATCAGGCGTTGGAGAAGTACGGCCACGACCTTGTTGAACTGGCGCGGCAGGGGAAGATCGATCCCGTCATCGGTCGCGACGCGGAGATTCGTCGCGTGATCCAGGTGCTTGCGCGACGTCGCAAAAACAACCCCGTGCTGATCGGCGAACCGGGAGTCGGGAAAACCGCAATCGTCGAGGGACTCGCGAATCGCATCGTGCTGGGAGACGTGCCGCAGACGCTCAAAGACAAGCGGATCGTCGCGCTCGACATGGGAGCTCTCATTGCCGGTGCAAAATTCCGCGGCGAGTTCGAGGACCGGCTGAAAGCGGTCCTCAAGGAAGTTGAGCAAGCAGGCGGACAGATCATCCTGTTTATTGACGAGTTGCATACGGTCGTCGGTGCCGGCAAGGCCGACGGAGCGATGGATGCTTCCAACCTGCTCAAGCCCGCACTCGCGCGCGGCGAGTTACACTGCATCGGTGCGACGACGCTCGACGAGTACCACAAGTACATTGAGAAAGACGCGGCTCTGGAACGCCGCTTCCAGCCGGTCATGGTCAATGAGCCGTCCGTCGAAGACACAATCGCCATTCTTCGCGGACTCAAGGAGCGGTACGAGAAACACCATGAGATCAAGATTCGCGATGCGGCTCTCGACGCAGCGGCGACGCTGTCGGACCGTTACATCCCCGACCGCTTTCTGCCGGACAAGGCAATCGATCTCGTCGACGAAGCGGCGTCACGGGTGTCGATGGAGTTGCACTCGGTGCCGACCGAAATCGACGAAGTCCAACGACGGCTCACACGTTTAGAGATCGCCGCCCGCCAACTCGCCGAGGAAGGCGAAGAAGCTGCGGACAAAGAGCGCGCCGCCATCCAGGAGGAAATGGACGAACTCAAACAGACGCTCGCCTCGCTCAAAGAACAATGGGAGGCGGAGAAGCTCGGTCTGGGCGATGTGAAGAACGTCCGCGAAGAACTGGAGAAGGCGGACCTCGAATACGCGCAAATCGAAGCGGCCATCCGTGAGAAGCAGGCGGTCGGGCAGCTCGTCGACGAACAGGACTACCAGCGCCTGTTCGAGGTCGAACAGCGACGCTCGCAATTGCGCAAGACCGTCGCCGAACAAGAGGCGCAATCCGAGCAACAAGCGGAGCCGGAAGAGGGAGACGCCGAACACAAGGCGCGGCTGCTGCGCACTGAGGTGGGGCCGGAAGAAATCGCACAGGTCGTCTCCGCGTGGACCGGCGTGCCGGTCAGCCGCATGCTCAAGACGGAACGCGAGAAGCTGCTGAACATGGAGTCGCTGATCCATCAACGCATGATCGGCCAGGAAGAGGCGGTCGCGGCGGTTGCCAATGCGGTCCGTCGCTCACGGTCCGGGTTGCAGGACCAGAACCGGCCGATCGGGTCGTTCATTTTTCTCGGCCCGACCGGTGTCGGCAAAACCGAGTTGTGCAAGGCGCTCGCCGAATTCCTGTTCGATGACGAGCGGAACATGGTCCGCATCGACATGAGCGAGTTCATGGAGCAGCACTCCGTCGCGCGGCTAATCGGGGCTCCCCCCGGATACGTCGGCTATGAAGAAGGGGGACGGCTCACCGAAGCGGTCCGCCGTCAGCCGTACTCCGTGATCCTGTTCGACGAAATCGAAAAGGCCCACCGGGACGTGTTCAATGTTCTGCTGCAATTGCTTGACGACGGCCGCCTGACCGACGGGCAAGGACGCACCGTGGATTTCACGAACACCATCGTCGTGATGACGTCCAACATCGGCTCGCAGGCCATTCTCGAAATGGCCGAGGAAGGGAGGGAAGAGCAGATCCACGACACGTGCATGGCCGCGCTCAAGGCGCACTTCCGCCCCGAGTTCCTCAACCGGATCGACGAAGTGATCGTCTTCCACCCGCTGAGCCGGCAGGATATCCGCAAGATCGTCGAGCTTCAGATCAGCCATTTGCAGCGCCAGCTCCAGGAGAGTGGCTACGAACTGGCCGTCACCGACGACGCAAAAACGCTGCTGACCAACGAAGGTTACGACCCCACATATGGGGCCCGTCCCCTCAAGCGAGTGATTCAAAACCGCTTGCAGAACTCCCTCGCCGGCGCGATCCTCTCCGGCGAGTTCCCGGAGGGGTCAACGATCCAGGTCGGCGCCCAAGGCGGCGGGTTCACGTTCGACCGGGTTTGAACTTGCGCGGCCGATAGCGGGCAAAGCGAAGAGAACCAGCGGCAACGGCGGGATCACACGGCTTCCAAATCTGCTCCAGTGAAGCCAACGCGGATTTAGTGCGGGCTTCAGATACGTGTAGCGGATCTGGCTGCGGATTCTCCTGGAAATGCACGCCGCTCAACGCTCAAACGGCGCCACCCTCAAGCGCCATTGGCACTTATGCCCACGAATCAGGTCTGACCATGCTAACAACGCGAACCGTGACCGATTCAGTTCCGACGCGGTACACCAACGAAGCGAGGTTCGTCAACTGGTCTCGTGACGAGTTTTGGGTACTTTGATTCTCGAAACGGGAAAACGGGAAAGTGACGACGATTATCTCGCGGTGTTTCACGATCGCGTCGACACACCACAGGAAAGGAACTTTTCCGCGACAGTTGCATTCGGTCGCGCGAGCCGCACTGAGGTCTGTCGTGTAACCGGTTCAGCAAGCAAGTATGAAGTGAACGCGGATGTTGACGAATTGTGTGATTCTCCGATTTTCGGGTCGCAATTCGCGGTTCAAGTGCCTCTATTCCGTTGAGAATGGACGAGTATCCGTACAAACGACGGCCGTCAACGGCGGAGTTGGTAATCGCAGCACAGTCTGAGGATCGGACGGCCTTTGCCGAACTGGTTCGACGATATGAGCGCGTGGTCGCCTCGACCGCGTGGTCAGTTCTGCATGATTTTCACGCTGCTCAAGATGTGGCTCAGGACAGCTTCGTCATCGCATTTCGCCAGCTAGGAACTCTGCGCAATGCTCGAACTTTCGGTCCGTGGCTGTTGGCGCTGACACGCCGAGAAGCCGTGAGGCGTCGCCGACGGAGTCCTGTCACCGTTTCAATCGATGCCGTCGCAGAAACCGCGATCGCGACGATAACTCCGGCGTGGCATCAGGAATACGAAAGTCTCGTGGGAGCCATTGGACGGCTCCCGGACCACGAACGAGAAGTTGTGGTGTTTCACTACCTTGACGGATACTCGGCCCGTGAAATGGCTGAATTGACCGGACGGCCGGTTGGCACGGTCACCAAGCAGCTTTCCAGGGCCATACGCCGTTTGCGCCGATGGTTGGTAAAGGTGCCGAAATGACGAACGACAATATCGAAGAACAGCTGGGACGGCTCGGTCGCGACTGGCCGACAGAGGAGTCGTTCGTGGGCGGGGTCATGTCACGGCTGGACGCCGCCCCCCGACGTCCCCCCACTTCCAACCCGGCCAGGAGGCGGCTCATGCGATTGAGCTATTGGACAGCCGCAACCATCGTCGTTTCTGCAGGCCTGTGGTGGGCGTTTGGTCCACAAAGTACAGGCAGCGCGCTCTACGCACAAATGAAAGAAGCCTTGAAGCAGGTGCAAACGATTCATGCCGTGGTCAGCAGACAGACGGACGATGGCCAGTTGCACCCGGCGATCGAAACGTGGTTCGCACGTAGGCAGGGCTTTGTCGTTGATGGTCCCGAGTATGTCCGCATCGACGACGGAACTTACTTTTGGGAACACCGAAAGGGATCAGACGTTGCATCGCGGTCGAAAAGCCAAGGGACGGACGAACTGCTCGATCAGGCCCTCAACATTCGTGCAGAACTCGAGCAAACTTGTGAACGTCATCCGGCTGGGGATCGTCAAATCGACGGTGTCGACCATGAATGTTACTGGATGACGTTTCCCGGAGCTGTCAAGCCAGCCGACCCGGCGATTCTTGACCTTGATCGGCGACGTACTTTCATCTTCATTGATCCCAGATCACTCCCGACACTCGTCGAATCACAGGAGAAGATTGAAGGGAATTGGCAGACACGCTTCATCCGCACCTTCGAATACGATGTGCCCGTTGACCCCAAGGTCTTTGAACCAGACTTCGGCGAACTGGTGCGAATGATCGATACTGACGAGGCGTTCGAACAGCTCACGTCTATGGAGAACTCGGTACACACCGAACAACGCGACGGTCTTATCTTCACCATCCATCGGGCGAAACGATTTGAAGGGGGTGGCGTGATGATTATGTCGTCCGTGCGAGGGACTGACGAAACTCTCAAGAAGTATCCATTGAAAAGACACATGCTCGGCCCCGGTCGCTATGTGACTGATTGTCCCGCCATCAACTACGCTGCCTCGCCGCAAGGCTCAGGGTATTTTCGCCTGAGTCTTGCCGAAGCGAGACACAAGGGTGTCGAAGTTGATTGGTGGATGATGGTCCCACGCGGAGCCAAGCCGGATTGGTTTGAAGACCAGGATGGCCGAGTGCAACTCAAGCTGGGTATCACCCCGCAGGGCGAATACGCGAAGGCCAATCACGCGGATGAACATGGGGTCATCCATCACATCACCTGGGATCTCGCGCTCGACATCCCGAAACCCGATGCGATGCCCTCACTCACGGAGATCACCGGGCACGTGTATTCCGATCTGACGGTGCTTAGCTCGGTCTTCTCCAGGTACCTTTACATGGGCATTAGGAAGGTCAACAATGTGCCTCATCAGCAGAGCGGATCAACCGATGATGTTTCACCGGAAGAGTTCGCAGCGGCGACACGGGAACATCTGCTCTGGTGGGCACGCAGCGATATCGACTTTCAGTTGACGAACGGCGGAACGACGGATCACGACGAAGACGACGAGTACGTGATGAAACCGGCCGTGTTTCTCGACTACAATTCGGCAGTCGACGACGCGACGCTCTCCCGAGCAACCGAACGGACTGATCTCGTCTCTCTGTCGGTGCGTGGCACGCACATCACGGACGCCGGGATTGCCTTCCTCAAGGGGCTAAACGCCCTGACCCGGTTGAACATCGCGGATACGTCAGTTACGGATGACGGACTGCGGCATCTGGAAGAAATGGCATCGTTACAGAAGCTGAATGTCGAAGGCACTGGAGTGACGCAAGCCGGAATTGAGCGACTGCAGCAGGCACTACCAAACCTTGACATTAATGCGAGCGACTTGCACGAATGAAGCTCACGGGACCGAAACCCGGATGCTGGGACGTTAGAGCAAATTGAGGGGAAAACCGTTCGCCAGCTGAATCGCAAAAAAGGACCCATTTTCAGGATAGGAGTCCTTGCTTTGCATCGCCGGGTCAACAATGCTACGCCATCGAATTGACACTCACCGACTGGGTCATCCGGCACCGCAGGGGGACGTCTTGGGAATCGTGACGCAACGACACCGACGAAGACGGGCCCCGGCAGGTCTGATTGGGCGACTCTCACTCCCAGTCATTCAAATCGATTGCCACTCGATCCTTCTGACATAGGAGCTATATGACGATCGACCAGAGGCATCTCGCGTGGCGCGCTCTCAGTTTTCCACAAGCTCGAGGAACGGGTCCAACCCCATGCGGTTGTATTTTTTGAGTTGCTCCTGCTCCTGCTTGAGCATCTGTTTGCGTTGTTTGATGTGCAGTTTTTCGAGGCGGTGCTGGGTGCGGTGAAAGAGGCGGAGCCAAGCAGAGGAGAGTTCGCCGGTGTTTCCGCCGCGGGCGCGGCTTTGCAGGCGGCGAAGTTTGCCGGGCGGGAGGACGGTCAGCAGTTCGTCGTCCAGGGAGAGGAAAAACTGGTAGCCGCCAGGGTCTCCCTGACGGGCAGCGCGTCCGATGAGCTGGCGGTCGATCCGCTTCGAGGAGTGCATTTCGGTGGCGATGACGTGCAGTCCGCCCGCTTCGCGAACATGGTCGTGCAGCAGGATGTCCGTGCCGCGCCCGGCCATGTTGGTGGCGATGGTGATGCGGCCCGGGAGCCCGGCCTTCTCCACAATCTTGGCCTCCTGTTCGTGGTGAACGGCGCTCAGGACCGAATGGGCCAATCCCTCCTGGTCGAGCCGCTCGGAGAGCGCCTGCGAGGCGAAGACCGACGGCGTGCCGATCAGCACCGCCCGTTTCTCGGCGACGAGCCGGACGATCTCCCGGAACACCGCCTCCCGTTTGGCGGCCTGTGTGACGAAGATGCGCGTCGGCTGTCCGGTGCGGCGGCAACGCTTGTGGGTGGGGATGACGGTGACCTTCCGTTCGTAGACCCGTTTGAATTCGCGGCGGGCGGTCGCGGCGGTGCCCGTCATGCCGGCCAGATGTTCGTACCGGCGGAACAGCGTTTGAATGGTGATGCGGGCTCCGCTGCCAGTCTGCGGACTGAGGGGAATCGCCTCCTTGGCTTCGACCGCCTGATGCAACCCGTCCTGCCACTTGCGGCCTTCCATCTGCCGGCCCGTCGATTCGTCCACAATCGCGACCTCGTCATCGACCACGATGTAATCGCGATCGAGCGTGAAGCCGTAATGCGCGGTGAGCGATTTTTCAACATGCTGGTAGATGCGTTCCGTGTCGACCGAGTCGAGCAGCGCGGGCTTGGAGAGCAGGATCACCCGGCGGCAACCATGTTCGGTGAGGAAGGCCGACCGCCGCTTCTCGTCATAGAGGAAGTCGATCGACCGCTCCAACTGAGTGACGACTTGATTGGACCAACGGTAGAGACTGACCATTGCGGGACGGTTGGGCAGTTGCAGGCCGATGATGAGCGGCGTGCGGGCCTCGTCGATGAGGATGCTGTCCGCTTCGTCGACAAGGGCGAAGTATTGGCCGCGCTGCACGGGGGCTTCTTCGGCGGAGTCGGTATGAAACATCTCCCGTCGTTTATCCGACGTTGCGCTGGCCCCGGTGCGGAGGCGGTCGCGGAGGAAGTCGAAGCCGATCTCGCTGGCGGTGCCATAGGTGATGTCGCAGGCGTACGCTGCGCGGCGGGCGGCGGTGTCGAGCGGTTGTTGGATGCAGCCGACCGTCAGCCCGAGCCGCGCGAAGACCGGACGAAGCAAATCCGCATCACGCTCGGCGAGGTAGTCGTTGGTCGTAAGGACGTGACATCCCTTGCCGGCGAATCCCCGCAGCGCGGCCGGCAGGACGGCGGTGAGGGTCTTGCCTTCGCCGGTCTGCATCTCGGCGATGCCCCCCTCGAACAGGGCGACGCCTCCGATGATCTGCACGGGATAATGGGTCATGCCGAGTTCTCGCGTCGCCGCTTCGACGGCGAGCGCGAACACGTCCGGCAACAACATTTTGAGCGGTGTCCCGCCGCGCGCTTCCCATTGCAGGCGATGGCTCTCGGACAGCATTTCGCCGTCCGTCAGCGCGGCAACCCGTTTGGCCCGTCGCCGCACTTGGTGCATCACCCGTCGACAATGTGCGATCGCGATCATCTGAGAGAACCACTCCGAAGACCTCGGTCATCGCTTGCAGCTTGGCGCGACCAACCGCCGCCAACGTCCACCGGTGTTGCGAAACCGCAAGTGAGCGTCTTTGACGTGTGCGTTGAGAGACGAGTGCTCGGTCACAGCTAAGACTTCGGGTTGGAGTTCAAGCAGTCGCTCGCTTGGGCAGCCTCAAGGCTGAACTCCAACCCTAGGTATTAGGTTTGATAGACCACGAGGGCGTCAGCCGCGCGTTTGGATGTTGCGGGCTTGCGCCATGGCGTCTTCGGCTGCCTGGATGAGTCCGCAGCGCATGCAGATGACCGACAATTGCGTGAACGAGAACGGATCGTCCGGTTCCAGTTCGGTGACTTTCCGGGCATGGCTGACCGCCTCGTCCGGCTGGCCCAGTTTCTGCAGATGGACCGCGAGGGCCGAATGCGAGAGGGCATGGTTCGAATCGGCCTCGAGGATCTCCCTTAACTTGGCGACTGCACCTTCCAGGTCGCCGCTGTCTTTGATGCGGGTCGCCTCGTCGTACATTTCGTCTGGGTTGGGCATGAATTGCTCCCGGCTGTCGGCCTTGCGTGGCCGTGATGGCGATGGTTCTTGTGAAGGATGCCCCTATGATAGACTGGACGGCAGAGTGAGGAAACCGAGGCCGGCGCGGCCTCTCTCTGTTAGGTGCGGCCGTTCGATGGCGGTGCTGGCTTGTTCCCGGGTGGCTTGGGCGCCGTTGTGGTGCCGGAAATGTATCCTCAGGCCGAACTCTGGGGCCGTGGACTCGGTACGTTCACCGCCCACAGCCCCAGTGTTCCGCGCGGCTGGCCCGTCATCGATTTCAGATCGCCCCAGCCACCCTCAACATTGTGTGAATGTAACTCGCCCTGTTCCCCCTGGCTTCTCCTGTTTCACGTGAAACCGCATGGCTCCGATCGTGTCCCAGCCTAGTCGCGTTTCGACCGCATCGGCGTCAGACGCTCCTCGTGGGTCGCTCTCGCTGATGACGACCGAGCTAGTGGTCATCGCGCTGCTCACGGTCGCTGGTATGGGGCTGCGGGTTTGGCAGCCAAGTCACATGGCGGCGGAGCACTTCGATGAGGGAGTGTATGCGTCGAATCTGTACTGTCCGCTGAGCGGGAACGCTTACCCGTTCCGGCATCTGTACGCACCGCCGTTGTTGCCGGCGCTGCTGGAGTGGTCGTTGGTTTTGAGCGGGGGCGACGCGTCGGCGGTGATGTGGGCCAATGTGTTGGCCGGTTGCCTGCTGGTGCCGTCGCTGTGGTGGGTGGGGCGGTCGTGGTTCGGGCCGTTGGCCGGCATGACAGCAGCGGGTCTGGCGACGATCAATGCGATTCACATTCAGTACAGCCGCGCGGCTTTGACGGACGGACTGCTCTGTCTGTGGATGCTGTGGGGGGTGTACTGGGCATGGCGGGCGATCGCGACCGGGAGGCCCCGAGCGATTATGCTGGCCGGAATCTTCGCGAGTCTGGCGTGGTGGACGAAGTACAACGGCTGGCTGACGCTGGCGATCTCAGGAGCGGGGACAGCCGCGTGGCTCCTCGCGCCGCGATTTCTCCCCTCTCGATTCGTGGGACACAAAGACGGTTTCGCCAAACATTTGAGATGTGTGGCGAAACCGGCGTGCGTCCGTTGGGGGTTCGTCGCTGTCATCGCGTTCGTTGGTTGGGTGCCCGTGCTCGTCTCACTCCAGAACGTGGGGGGCTATGCCGCGGTGTCTGCCAACCATGCGAAGTACTTTGTCGGGCTGGCCGGGTGGCCCGGCAGTTTCGCCCATCAGGCCGCCAATCTGTTGCACTACCACCACGGCCTCAGTCTGCTGGCGATCCTGCTGGTGGCGGTTGCGATGGGCTTCCTCGCGACGGCTCGAACGGTATCCGTTGAGAGCGCACCCGGCGATTCTGGTCGGCGGCAGCTCGCTGGCTGGATGCTGGCGGCGTGGTTCCTCGCCCTGTTTGTCGCCGTGCCGCTCTACTCGCCGTACGCCCGCCTGACGCTGCCGTGGGTGGTTTCTGTCTGGCTGGTGGCCGGCGCGGGCGTCGCATCGTTTTCCCGCGTCCGCTCCGCAAGGGTCGTTTCCTCCAAGGGGGTGTCACCATCGGTCCCGGCGACTCGATGGACGGTCGCGATCCTCCTGCTCGTCGCAGCGGCGCTCACCCAGGGAATCGCCAACGCAAGGAATCACATCACGGCAGACCGCCGCGGGCTGCAGGTGATCGCCGGTCAGATGCTCGATCGAATCTCCACCGGGACAGGCTCAGTGCGCCGCGACGAAACCGTCGTGATCACCGTTGTGGCCGAGCCGGGTCTGTTCTTTCACCTGGCGGCGATGGCCCAACGGAGAGGGACTTACAAGGACAACATCCTGGTTCTGCCGTCCGCCGACTACGGGGTGGCATCTGCCCCGGCGGTGCAGAACGTTCGGCTGCTGCTCGTCACCGGTCCGCATGCTCCGCCGTTTGCCGAACAACCGGCAGAGGTTCGCGACCATCTCTCCCGGATCGGCGAATGGGCCTACAAGCCGAGCGATTTGGTGTTGCTGGACGAGCATGGCCCCCGTGCCCTGAAGGAGCGAGAGACGCTGCCCGCCCAACCGGTGCGGCTGTATCGCGTGACTCGCTGAGTCTGTGAGAGCCCCTCTGGAAACGAAACTCCACGATGTCGGCATCAGAAGAGACTGTGAGGCGACGGGTGGCGGGGGCTCGTTGGGGTGCGGGGCCATGATTCCCGATCCGAACCGGGGGCGACGAACGATCTCCACGACGGCCTCATCGCCCCCGTGATCGACGCGGCACGACGGTCGGACAACCTTGCCGAGCCCCCGCCACCCGCCGCTCTCCCGGAAACACACGCCATTAGTTTCCGGATAGCCTGTGAGAGCCTCTCTGGAAACGAAACTCCACGATGTCGGCATCAGAAGAGACTGCGATGCGTCCTCATGGGAGGAGCGGTCCTTTTCGTTTCCGGATCTCCACCGAGGCTGGACGGCGGATCACGAGGCGCCGCTCCTGCGCAACCTGCCCCGTTTCACGTGAAGCGGTCGATTGAACACGTCTTGCGGCGATGCGGAACTGGTTCGTAGAATCCTCGCCCATGCCCGTGGCGAGCCTCGTCGGGGCGGCCCTGTTTTTGCAGACAAGTCTTGCAGCCAAGGAAGGCTCATCGATGACTGAGAAAACCTCAGACACACATCCGTCCGACAAGAAGTCATCGGACACACCGTCGCCGGACGCACAAACGTCCGGCACGCAGCCGTCTGCCACGCAACCGAAACGACGTCTGGGACGAGGTCTGAATTCATTGCTGGGCCGGGGAACACCCGCCGACCATGAGGCGGAGCCGCGCGACCCGTCATCGCTGCGGGAGGTCCCGATCGACCAGATCGAGCGGAACCCGTGGCAGCCCCGCAAGCAGTTCGATGCAGAGAGCATGAGAGAACTGGCCGACAGCATCCGTGAGCATGGGGTGCTGCAACCAATCCTGGTCCGCGAGTTGCCGCAGGGCGGGTTCCAATTGATCGCCGGTGAACGGCGCTGGCAGGCGTCCCAGCAGGCGGGGCTGACGTCTCTGCCTTGCCGCATCGTGGACGTCATCGACCAGACGGCTTGTGAGTACGCGCTCGAAGAAAACCTGAAACGCAAGGACTTGGGCGACCTGGAAAAGGCGCAGGCGTTTCGCGAGTACATCGATCAGTTCGGGACGTCGATCGAGGAATTGGCGAAACAACTGAGCATGAGCCGCTCGGCGGTCAGCAACATGCTGCGATTGTTGGACCTGGCGGAGCCGGTGAAGGCCGCGCTCCAGGGCGGCAAGATTTCTGCCGGCCATGCCCGTGCCCTGCTGGCGCTGGAGACGGCGGACCAGTTGGAGATGTGCGGGCGGATTCAGGCGGAGTCGCTCAACGTGCGCCAGACCGAAGCGGCCGTCCGCGCCAAAGCCAAGGGAGAGGCGGACGTCGTGCCGATGACGCCCAAACCTGCCAATGCGAACCCGCAGGCGTCCAATCATGTCCTCTCTCTGCAGGACCATTTGCGGGACCTGCTGGGAGTGAAGGTGGAGATCAAGCTCAAGAGCGGCGACCGCGGACAGATCGTGATCCCGTTCTCATCGAAGGACGAATTCGAGAACGTCCTCCGCCGCCTCCGCCGCGCCGCCGCGTGAAAGGACGTCGCCGACCATCGTAAATGGGGCGCGTCCACTTAGCAGTCCGCTGAAAAACTCAATTCCGCGTGCCACTGCCGTCTCGGCGGTGCGAGAAACCAGTCAGTTTTCAGACATCTGTACGGCTGACACAGCCGTGGCACACGTTTTTCAACGGGCTAGTGTGTGCGGCTCATGTCCTCAACGTTTCTCGAAATTGCGAGACACCGGGTGTTCCCACCGGACAACTCGCAAGACCTCCGGGCCCGTTGTCGGCATGATGCCGTTTCGGACTCGCGACGGTTGGCGTCAAAAATCCAACTGGGCCCGCATGGCGAGGATGTCGGCGTCGCTGCGACCGTTGACGGGACTGTTGAGAAAGGCGTGGATGAAGTTGAACTGGAACTTCGTGAACGCATTCAAGTACCAGTTAAGGCCGAATGTCAGGTCGTTCAACCGGCCGCCGCGAACGTCGGCGTCATTCAAGTCGAGCATCGACCAGCGGGTGGCGACTTCCCATGCTCCGTAGCCATCCTTGCCGAAGGGATGGTCCGGCTTGATGCGGCCGAGGACTCCCTTTTTGCGGTTGTAGGGCCGGTGCTCGCCGGTCAGGATGTAGGCCGCCTGGGCAGTGACCCCCGAGAACGAGACGCCAGACCCGCCCCGGCGATTCACGATGGCGTAGATCATCTCCGACTGGGCATGGAACGAACCGGTCGTTGTGGCCAGTTCCGCGGCGAACAGGCTCGCCGTGTCGGTGGCGATCACTCCCGTATCGACAAACGGGGGCACGGTGCTGGGGACACCAGCGGGGACGAATGCTGCGCCGCCGGTTTCGGCAACAAAGAACTCCGGCTGGCTCCGGTACCGGACCGCATTGTTGGCCGGGTCGATCACACTGAACGCGCCGCCAAGATGCAGGACTCCGTCGTCGCCATTGTCGATCAGCAGGCCGGTCAAACGGGTTGCGAATCCGTAGCCGCCGCTGTCACCGATCTGTC
Source organism: Planctomycetaceae bacterium (assembly GCA_029259845.1). GTDB lineage: Bacteria > Planctomycetota > Planctomycetia > Planctomycetales > Planctomycetaceae > JAHBXU01. Next base: position 14,056 of record JAJDEI010000185.1, on the reverse strand, counting down.
CGCCGAACACATCGGTCGGAAATCGAAAGCCGGAAACGGCCCAGGTGAAGTTTTCGTCCTCGTTGGCTCCATACGTCATCGCTCCGATCTGGCGAAACGGCAGGAACGCAAAGGGCAGGCCACGCTCGATGAAGGTCAATTCCCTGGCGCTCGTCAATCCGTCCAACCCGACCGGGTGCCGGAACTGTCCGATGCGAACATTTTGCAACACCGACAGGTCCCGGAGTTCCAGCCAGACATCCATGAAACTCGGCCGGCCGGGGAATGCGAAGTCGAACTCGACCATGTAGCCGACGTTGCTTGCGACGTCTCCGGTTGCCGCCAGCCGGGCACGACGAAAGTCGGCTCCATTCTGAACATCCCCCACCGCGGCCATGTTCGCCCCATCCTGATGCACCCACCCTGCGTCGGCCTGAAAGAATCCGGTCACGCGAACGGTCGGAAACGACCGTTGCCGGGATGCAAAAAACTGGTCCGGTGTCGCAGGACGATGAAACGCGGCTTGCTCAACACTGGATTCCGCCACCGCATCCTGAGCGGGCGCGCCCACCGGCGTGGAGGAATTCGCCTGTCGAAGATTCCGGATCTCGGCCTCCAACGATGAAACCCGCGACGCGAGTTCTGCTTCAGACTGTGACGACTGTCCGTACGACGACTGCCCATACAACGACTGGGCCGCCAATACGACGAGAGCCGCAGCAAGAGATGCAGCACATTGAGGGCGTAACAGACGAGGGCGCATGAGACCTCATTCTCCTGCTGACCGGCCTGTTGGGGGCTGGTCAGCAGTGCAACAGAGATTCGAGATAGCAACAAGGAATGCCAGGAGAGGGGGGAGCCTGATTTACGCCAGGAGGCCAAACGCGTCAATACGAGGGCGACAGGATCGACAATTCTCGCAGCAATTTGCAGTCCGAATGCAATATATTGCAGACACTGAGTGGGGTTGATGGCAAAATGGGCGTGAAACCGTTGCCGGAGGACCCCCGGGGCCGTCTGCCGCTCCGCTTGGGCCTGTCGGCGTCACAGCGCCTCCGACGCGCGGCCGTTGGCGACGGTGCCCAAGGCATTCGTTTTGTTTGAGTTGGGGCGTCACCAATGTCAGCCGTCGCCGTTGGCTCCGGACTAACGCCATCTCATGAGTCCTGTTCGCCCGGAGGCAATGCGGACGGCGAACCGCCAACAATCCCCTCATGGTGAAAAACACGTTCGTCCGGGAGGCGCTCCCAGGGCGGTTCAAAGATGGAAGCTGGGGAACCTCGTCACCCGAAGCGTCAGCGAGGGACGAATCGCTCAGTCACGTTGGCTTCCTCGCTGACGCTTCGGGTGTCCATTGAGCTTGTCCCGGTCGGTCTTCTCCCAAGTGTAACTTTGAATGGTCCGGGAGGCGCACCCGTTCGGTCCGACGTGGAAACCGTTGTATGATACATTTGGGCCGTCGAATCTCGGGAGGCCGCATGGCCGCGCCTTCCGGCGCGGCGTTCCACAGGCGGTCCGCGAGCGGGATCGACAAATCAACAATCCCGACAACTCAACAATCCCGATTCCGATGCTCGCTGTCGGACAGAAGTGATACCGGCGTCTGACTTCCCATGTTCCGCATTCAATCGACCGAAACCGCAAAGACGTACCGTCTGGTGATCGCCGGGCTGTTTCTGTTGAGCGTGGCAGCTCTGGCGGTCACTCTGTGGGTGATGGTCGACTTCCAGCGAGAACAGGAAATCGTCCGGCAACTGATCCAGCAGCTCCCGCCGGAGTCCGCAGTTCCAGCCGAGGAACTCGCCGGCGAACTGCGCTGGCAGTTCTGGCTGACGATCCTCGTGGTTTTGAACTTGATTGTCACCGGTTTCGTGATGGTCCTGCTGTGGCGTGCGTACCGGTCATCGCAGGAATCGCTGCGCGACATCAAGTCGCTGGCCGGCGACATCCTGAGCAGCATGGACCAAGCCGTCATTACGACTGATCGTGACGGCATGGTGACGAGCATCAACCGTCGTGGGATTGAGCTGTTGTCTTTGACGGGTGAATATGTGGGCCGGCCATTGTATGAGTTGTCCGGCCGGATGCCGTTGGAAGAATTCCGCGAGGAATCGCAATCAAGCCGACCGGCAGCGATTACGAAAGACTTTCCGACGTCGGCCAATGGCACAACGCGTACGCTGCGCGCCTTTTGCCAACCACTGCGTGACCATCAGGACGCCGAGATTGGTAACGTGGTTCAACTCCGGGACGTGACTAAACGCGTCCTGATGGACGAACGGATGCGACGGATGGAGCGGTACATGGGACTCGGCTCGCTGGCGGCTGGGCTGCATCACGAGATCAAGAACCCGTTGGCGGCACTCTGGCTGCATGTGCAGCTTCTGGAGGAAGAAATCGACGGGCAGGCCGACTCCGACGAAGTCCGCAGCATGCTGGGCGTCATCAAGACGGAAGTCACCCGCGTGGGCGGCGTCCTCGAGAGCTTCCGCGATTTTGCCTCCTTCGACCAGTTGAACCGCACCCCCGTGGACCTCACGAAACTCGTCGGCCGGCAGACCAGGCTGATCGGTCCGCAAGCGGACCTGCAAGGCATCGCCGTTCATGTCCAACTGCCAACGGAGCCCTTGCCGCCGGTTAACGCGGATCGCGTCCGGCTGGAACAGGTGTTGCTTAATCTGCTGGTCAACGCGATGGAAGCCATGCCCGACGGCGGGACGCTGACCCTGCGGGTTGCGACCGCGGCGGACACCCAATCAGCCCGCATCGAAGTCATCGACACCGGTTCCGGGATTCCCGCCGACGTGCGAGACTGCGTCTTTGACCCCTATTTTACCACAAAAAATGACGGAACCGGCATGGGACTTGCCTTGTGCGAGAAGCTTGTCCGGCAGCACAACGGCCGTCTTCAGTTTCACACCTCCGAGCGCGGCACGGTTTTTGAGTTGACGCTGCCGAATGAGTGACGCCCACGCGGCGCCCCCATTGTCCGATGAGCCTTCTTGGTCCGACGAGCCTCCTTCATCCGATGAACGCTGTGCCCGATGCACCCTGCCGCCGCCACGGCGGACGAGATCACCATTGTTGACGACCGATGACCAGCGGATTCCACATTCTGATTGTCGATGACGAGCCGAACATTCGTTCCGGCCTGGCGAAGGGGCTCACGAAGGAAGCCGACCTGATCGAAACCGCCGGCGACGTTAACGAGGCACTCGACAAGTTCGACGCCGGCAACTTTCAGTTGGTGATTGCGGATGTCCGGCTGCCCGGTGACCGCGACGGCCTTGACCTGGTGGCGTTGGTCCTCGAACGCCGGCCTGAAACAACCGTGATCGTCATCACCGCCCACAGCACGGTCGAAACGGCCGTCGAAGCCATGCGACGCGGGGCGTTCGACTTCATCACCAAGCCGGTGGACTTGAATCTGATCCGCGAGCAGGTTCGCATTGCGCTCGGACATCATCGGCTGCGAACGGAAAACCGGACCCTCAAGGACCGCCTGGCTGATGCCGGAGAGATTTCGGGCATTATCGGCAACTGTGCCGCAATGCAGGACGTGTACCGCCAGATTCGCCAAGTGGCCGACACCGACGCCACGGTTTTCATTCAAGGCGAAAGCGGCACCGGCAAGGAACTGATCGCCCGGGCCCTGCACGATTTGAGCGGTCGGAGCTGCGGCCCCTTCGTGGCCGTCAATCTGGGATCCCTTCCGGAGACGTTGCTCGAAAGCGAACTGTTCGGCCACGAAAAGGGAGCGTTCACCGGAGCATCACGGCAGAAGCCCGGCTGTTTCGAGCAGTCGCGCGGCGGGACGCTGTTTCTGGATGAGATTACGGAGATTCCCGCCAAAAGCCAGGTCGACCTCCTGCGCGTCCTGGAATCGACCCAGTTCACGCGTGTGGGGGGGGAGGAACTGCTGTCGTCGGACGCCCGGATTGTTTCCGCGACCAATCGGGACATTCAACATTTGATCGACGAAGGCACATTTCGTGAGGACTTGTTCTATCGGCTGAACATCGTGCCGATTCAGATTCCCGCGCTCCGCGAACGCCGGGACGACATCCCTCTGTTGGTCGAACATTTCCTGAAACACTTCTGCCAGCGGCACAACCGCCCGGCCAAATGCGTTGCCGACGACGCCATGCACGTGCTGACGGCCGCCGGCTGGCCCGGAAATGTCCGTCAGTTGCGAAATGTGATGGAACGTCTGGTGGTCACCGTGACGGAGGACGCGATCACCGCGGAAAAGCTTCCGGCGGAACTGCGTCCAGTCGCGCACTCCGAGTCGAATCGCGTCCAGACGCTCGCCGAAGCGGCCGAATCGGCTGAGAAAGACGCCATTCTCACCGCCCTCGCCGCCGCAGACAATCATCGTGAGCACACCGCGAAGGCACTCGCAGTCAGTGTGCGAACGTTGCACTACAAGATGAACCGCTACGGACTCCATTGACGGAATTGACCGAAACAATTGAGCGGCCCCTTGGGAAGCTCCGTTCCGTGTGCCGCTGCCATCGCGGTCGTGCGATCAACCAGACCGTTCGCGAACTTCGGCGCGGCTGACACAGCCGCGGCTCACTTTGCCAACTGGCTGCCGTCCTGCGAGGGCTTGCTTGACATCCGTCGTGGAAGGACGGCCTGACGAACGCGGCTTCTGCAATTGTTTGCACGAACCAGCCGACACCATGTCAACGCTTGCAGACGCCGCCATGCCAACCGATCGGCCTCTGCTGTCTGCCGGAACCGGACACGCGCTTTGGCGGAGGGTGACGCGGCGGCCATCGCCGTGTTCATGGAGTTCCCGGCGACGCCTTTCGCACCGCAGTCGCGCTCGCTGGATTCAGGATTCTGCTGGCAACAGACGCCCGATCTCACGGTCGATGCGGGCCGCTGCCTTTTTCGCCTCGGACATCGTCTGCGGCGGCTCGTTGCCGGGACGCTGATGGCCGATCTCCCACAGCAATTTGCGGTCGTAGATCCGTCTCCGTTTGGCGACAAGCGCTCGCACGGCGGACCACCGTTCGTCATCGGCTGCGAGGGAAATCCCCGCCTCCGGCGCGCCGGGAATGATGCAATTCCAATGGGCGAGAATGGCGCGGGCCATCACGCGATGGCCGACCGAATTGGGATGGATCGGGTCGCCGTTGTACGCTTGGGCAAGGTGCTGCAGTATGGGGGTTCGCACGTCGATGACCTCAACGCGATCCTGAGCACCGAGCGTGAGCACCCAGTCGGCATACCGGGCGAGGACTGCATCGTAATCGGGGTCGGGCGTCTTGTATCCGAACGGCTCGCCCGGCTTTGGACCGGGCACCGGGACGACCGCCCCGCCGTAGGGCGGCGGGGTCAGCAGCACAGCCCGCGCTCCCGCTCCGTGCACCTTGCGGATCAGATCCCGGATGCCCTGCTGATACGCTGCGAAGCGTTCGTCGGAAAACGGATGGTAGATGCCGTCGTTCATCCCGTAGCACGCGACCACGACGTCCGGCTTCGTCGCCTTCAGCACGCGGGCCAGACGCTCATGCACGCAGGGCCGCGGAAAGGGATGGTCCTGCTCCGTCAGTCCGGACGCTGTCTCGCTCGACAGCCCCAACTCGATAATAAACGGAACCGCCCGCGTTCCCTCATCAAGCAGCAGCGCCGTCTCAATATCGTCGACGTAATGCCCCGCCGCCGTGATGCTGTCGCCGAGGAAGACGACTGTGGGACCCGTCCGCAGGCGGACGCCATCCGGATCATCGGCCGAGCCCCGAGTTGCGGCCAGCAACAACGCCCCCACCAAAACAATGATCGTGGCGACCGACGGCCGTTTGGATGTTTTCACCATTCGTTCATCCTCAGCCGGCGGCCTTGCCGTCGGGCGATCTCCTGGACGCTGGCAACGAACCGTGGAGTACGGTGTTCCAACCGGGTTGGCGGCTGCCGGACGGCGAAGCCGTCGGCTTGGGAGCCGATGAATGCGCGCCAATGCTAACACGTGGCGGGGACAACACAGCGGGTGAAAGAACTCACCCCGGCGTGGAGGGAGCTTCGTCGCATTCGAGGTCGTCATCCTGGATGACCCACACGGAAATCCCGACCGTCGCCAGCGTGCAGACGAACCATGGGACGAGCACTCCCCAGAAAACCCAATCCGGAATCCCGAAAACAGTGACCAGTTGTTCGGGGTCCGGCACTTCATAATAGCCGTTGAAATAGCAGTACGGCACGACCCACAACAGAGCTGCCGCCCACAGCGCAAGAATCACGAGCGCTTCCCGCCGCGCGTGGAGATACACGGGGTCGTCCGGTCGGTCGGGCTTCGGAGAATTGGAGTCGGCCATGCGCTGTTCCCGTTGGGGTTGGCCCCAGTCTACCATCGACAACGTCGGATTTCGACGCTGGGCGACCGTTCCTCTGGGCGAACGTGTTTATCACGATGGGGGGATTTCCGGCGGTTCGCCGTCGGCGATACCTCCGGGCTAACCGGGATCAGGGCAGGGATTGGTGTTAGCCCGGAGCCAACGGCGACGGCCGACGACGGTGAGACGCCCCAAATTCGACAAGGGGGGGGTATTTGTGGCGTGAAATCACACACCTCCGGAAGCGTCCCTCTCCCGGTCCGCGGCCCGGAGAGAAGAAGGGACTCGTTTTGCACTGGCCATCGGCGTGGACATGGGGTATAAACATACGTTCACTACACCAGGCCGGTTCGATTCTGAGCGGTTTGACCGCCGCAGCCTGTGAGCGATGAGCAAACGACACCAACTCCGCGAATTGAGACGTCGCCTGCAGCAAACGGGTACCGCCGCGCCGTCGAACTGTCACTTGGGGGCGATCCTCGCCGGACGACAGCCGTTGCCTGCAGGGACGGTTTTCGAGTGGGTCGCAGGCGGGACGGGTGGTGGGGCGGAGAACGGGAGAGGGGGGGGGACGGTGCAACTGGTGCTGTCGGTGGTGAGACGGCTGATGCGCGAGCCGGGAGAACTGGTCATCGTCGATCCGAACAGGGAATGCTATCCGCCGGGCCTCTCACAAGCCGGTATCGATTTGACCCGCACGGTGGTCATTCGTCCCGACACAGCGTCGAACACAGCGTCGAACACAACATCGAGCATACCGGCGAACGCAGCGGCGGACATGTTGTGGGCATTGGAGCAGACGCTGCGGTCGCGGGGGGTGATTGCAGCGGTGTGCCGGTTGGACCGGCTCGATGCGGTAGCGTCACGACGTTTGCAGTTGGCGGTGGAGCGTTCCGGCAGCCGCGCGCTGCTAATCCGCCCTGCGGCATGCCGCCCTCTGCCAACGTGGGCGGACGTGCGGATTTTGGTGACTCCCTTACCGTCGCTGACCGCTCAGGTTCGCCGGCTGCGCGCCGACGTGCTGCATCGGCGAGGGCAAGGCCCCGGAGAGACTGTCGAAGTGGAACTGTGTGATGCAACGGGTGACGTGCGTGTGGTTTCCCAACTGGCCGATCCAACGTGTCTGCCGGCAGCCGTGGGCGCTTAGGGGACAAGCGGTGGTGTTGTTTCACGAAGCACGCAACGGGTTGCGTGTCGTCGCCTGTTCCCGGTCCGCAATGGCGGCGGGGGTCCGCAGGGACATGCCGCTCGCCGAGGCGCGAACCTTGGTGGGCGACGGGCGATTTGACCAGCACGACCCGAGCGCCGATTGTGAGGCGCTCCACGAACTGGGTGAATGGTGCCGACGGTATACGCCGTCGGTCGCGCTGGAACCGATGACCCCGGCGGAGAGTCTGGTTCTCGACACCACCGGCTGCGACCATTTACATGGGGGCGAGGGGCCCATGCTAGTCCGGATCCTCGATGAGTTCTCCGGGCAGGGGCTGAGTGCCCGCGCGGCTGTCGCCGACACACTGGGCGCGGCATGGGCGGTGGTTCACTTTTCCGGCGAGACCGCCGTAGTCGTCGGCAGCGGTGAGTCGATCGACGTGCTCTCGCCTCTGCCGGTGGAATCGCTGCGGTTGCCGTCGGAGATTGTCGGGACTCTCCGTGAACTCGACCTGCGGACGGTGGGGCAGTTGCTGGCTCTGCCGCGGGACAGTCTGCGGAGCCGCTTCGACCCGCTGCTGCTGAAACGGATCGATCAGGCGACAGGCCGCGTGCCGGAAGCGGTCGCCTTTGAGCATGCTCCGCAACCGATCGTTGCTATGTGGGAGTTCGAGCATCCGGTGAGTGAGCGGGCGTGGATTTGCGTAATGTTGCAGCGATTGGTCGACGATGTGGCGTCGCAACTGGCGGAGCGTTTTCTGGGAACTGTCGCGTTGGAGTGCCGCTTGTTGCATCGTCAGCAGTGCCGCGCGGTCACGGTCGGTCTTGTCAGACCGACCGCCAGTGGGGCGCATTTGTGGGCGCTGTTGGAGCTCAAACTGGAGCGGGTCCCTTTCGGCGATGAGGTGTCGCGGCTGCAGGTGGAGGCGACGGTTTTGCAGCCGCTGCGGGAGCGACAGACGACACTGATCGATTCGCCCGGCAGTCCCGATGAGGCGGCCGATCTGATCGAACGGCTCACGAGCCGGCTGGGGGAAGCGACCGTGCTTCGTCCGGAGTGCGTTGATGACCATCAGCCCGAACGAGCCTTTCGGATGCGGCCCGCGATCCGGGACCGGCTGATCCTGACAGCACCGGACCTGTCGGCAGTCCGACCGCCGCATGTCCGACCGCCGTCTGTCTGGAGGGAGCCGTGCCGCGTGGTCGCGGTCTCGATGGTGCCGGACGGCCCGCCGGTCCGCTTTCGTTGGCAGGGCTGCGACCATCAGATTGTCCGCAGTTGGGGGCCGGAACGGATCGAGACCGGCTGGTGGCGAGAAGGGCAGATTCTCCGTGATTACTACCGGGTCGAAACTGCCCAGTGGCGACGCTTTTGGCTCTTCCGCGACCGAAGCACGGGCGAGTGGTTTCTGCAGGGGAGTTTCGACTGAGTCATGCCTCAACCTCCTCCGATGCCCAAACGACAGCCGCACGTCCGCGCGGTTGGGGCTGCGCCGGTGCCGACGTATGCGGAGCTTCATTGCCGGACGAACTTCACGTTTCTGGAAGCGGCGTCACACCCGGATGAGATGGTGCAACAGGCGGCCGAACTCGGTGATGCAGCATTGGCGATCACCGACCGCAACAGTTTGGCCGGAGTGGTGCGGGCCCATGCGGCAGCAAAGGAGGTCGGGCTCAAGCTGTTGATCGGCGCTGAGATCACGCCGGCGGATGCACCGCCGGCGGTGTTGTTGGCGACCGACCGGGCCGCCTATGGGCGGTTGGCGTCGCTCATCACCCGGGGACGGCGGCGAGCCGCGAAGGGGGAATGCCGTCTGACATTCGACGACGTCGCCGCGCATGCGGAGGGCCTGCTGTGCGGGGTGCTGCTGAACGAAGCTGACGGCAGCGGCGCGACGAAGGCGGGACACGAGCGGCGCAAGACACCCGGTGTCTCAATCGACTCATCCGCTGGGAAGAAGAATTCACGCGGGACCTGCCGACAACGTTTGGAGGAAAGTGAGACACCGGGTGTCTCCGGTGGAGGTGTCTCCGGACAAACCTGCGGCGTTCATCGTTATGGCGAACTCTTCGGAGACCGTTGTTACGGGTTCCTGTCTCTGCACTTCGGGCCGGACGATGCCCGTCTGCTGGGGAAGGCGATGCGGACAACTCGCAAGGCGGGGGTGCCGCTGGTCGCCAGTCACGGTGTGCGTTACCACGTGCCGCGGCGGCGGTTTCTGTCCGATGTGCTGACGGCGATCCGGCAGCGGTGCACGGTGGCGGAGCTGGGCCGGTCGCTGCCGCCCAACTCGGAGTGTTTCTTACGGTCGCCGGCGGAGATGGCCGCGCTGTTCGGCGAGCATCCGGAGGCGATTGCTCGCACACTCGAGGTCGCCGGCCGCTGCACGTTCTCGTTGGACGAACTTCGTTTCGAGTATCCCCACGAACTCTGTCCGGCCGGTCTCACGCCACTCAAACATCTGACGCGGCTGACCTGGGCGGGCGGACGGGAACGGTATCCGCAGGGCGTCCCCCGCAAGGTTGGCGAGCTGATCGAGCACGAACTGGCGCTCATCGGCGAGCTGCGTTTCGAGGCGTATTTTCTGACGGTCTGGGATCTGGTGCGGTTTGCCCGTCGTCGGGGCATTTTGTGTCAGGGGCGAGGATCGGCGGCGAACTCAGCGGTCTGTTATTGCCTGGGGGTCACATCGGTCGACCCGGACCGCATCGACGTGTTGTTCGAACGATTCGTCAGTAAGGAACGGAACGAAGCTCCGGACATCGACGTCGACTTTGAGCATGAGCGACGCGAAGAGGTGCTGCAGTACGTGTACGACAAATATGGCCGGGACCGGGCCGCGATGACCGCCGAGGTCATCACGTACCGGCCCCGGTCGGCGATCCGCGACGTCGGCAAGGCGCTGGGGTTGTCTCTGGATTGCGTCGACCGCATGGCCAAGTCGGTCGACCATCTGACCAACGCTGACGATTTGGCGTGCTGCGTGCGAGCGGGAGGGGTCGACCCGTTGTCGCGGACGGGCCGCCAATTGCTCGTTCTCGTCCGCGACCTGCTGGGGTTTCCGCGACATCTTTCGCAGCACGTGGGAGGCCTGGTGATCTCGCACACGCCCCTGCCGCAGTTGGTCCCGATCGAAAATGCGGCGATGCCCGGCCGGACCGTTCTGCAATGGGACAAGGACGACCTCGATGAGCTGGGCATCCTCAAGGTGGACTGTTTATCGCTGGGGATGCTGTCGGCCATTCGCAAATGCTTTGAGTTGATCGCCGGCCATCACGGCCGCCCGTTGACGCTGGCGACGGTGCCGCCCGAAGACCCCGCCGTGTACGACATGATTTGCGAGGCGGACACCAAGGGGCTGTTTCAGATTGAATCGCGAGCCCAGATGGCCATGCTGCCGCGGCTGCAACCTCGCTGCTTTTACGATCTGGTGATCGAAGTCGCCATTGTCCGCCCCGGCCCGATTCAGGGGGACATGGTGCATCCCTACCTCAAGCGACGGCAGGGGCAGGAGCCGGTGGAGTACCCCGACGATCGCATTCGCGCGGTGCTGCACAAGACGCTCGGCGTGCCGCTGTTTCAGGAACAGGCGATGCGGCTCGCCGTTGTGGCGGCCGGGTTCACGCCGGGGGAAGCGGACCAACTTCGCAAAGCGATGGCCGCCTGGCGAAAGCGGGGCATTCTGGAACCGTTCCGGCAGAAGCTCATCAAGGGCATGCGGAGCAATGGCTACTCGCCGGAGTTCGCCGAACGGGTGTTCAAACAGATCCGGGGCTTCGGAGAATACGGCTTCCCGGAGAGCCATGCGGCGTCGTTCGCCCTGTTGGTGTACGTCTCCGCCTGGTTGAAGCGATACTACCCGGCGGCTTTTTCGGCCTGTGTGCTCAATAGTCAGCCGATGGGGTTTTACAGTCCGGATGAACTGACAGCCGACGCCTCTGAGCACGGCGTGCCGCTGCGGCCGGTCGACGTGAATCGCAGCGATTGGGATTGCACCCTGGAGCCGGCCGACGGCCCGTCGCCGGCGATTCGACTGGGGTTGCGGATGGTTCGTGGTTTGCCAGAGCGGGACGCCCGCGCGATCATTGCCGCCCGCGCCGTCGGGGTGTTCGAGTCGTTCGACGATTTCGCCCGGCGGGCCGGACTGAGCCGTGCCGCGCTGTCGCGTCTCTCTCGTGCTGATGTCTTCGGCACGCTCGCTCTCAACCGACGCGATGCCCTTTGGAATGCCCTGGAGCAGCGCGAGCCCCGAACGTTGTTTGATGCGACCGGACTTGATGGGGCCGGGGTTGATGGGAGCGGCCTCGTGGAGCCGATCGTGGCGCTGCCGGAGATGAGCCGTTTTGAGGAGGTGGCAGCCGACTATCGATCGACCGGCCTGTCGCTGAAGGGGCATCCGATGCAGTTTCTGCGGCCCGGGCTCGACCGGCAGCACGTGATCCCGGCAGCCGGGTTGCCGCAGATTCCGACCGGCCGCCGCGTGCGTGTCGCCGGCATTGTCAGACGGCGGCAGCATCCCAGCTCGGCGAAAGGGGTCACGTTTGTGACGTTGGAAGACGAGACCGGGGACGCCAACCTGATCGTCTGGCCGACGGTCTGGGAACGGTTCCGTCGCGTGGCCCATGCCTCCCGGGCCCTGCTGGTCACCGGGGAGTTGCAGCATCAGCAGGGAGTCACGCATGTGATCGTCAATCGCATGGCCGATCTCTCCGAGCGGCTCGCCGGCATCCCGACGAAGTCGCGGGACTTTCAGTGACGCAACCGATAGGGTAACGCGAATCATTCGCAGCGCCGTAGGATGGGTGCAGCGTAGCGAAACCCACCGTTCGCGTGGTGGGTTCCACTTCGTCCCACCCACCCTACGACTTGGGGAGACACCATGTGTGGACGCTACAACCTGACCCTTTCGCCGAACGAACTGCAGGAGTTCTTCGACCTGTTCCGTGCGCCTCCGTGGTCGCCGCGCTACAACATCGCACCGACGCAGAGCGTGCTTACGATCCGCTTCGACGAAGAGGCGACGCCGCGCGAGCCGGGCCTGCTCCGCTGGGGGTTGATTCCCTCGTGGGCCAAGGACGAGAAGATTGGAAACAGGCTGATTAACGCCCGCGGCGAAACGGTCGCTGAGAAACCGTCGTTCCGTTCGGCCTTCAAACGACGCCGCTGTCTCATCCCCGCGACCGGCTTTTACGAATGGCAGCAGCAGCCCGGCAGCACCAAGCAGCCATACCACATCACGATGGCGGACGGCCGTCCGTTTGCGTTCGCCGGACTCTGGGAGCACTGGGCAAAGGGGCCCTCGCCGATCGAAACGTGCACCATCATCACGACGGCGGCAAACGACGATCTGCAACCGATCCATGAGCGGATGCCGGTCATTTTGCCAAAAGACCGGTACGACCAATGGCTCGACCCGACTGGCAACAGCGAGCAACTGACCGAGTTGCTGCGCCCTTTCCACGCGGCTCCGCTCAAGGCGATCCCGATCGGGACGCTGGTCAACAACGTCCGGAACGACGTCCCGGAGTGCCTCTCGCCGTTGGAGTAGCACCGAAGGAGTCGGATTGGGAAGTGAAGGCTGCGAAACCGCAAGCGGCGATTGGGCCGGTTGGGATTGAGGGGCGTTGCGACTTTTCGTCAATCACGGTCGGAGCCGAAGGCCAGGCTGATGCCACCGTCCATCAGGAGGGTGCTGCCGGTCATGTAATCGCAGGCGTCGCCCATCACGAAGGTGACGAGCCGGCCGATTTCCTCCGGCTGCCCCAGGCGTCCCCAGGGGATGCTCTTGGCTCCTTCGGCCAACTCCTCCTCGCTGAAAAACTTGCGTTCCCCCGGAGTATCGATCCAACCGGGATGCACCACGTTGACGCGGATGCGCTCCGGTGCGAGTTCGATGGCCGCCGTTCGCGTCATGTGGTCGATCGCCGCCTTCGCCATGTTGTAGGCCATTGAAGACGGCACCGGAATGACCGCATGCGGAGAGCCGATCACGACGATCGATCCCCCGTTTCCCTGCTTGATCATCGTTTGGGCGGCCGTTCGCACACAGTGAAAGGCCCCCCACATGGTGACGTTGATCGTTCGTTCGAACCCGGCCATGTCAGCTGTGACCATCGCTTCGCGGTCGCTGTAGGCGGCGTTGGAGACGGCTCCATTGAGCGGTCCCAGATCTCCGACGAAGTCCTTGAACATTTTTTCAACAGCCGCGGCATCCGACACATCACACGGCAGTAATACGGCCTTCCGGCCAATCGCACGGACTTCCGCAGCGACCTCCTCGGCTGCTTCAGGATGCGAGCGATAGTTGATCCCCACGTTCGCTCCGGCCTGCGCCAACTGAATCGCACAACCGCGTCCGATTCCCTGGGAGGCTCCGGTGACCAGAATACTACGTCCCTCGAGTGTCATCTTCTCTTCCCCTATTGGAACCGGGTTCGGTCTCGGATCTAGCCCAAGTTCCCCAGTGATTTGGGAAATCGGTGTTTCTGAAAGTTTTTTCGAGCCGGAGTTTGTCGTAAGTCGTTGATTGATGGTCGGGCGTTGAGGGTCTGAGAGTCGGATGACGGCCGATCGCGTTGTAGTGACG
>JAJDEI010000184.1 GCA_029259845.1 Planctomycetaceae bacterium | reverse complement strand
TTTTTGCGGTGGGGGCAGATCAGGTCCACGCCGCGGGCTTCCAGTCGATCGCGCAGGGGGTCGCTGTCGGCTGCTTTGTCGTAGAGCAGTCGCGTCTGCTGGGGAAGGTCCACGACCGACGAGTTGAGCAAGCGTTCGATGTGCCGCGTCTCGTGTTCGTTGGCTGGTGCGATCACGACACCCAGCGGGGTGCGGTCGTTGTCCATGAGCACGAGGACCGTCGTGCCTTTGCCCTTGCGGCCAACGCCCACCAGAGCCCCCCTTTTTTCGCACGACAGAAGGTTCCGTCGGCGATCAGTTGGTCCCCGTCGACCTGCCCCCGTTCGTCGGCCAGTTCGACCAGCCGGGACCAGACCTCGATGAGCACTCCGTTCTCGGTCCACTCGCGCAGTCGTCGGCGACAAGTGGATTCCGAAGGAAAGCATTTTGGTAAATTGTTCCAAGGCCCGCCGTTCCTCAACATCCACAGCAGTGCTTCCAGCACCGCGCGGGGCGGAATGGGCGGTCGCCCGCCGGCACGCGTTGGCGGTGTCCACTCAAATAAGTTTTCGATCAGAAACCATTGTTCGTCAGTGAGTTGTGCAGTGACATCCGTCCTGGACGCCGCGTCGTGTCGCATCAGCGACGGGTACCACGCAGGCGTCAACATGGGCCAAGCCCTCCTTTCCGGAGAACCAACCATGCAACATCCACACCAAACTGTTCACTAACTTATGCGTTTTGACGGAGCCTCGTGGGATATGTCTGCGATTCGGCTCCTTGATCTGACGAGTTTTGCCGCGCTCTCGCCCACGAAGCAGTTTTTCAACAGACTGTTAGATGCCTGCACTTTCTGACATCTCGTTAGCTCATACGACAAGTCTGGTGAGGGCCTTGAAGAGTCGCTGGATTTTTCGTTTCGTGCGTTGCTGACGGGGAAGCGCCGAAAATGATTCGTGCAGCACCTGTTTTCTCAGGGTTTTGACGCGGTCTGCGTGACTGGGCCGGCGTGACGGCTCGTCCCACGGTCGGTCTGATCGTTGTTTCAAGGTGGGGCCCGAACGCCGCCACGACCACAACTCCACGAGCGTGTGCAGCCACAGGCACAGGTTCCAGCAGGCCACGTTGCACCACACGTTGCGGACCTGCTGCTGTCCGACGCCGTGGACTTCCTTGACGTCGTGAAAGTTCTGTTCGATGGCAGAGCGGTCGGCCACGCTTTCGAGGATGTTCTCGGCGGAGACTTTGGGGTCCGTGCAGAAAAAGGCGACCCAGCCCGCCGGAGAGTCGGCAAACAGCTCGGGCGAACGCTTCACGATCACGACACGGATCGTGCCGCCGGCGGGCCGATCCGTCGCGAGGAATGTCTTGAAGGTGACGGTCTGTTCGACTCCGTAGAGTACCATCCGTGCCTGCGTCCAGCCCTGTCGATGACTGCCCCGGCGAGACAGTGAAAGTTTCGCCGTTCCGTACTTTCGTGGACGGCCTCGGCCCCGACGCTTCGTCGGCGGGAGATCACACAGCGCCGCATCCTTCCGCAGGCGAGAGACCACGTGCGCACCGGTGGCCAGCACGCGCCGCAGAAACGGACGTTTCGCATAGGCTCCGTCGGCGACGATCAGCACGGGCCGGTGAAACCAGTTTTGAAACAGCGTCACACACCATTCGACCAGTTCGGCCGCCAGTTCGAGCTTCGTGCGAAACGACCACGGGGCCCGACCGATGTTGGTCAGCGGATCAAGATCTTTTCGCCGCACAGACATCAGCGCTCGCAGCGGAAGACCAATGCAGCCCCACAGCGGATGTGTCACCAGCCAGCTGATCGTGACCCACACATGACCATACAGAAACTGCGAACCTGATGGCCCCGGCGTGGGGTTGTGATGCGTCCCCGCCAGTTGCACTTGGGGGCCATAGCGTTTCGTCGGTGAATCGTCCAGAGCCAGCTTCACGGACCGACCGACATGGCTCACGGGAATCCGTCGAACGACGAGAAACAACAGTTTCGTGGCAACTCGTCCCGCACTGCGACCGAGTGTCTGCAGAAAGTAATAATGATCCTGCCAGTCCTCGACCACTCCGGCCGCCCGCAGCCAACTCGACACGGTCCGCCGACCACTGGCCAGCAGCATGCCGAGGATGATCGGCACAAAATACTTCCGGTTTCTGCGATCCAAACCCGTGCTGAGAACTTCGCACCACTCTGCGATCCTCTGCGGCAGCATCCATGCAGCCATGGGGGAACTCCTTGCTGGAGAACTGTTCTTCGCAAAACAATTCTCACCAGGAAGCCCCCTGGCTGCGTCGGCCAATCTCGTTGACGCATCACCTCATCGCACTATCGAGATGTCAGAAAGTGCAGTTAGATGCGCGAACGGTGTTCAATCGCGCGATCGCGGAATGCGATCGTCAGGCAAAGCCTGGCCTGCGTCACTTGTTTCTCGGATTCGTCCAACTGGGCTGCTTGTTCACTATCCTCACGAGGTTTTGAAAGGACCGACTTGATACAGGGCGGCGGCAAGCTCGGGCCAGCAACATGGCGCAATGATGACGTTCGGAAACCAGCCTCGTGGATCTTCCAGCGACCCGAGGCGGCTGGCCTGCTGGCACGTGAAGCCCTAGAATATCCGAGATCTCCCTTCCTAGCGATCGCTCAAGGCAGTCAACATGCGGCGAAACATGCACCCGACGGGAAGGAGCAGGCCTTCCGGCTTCCTATTGGCGATAGCCTGCTGCCTGCTTCATCTCGTGTTCGCTCACGACTGCCTATGTGAGGAACCGAGATTCATTGATTGCTCATTGCTTGTTGCGCCCGAGTATCCGGCCACTTGGCCATCGGCACCGTTTCCACGGTTTCAAATGGTGCATGAGAGAACCATCGGTCCCGACAGCCCGTACAACATCGACGTATTGCTGATCGACGGAAACACGGGAACACAACTCGACGTGCCGCCCCATTCGGTTGCTCGACCCGAATTGAATCGTCCGAAATCTGGTGCGTTGGGACTGGCATACACTGACAAGATCGAGGCATGGCAGTTTGGAGGGGAAGCGTGCGTGGTCGATGTACGGGATCTGCTCGATCAAGCTCCCAAGGGAGTGAGCCCGTTGGTGACGCGCGAGCATGTCGAACGGTTTGAAGAGCAACATCGCAGGCTGCAGTTTGGCGATGTCGTCCTGTTTCGCAGCGACTATTCGGACAAGTACTACCGCCCGTTTCCCGAGGGAAGGCGGTATGTTGCTGACGTGTTGGATCGCAAGTCGCCCGGCTATCCTGACCCCGACCCCGAATGTATGGAGTTTTTGGCGACGCGCGGCGTGATGACGCTGGGGACCGATAGCGCCAGCATGGGCCCATTGCCCGACCTCGCTGAACCAACGCACTACGCTGGTTTGAAGCACGGCATGATCTGGACGGAAGGGGCGACCAACCTCGGCACGCTACCGCCGATTGGCTCATTCTATTGTTTGTTGGGGCCAAAACATGAGAGGGGACCGTACAGTGAGGGGCGTGCGTTTGCGATAGCTGGTGGTGATCTGCCGCGGCGACTGATTGAGTCCTGTAAGAAAAAGCGTGTGGTCGACCTTTCGCCGACGTTGTCGCCGACGTTGCCCATCACATCTCCCGGTGTGGACACAGGGAATCATCGACAAGCCTATCTGAAGATCGACTTTCTGTACTCACCCGATCTTGACATGTGGCATCACACTCACCTGATGGACTCGATGGCGGGGACGCATCTGGTCCCGCCGTCATTCGCGTTGCCGCCTGAGGGAGAAAAGCCGGCCTATGCGCCTGAGATCCGTGGTTGGCGGGAGGAGTATGAAAAGGCGTATGGCCCGCTTGGCACCAGCGATGTGACGACTGAGCAAGTTCCACTCGATTGGACCTGCGGACGAGTTCACATTATTGATGTTCGCTCGCTCATCGGCAGCACAAGTAAGAAAACGTGGCCGGCCTCTCCGGAGATTACCCCGGCATACATTCAGACGCAGGAGCTGGAAAATGGCGACCTGCAGCCGGGTGACATTGTGCTGTTTGACACCGGGCATCTTGATAAGCATCTGCGACCGGCCCCTGACGATTCGGGGGTCTGGTCCGATCCGCTACAAGGCAAGACCGAAGGCTGGCCCGCGCCCGGCCCAGACGCGATTGACTACCTGAAGGACAGAGGAATCCGTTGCGTTGCAACCGACGCCCCGGATCTCGGCGGAGTCGACCGCAAACGCGCGCTCATGACCTACTGGGCACTCGGCAGCCATGAGATGGTCGGCGTAGAGTTCTTGCACAACGTGGGGAGTATTCCCAGCGACAGGGCTGCCTATTTCCTGTTCGCCGCCGTCAAGATTCGCGACTGTCACGGCGGACCAGGGCGAGCAATCGTGTTGTATTGATTTGTTGGCAGTTCATAGCAGTCTGTTGAAAAACTGCTTCGTCGGCGAGAGCGAGGCGAAACTCGTCCGATCAAGGAGCCGAATCGCAGACATATCCACAGATACGTCGAGATTCGGCGACGCCGAGTTGATGAGTTTTGACCGCTCGCAGCCAGAATGAGTTTTTCAACGGGCTGATAGGCTCGAAGGGACAGGGACAAAGCTGGAAAGATCCTGCTCGTCAAGCAATCCCCGCAGCCGTTGGCTGGTTGCAGGGCTGATGGGCACGAAGTTGAACTTCTTCGTTGAGGCAACAGCCTCCCCATGCTGACCTTGATCCTGGTGCCGCTTGGAGCATCCGGACACATGAGATGGATCGTGTCAGCTAACGCGCGTCGGTTTTGTCGATCGAGGTAGTTTCAACCAATTTCGCTAGTCCCCAAACAAGCATGTGCTGAATGGTTTGCAGCCGCGCGGGGCGGGATTTGCGCGGGGTGGATTTGGGGCGTTGCCGATCGGCGGCGATCGGTTTCGTTCGTCCCGGTTGTGATGTCTGTCATGAATGGCACTGATATTTTCGTAAGTCGTTTTGGCAGATTGGTCTAAGCAAAACGGCCTGCCTTGTCTT
Source organism: Planctomycetaceae bacterium (assembly GCA_029259845.1). Lineage (GTDB taxonomy): Bacteria > Planctomycetota > Planctomycetia > Planctomycetales > Planctomycetaceae > JAHBXU01. Next base: position 1,031 of record JAJDEI010000184.1, on the reverse strand, counting down.
TAGGACCGCTCGTGAAATTAGTGACGACTCCATGTTTCTGATTTGATATTCTCGCGTCAGTGTAGACATCAATTCTGTTTTTGAGGAGCGCCAAGGATGGCCACTGCGACATTTGAACCGTTTGATGAAGTTGTCGAAGCCCAGACTCGGAACGTTTTCCAGACGTTGAACGAAAAAGACAGGAGACGGTTTGCTGCGATTCAGGCAAGGCAACTCGGCCATGGTGGAATCACGTATATTTCAAATCTCCTCGAGATTTCCGAATCAACAATCAGTCGTGGGATCGACGAGTTGGACACACGGCCGGACGATCCCGCTGAAGGACGCGTCCGCAGGCCGGGAGCCGGTCGAAAAAGTCGAGCCTGTCGGCGAGCGCGCCGAACAAAGTGACGCCGGGATCGGAAGTCGAAGCGAATCTCCAGTCGCTCATCGAAACGCGAACGGCCGGCGACCCCGATGTCGAAACCATTCGTTTCACAGACTTGACTCCGACGCGAATCGAAAGCGAACGGCCTGCGATGCAGACGCCCGCGAGCGATGATCTTGTCCGGCGTTGGATGAATGAGCAGAAGTTACGACTGAGAAAGATCGGCAAGGTGATTGCGGGTGGCCAGTCGGAGGATCGCGATGATCAGTTTCTGAATATCGCGGCGTTGATCGACGAGTTCAAAGCGGACGGGAATCCGGTTTTCTCAGTTGATACCAAAGCGAAAGAGCATCTGGGGCGATTGTTTCGCCAAGGGCGTGTCCGCTGCGCTGCTCCGTTTCGCGCGTTCGATCATGGTTCGGCGCGCTCGCCGACAGGCTCAACATTTTCCGTCATTGGCTCAAGGCGTGCTGATTCCGCACGGTATCTACGATCCGGTTCGCAATCGCGGGCATGTGAACCTCGGTCTGTCGCATGATACGACGCGGTTCGCGTGCGACAGTCTTCAGTGGTCCTGGAATCGCATTGGCAGGCAAGCGTATCCCGATGCGAGTTCGCTGCTGCTGCTGTTCGACTGCGGCGGCAGCAATTCGGCCAGCAAATA
>JAJDEI010000183.1 GCA_029259845.1 Planctomycetaceae bacterium | reverse complement strand
GACAGCAGCGCCGCCATGATTCAGATCAGCCACCTGCATCTGATGCTCCGCCGACTGGCCCCCGGAAAGACGCCGACATTCAACTACGCCCAAGCCGCATGAAGCCCCGAAAACACCGAACCAAGTTTCCGGATAGACTCTTACTTCTCAGTCTCAAGAATAGGGCCGCGGGGACTCGAACCCCGAACCAACAGATTATGAGTCTGCTGCTCTAACCGATTGAGCTACGGCCCCAAGGCTAAAAAACAAGGGTGTATTGACCATCTTCGACCGGGCTGGCAGGCTTACGACAACCGTTACGACAACCTCCCGCCAAGGGTGCCGGCAGCATGGCCAAGAAGCAAACGCGAAAACCCAAGCCGAAAAAGCCATATTCCGATTTTCCCCTCACCGCCCACCGTAACGGGCAATGGTGCAAGAAGATTCTGGGAAAGCTCCATTATTTCGGAACCGATGCCGATGCGGCCCTGCGAAAGTATCTCGACGAACGGGATGGCCTGCAAGCTGGCCGCAGGCCTTCCTCTCGCGACGGGTTGACGGTCGCAGGTCTGTGCAAAGTCGCAGGTCTGTGCAAAATCGCGGGCTTGTGCAATCAGCACCTGGAGTTCAAGGAATCTCTCGTCGCATCGGGCGAGTTGTCTCCTCGAACGTTTCACCAGTACCGGCGTGGCTGCCGGGCCAGCGTGGACCACTTCGGCCGCAACCGGCTGGTGGAAGATGTCCGGACTTTCCACTCTATCCGCATCGAAGCGGCCGGTGGGCCAAGCGATTATGGGGCCGCCGGCACGAATTCGGCTGTCACAGAGCCGACCCCGGCGGTCGGCATTGTCATGAGCCCTCATCCGCCTCAGCCACGAGCTGACGGTGGTCCCGCTGACGGGGTAGGGGCGGTGCGACTTGGGGATCGTGTCGAACGCGAAAAACTCCGCGAGCGGCGCAATCAAACGGGCGAACCATTCGTCATGGGGAGTCGCTTCGACAACCGCCCGAAACTCTCCCAGATTTCCCGATAACCGGACAATCGAGGATTCGTCCGGACACAACAACCGCTTCCGAATCTGAACGGTGCGGGACTGGCCAACAACGCAAATCGTGATCGCCTGCTTGTGGAGGCCGATGCCGACAGGGTTCATGGGGATGCTTTTCTTTTGTGGAAACGGACCCAACACAACGGGCCCAACACAACGACGCTGGCCACGCATCAACGAACACCAGCCACGACTCGGCCTCCTTCGTCGTTTCACCCGCCGCCATTCACCCGCGGTGATCGAGAAAAATTGCCGCTTGGCATTGCAAACGGCCGGACTTCTGCAAAAAATGGAGGCCGTGGGCGTTCTCTTGAATCGAGATGTCGTGTCTCGTTGATGACAAACCGGCGGACGTGGCAATCAGTGGAGCAGTGATGGACGTTCTGGGAACGGTGCGCGTGCTGGCACTCACGCTCGCGGCATTCTTCACGGTATCCGCGGCTGGGGCGTCCGCGAGCGTGATCATCGCGGACGCCGCGCCAATCACATCGCTTGACGCCAGCGGACCCACCAGTGAGTCGTTTACGTTCCTGGGCGGAAAATGGAACCCCGGTGCAAACGCGGCTCAGGGGAGTGTTGTCCAAGGCCCGGGTGATGCCACGTGGAGCATCATGGGGGCCGGATTCAGCGACGTGAGCGGGGCCGATACGGCCCACATCGGCACAACGATGGCGATTACCGCGCTGGCGGTTCCCGGCTTTCTTGTCGGCGATTACCAGGCTCTCTTCGACCAAGCCCTTGATGTCTGGGCCTCTGTCTCCAGCTTCACGAACATGGGAATGGTTGCCGATGGGGGTGTCAACGCGGGAGCGTCGGAAGCATCCGGGGGTGCCTTGGGCGATATTCGCATCGCCGCTTGGGAAATCTCAACAAGCACCGTGCTCGCTCATGCGTTCGAGCCGGGCAACGAATCGGTTTTTGGTTCCGGTGGATCGATCGCCGGTGACCTGCACCTCGACGTCAACCGGACATGGCGGGACGATCCCACCGACACTAACGCCGACGGAGACTTCGACCTGTTCACCGTTGTGCTACACGAGCTGGGGCACAGTCTGGGGCTGGGACATTCCGCCGTCTCTGGGTCCGTGATGGAAGGGAACTATGCGGGAGCACGGCGGACGCTGCATGCGGACGACATTGCGGGGATTCAAGCCATCTACGGTGCGGCGACGGTGGCGGCTCCGGAGCCGTCAAGCTTCGTCCTGCTCGGCGCGTTGGGGCTGGGATTCCTGTCGCACCGGCGGCTTCGCCGCCGCGTTCGCCCGGAACCGTCATCCGCACGTGCCTGAAGGTTTTGCAGCGGAGCTTGCTCCGCCCGCGTGGACGACGTGTTGTCCGCAGCGCGACGAGCAAGCTCGACGGCTAACTGAGTTGTCGCTATTCGGTGACAAGTCCGGGCTACGCGAATTCTGCACCGGTCAGAAACATCCAGTCGGCTGTGTTGGCGGTTCCCCAGAGGCTGCTGGTGAAACTGCTGCCGGTAGAGATGGCCACCTGCCAGTTGCCGGTCGCCTTGTCCCGCCCGGCGATGTCGGTTCGCCCGTCGCCATCGAAGTCGCCGACAGCGGTGTCTGACCAATTCGCGACCGTGCTCCATGTGCCCCACATTTGGCTCCGGAAGGCGTTGCCGACGAGATTGAGCACGAACCAGCGCCCGTCGGTGTCGATCCGGGCTGCGATTTCGGAGTCACCGTCGCCGTTGAAATCGCCCACCTGCACTTGGCTGAGAGGATTGTTCGCCATGAAGTTCTCGCCTTGCAGGTTGGCGAATCTCGTGCCGGTGGACAGTCCGAGGAACCATCGTCCGTCGCCCGTTTCCTGGATTTGAGCGGCGATGTCCGAGCGTCCGTCGCCATTGTAGTCACCCACCTGCACCGGTCCCCAGGTGACGTTCGTCGACCAGCCTTGCCAGTAGTAGGTCAGGAAGCGGCTGCCGTTGGAGAGCGAGACAAACCATCGTCCGTCGCCCGCATCTTGAATGCGGCCCACGATGTCCGCCTTGCCGTCGCCGTTGAAGTCGCCAACGCCGGTTTGGCCCCATTGCTTGTTCGTCGTCCAGCCGCCCCAAACCGTTGTCTGAAAGCCGCTACCGGTCGAAAGCGAGACGAACCAGCGTCCGTCTCCCGCGTCCAGAATACGACCTGCGATGTCCGTGCGTCCGTCGCCGTTGAAGTCGCCCGCATGCACCTGTCCCCAGGTTTTGGCGGCTGTCCACGAACCCCACGTCGCGGCGGTGAAACTGGATCCAGTCGAAAGTCCGACCGCCCATAATCCGGTCTGCTGGTTCCGTGCCGCCACATCCTGCATCCCGTCGCCATCAAAATCGCCGGTGACCTGATCCCCCCACACGGTGCTCCCGGACCCTCCGGTGTCCCAGACGCCGGTCGTGAGTTGAGCCCCGTCGGATGAGGCGACCAACCAGGTGCCGTCGCTTTGCTGAATCACGATGTCGTCAAACGGCCCGCCTGGCCCGTTGTAACTTTGCGCGGCCTCAACGGCGTCGAACGCGTTGAGCCAGCCGTAACCGTACTCGCTGTTGAAGCCCGAACTGTTGAAGGTCACGCCGGTGACTTTATCCTGATCCGCCGTATCGCGCATGATCTGGCGGATTTCGCTGAACGTCAACGTGGGGTCGACCGAGAGCATCAGAGCCGCGATGCCGGCTGCCGTCGGAGCAGAGAATGACGTTCCGTTGATGCCCACGTAGTCGCCGGAAACATATCCGTCGCTGCCCGTGCGATCGGTCGTCCAGATCCAGCCATCGTTGGGGCCGTCGCCGCCGGGGGCGACGAAATCGAGAGCCGCGCCGTACTGGCTGTAGGACGAGCGGACGCCCGTGTCACCGGTCGCCCCGACCGCGATGGTGCTATCGAGGCTTGCCGGATAGCTGACCGAACCGTTGCCGCCGTTGCCTGCGGAGACGAAGTTCGCCAGGCCCAGTCCGCCGCGCCCGTTTGCGGCCGACCAGTCAAAGGCTGCCGTGAGGGCCGAGATCTCCGCCCCGGTGCCGTAACTGTGGTTGGCGACATCCGCTCCCCGCCAAGTGCCCAATCCGTCTGCCGTGCGTCCGGCGGCGTAGTAGACCGCAGCCGCCATGCCCGCCACGGTGATCGAAAACGAGCCGCTGCTGTTGGAAACTCCCAGGCGGATCGGCATGATCTTCACACCCGGTGCCACGCCGCTGATCCCGATGCCGTTGTCCGCCTCCGCCGCAATCACGCCCGCAACAGCGGTGCCGTGATTGTCGTATTGGTTGCCCGGTGAAGGATCGCCGTCATGCTCGATGGCCGTGGTGAAGGAATTGTCCGGCGAGACGTCGAGGCCGTTGACATCGTCGACCCAGCCGTTGCCGTCGTCGTCGATTCCGTTGCCGGCGATCTCACCTGCGTTGACGAACAGACTGTTCACCAGATCCGGATGATCGAGCTGTGTGCCGACGTCGAGCACGGCGACGACGATGTCCGGCGAGCCGGTAGTGATGGCCCACGCTTCGGGGGCATCAATGTCCGCGTCGGCGGTGCCGCCCGTCTGCCCGGTGTTGTTGAGATTCCATTGCGCCGAATAGAGGGCGTCGTTGGAGAACGTCTGCATCTCCAGCAGGAAGTTGGGATGCGAGAATGCGATCCCTTCGGTCCCGTACAGCCGGTTGGCCAGTCCGAGCGAGGCAGCCGCGCCGGCAGTGGCCGTGGCGACGTACTCGTCGGGTGTCCCCAGGACCCGGTCGTATCCGCTGAACCCGTTTTCTGCGGTGAAGATGTCCTCAGGGGAGGCCGTGCTCAGCTTCACGTAGACTTGATCGGTGAGCCACAGTTTCGTGTCCCCATCCGGGGCCAGAAACTCCGTGGGAGGCGCGGTGCTGGCAGCGGAAGACAGGGCCGTCGCGAGGTCCGCCGTTCCGGTCGACGAAATCAGCAGCGGCACGCGCTCGCCATTGGACCAGTAATAGTAGCCGGCATCGATCGGGTCGGTCGCGGGCAGTTCGGCTCCCTGGGCACTGAGCAACGTGCGGAATTCAAGCACCTCGGCGGCGATGTTGTCGACCGACGACGATTGCCCCCGTCGGCGGCTCGACCGCTCAGGCCGCTTCCAATCATCACAAAGCGATGCAATCCAAACCCAGCTCATATGCGGACCCCGTGAACATCGGCCGCTATCGGCCCGAAATCAAGGATGGCTCACGGAGGGACAGCGTGCAACACCGGCGGGACTCTCGTCCCACATCGGGCGTCGACCAGTTGTGTGAATGGTAAGCCAGTTGTGTGAATGGTAAGACGGTGCGGCTCCCTCCGCAGTCATCTGATCGGACTGGCAAACGCAGACCAACCGGAAAACTTACGGCACAATGATCCGTCATGGCGTCGAAATCCCGATGAGCCGGTGCAGATTCCCCGACAGTCATGACCCGCCATCTGTCGGAAATCGGACATGCGGACCAGCCAGCAATCACGTGCCCCGATAATCGGGGCGATCCGCCACCGCCGTGCAACCTGCATTTTCGGAATCATCGCGACGACCAATTCACGTCCGAAAAGCCTCAGGGCCGTTCAATGATGGAAGCTGGGCAACCTCGTAACCCGAAGCGTCAGCGAGGGACGAATCGCTCACTCACGTTCGCTTCCTCGCTGACGCTTCGGGTGACCATGGAGCTTGTCCCGGCCGGTCTTCTCCCAAGTGAAACTTTGAATGGCCCTGGGGGAAGGCCTTGAGTAAGTTGTCTTGGAAACAGGGACTCGCTTGATTCCCGAATCCGTCAAGGCGATGCAGTGATGCGCGCGGCTTCGACGACGAGACCGGACACCGGGGTTTACTGACTCCCATGTTCTTACCCCCCAACATGACTTGCAGCGCATTGACTGGTGTCGGTTCCGGAAACAGGGTAACACTGCACGCGGGTGGAGTGCGGTGTTGTCAGTCCGGCCCTTTCCACGAACAAGAGTTGCCAGCGCCATGGAACAACGAGACGGACCGGCCATTCCTCGCAGGTTTGGGGACTATCTCCGGTCGATGGGACCGGGAATCGTCATTGCCCTGACCTGGCTGGGCGCCGGCGACCTGGTCGACTCGGCGGTGTCGGGGGGCAACTATGGCTATGCCCTGATGTGGGCGATGGCGTTGGCGCTGTTTGTGCGGTTCGTCTTCGTTTCGATTATCGCCAAGTACCAACTTTGCAATCAGCATGGCGAAAGCGTGCTCGCCGGCCTCCGGCGGATTCATCCCGGTTTTCCCATCTTCGTGGGCTTGCTGGCGCTGGTGTTTGGACATGGTTACGGCTCGTTTTCCGTCAAAGGAGCCGGGGAAACGACCGCCGGCCTGTTGGGCCTCGATTCGGCCGGTTTCTGGGATGAGACCTTCTCATTTGTGTGGGTGCTCGTGGCATTCCTGATCGTGTTCCGCGGCGTGTTTGATCGTGTGGAAAAGGCGGCGTATCTTCTGCTGGGACTGCTGAGCGTTTCGCTCATCGGAGTGGCCCTGTGGGCCGGCCCCAATCCCGTCGCTGCGTCGAAGGGCGTGTTTCTCTTCGCCGTGCCGGAGCAACAGGGATCGTTCGGCGTCTTTCTTGTCGTGACATCGCTCATCGGCGCGGTGGGAGGGTCGATCGCCAACCTGCTCTACCCTTACTTCATCGAGCAAAAAGGCTGGAGAGGTCCGCAGTATCGGCGTCTGCAACTGTACGATCTCGCGTTCGGGACGTTGGTGGTGGTCATTCTCAATTTCTCGGTCTGGACCGTGGGGGCCGAAGTTCTGCATCCCCGGGGGCTGACGATTAACGATCTGAGTGATTTGACAAAGCTGCTCACGGAGGTTTTGGGGAGACTGGGCGGGCCGATCTTTTATCTCGGCGCCTTCGCGGCGCTATTCAGTACGATGGTCGGCAACGCGACCGGGTACGGGTACATGCTGACAGACATTGCGCGGAACCGCCGTCCGCTCCCGGAGCAGCGTGCGGATCCCTCAAAGCTCTCGGAGTCCTGGATTTACCGTGCAGTCGCAGCGTGGTGCCTGTTCTCCCCCCTGGTCTGGTGCCTGCCTGGCATGCCGACGTTTGTGACGCTGACCATCGTGGTCAATGCGGCGACCGTCATCGTGTTGCCGGTGCTGGCCGCCGGAATCTGGTATGTGACCGCGAGTGAGAAGTGCATCGGCGCGCAGTACAAGAATCGCTGGTGGGAAAACGGCTTGATGGCCTGTCTGTTTGTGCTCGCCTGTTGGGGCAGTTGGAAAGCGTTCCTCGAAGTGGCGGCCTCGCTTCCGTTCGAGACGGTGTTCACCAATTAGCCACAACTCATCCGGGGCCGCCGGTCCGACGCTCGGGGCAACGCCGAACAGCCGGTGGGCCCCTCGCCGAGGCTTTGGGGGGACCGATCCGGGACAAACGTGTTTTTCACGATGCGGGGAATCGTTGACGGTTCGCCGTCGGCGATGCCTCCGGGCTAACAAGTGTTGCGGAGGGGAGTTAGCCCGGAGCCAACGGCGACGGTCGACGTCGGTGAGACACCCCAACTTCAACAAGACGTTGGCCCTGCGGACCGATCCGACCGGCTGTTGAAGTTTGACGGAATGTTGACAGTGTCGTGACAGAACAGTTCTCAAAGTTCGTTAGGATGTCGCACACAGTGGACCTGCGGGTCCGGTTTTACCAACGTGCAGTTCTGATCGTTCTGAGAGCAGCCTGATCGACACCGACAACCGAGGAGAACGCCATGCCGTCGAACGTCTTGAATGCCCCTGTCGGCCCTTCCACGGCCCGTGCCGGCACGTCCTCTCGCAGCGACTCTGCGGCCAATTTGCGGGCGGCTGTGATTGAGTCGTTCCGCCGCCATCGGCTGTCGCTGCAAAACGTGGATTGGGTCGTGCTGACGTGGATGGTGGCCATGCACGCGGGGTTCCTGGCCGCGCCGTTCTTTTTCACCTGGCAGGCGGTGGGGGTCGCCCTGTTCTTGCATTGGCTGACGTGCAGCGTGGGGATCTGCCTGGGGTATCACCGTTGCCTGTCGCATGGCTCGTTCAAGCTGGCCGCTCCGGTCCGATTCTTTTGCACGCTGTGCGGCGTGCTGGCCGGGCAGGGGTCGCCGCTGACGTGGTCGGCGGTGCACCGGTTGCATCACGGCCGGTCCGACAAAGTGGGAGACCCGCACTCCCCGCGCGATGGAGTTTTCTGGTCGCACATACTGTGGCTGTTCAACCGGCACAGTTCCCAACAACGAGACATGCTATACCGCTCGTATGCTCCTGACCTCAGCAAAGATCCGCTGCTGCGGTTCTTCGAGCAGACCTACATGCTGTGGCTGATCGCCTTTGCCGGCGCGATGTTCGCGGTGGGCGGCTGGCCACTGTTGTTGTGGGCCGTCTGCGCCCGTATTGTAGTCGCGTATCACACAACGTGGCTGATCAACTCGGCCTCCCATTTGTGGGGCTATCGGAGCTATGCGACAACGGACGACTCACGCAACTTGTGGTGGGCGGGACTGCTGGCCTATGGCGAAGGGTGGCACAACAATCACCACGCTTGGCCACGCCTGGCCTGTTACGGCCATCGGTGGTGGGAGTTCGACATTACCTGGCAGGCTATCAAGTTGCTGCGAGCCCTCGGGCTGGCGACCAACGTCGACGACCGCATCCCGGCACCGGGCGCGCGATCGCACCAATAGGCGATTTGCCTGCCGGCGGCAGAAGACACTCGGCTCGACGGAAAGCTTGCCTTTTCTGGCGTGGGATTCGCGAGAAATCCGACTCGCCGACGCCAACAGGACGCATCCACCCAAAGGTGGGAGTGCCTGGGGCGATCTGAAACCGATGATTGGCCGGCTGCTCGGAATACTGGGGCTGTGGGCGGTGAATAAACCGCGTCACGGCCCCCGTGTTCAGTCTCCCTGCGCGTTTTCGCTTGTCCAACCGCGCCCCAGCCACCCTCAATCGCAGAATTCAATCGAACACATTCCTGGGCTTCCTCAGCCGGGATGTTGTATCGGATTCGCGCTCAAGCGGCACGGCGTGACGCATGGATGAGGCACAGGTGGATGAGACGCAGGTGGATGAGACGCAGGGACAAACCAGACGTGTGGCCGTCATTGGCGGCGGCATCACTGGCTTGGCAGCGGCGCACCGGCTGGTCGAACTCGGCCAGGAACGCGGTGTTGCAGTCGACGTCACGCTGTTTGAAGCAGGGGACCGGCCCGGAGGCGTGCTGCAAACCGAACGGCACGACGGCTACTGCGTGGAGCTGGGGCCCGACAGCATGCTCACGCAGGTGCCGTGGGGCCTCGACCTGTGCCGGCGGATCGGATTTGATGAGCAGCTGATCGGCACCAACGACGCCCACCGTCAGACGTACATCGTGCGCGGGGGACGATTGCTCCGTCTTCCGGAGGGGCTGGCCATCATGGCCCCGAGCCGAATCTGGCCGACGGTTCGCTCTCCCATCCTCAGCGCCGCGGGCAAGGCCCGGCTGGCCTGCGAAGTGTTCGTCCCCCAACGGGGAGAGTCCGGCGATGAGAGTCTTGCGGATTTCGCCCGGCGGCGACTCGGGCGTGAGACCTTCGAACGGCTCGTGCAACCGCTGGTGAGTGGCATCTACATGGCCGACCCCGAGCTGCTCAGCATGCGGGCGGCGCTCCCTCGTTTTGTGGCGATGGAGGCGGAACACCGCAGCCTGATCCGCGCGGCCCGGCGTGCCGTCCGTGCCAAGACGAAGTCCGGTGCTGGCGCTTCCGCCGACGATGCAGCCAAATCATCCGGACCGCGATACAGCATGTTTGTGGCCCCGCGCGAGGGACTGGGCAGTCTCATCAGCGCGCTGGCAGAACGGCTTTCGCCGGGTGTGTTGCGTCTTCGGACCCGCGTGGAACGAATTGATCGCCTGGAGGGCCAACGCTGGCGGTTGCACGTCTCCGGGCAAACGACTGGTTCCGAGATAGATTCGGGAACGAAACCAATGGCGGAGGACTTCGATGCGCTGATCGTCGCTGCGCCGTCGCAGCAGGCCGCGCACCTGCTCGGCCCTGTCGACCCATCATTGGCGGCGGATTTGGCGGCCATCCAACACGCCGGTTGCGCAGTCGTAATCGCCGCCTATGCACGGGAACAGGTCGGCCATCCGTTGGACGGGTTCGGCTTCGTCGTGCCGCAGGTCGAGCGCCGCGACATCATCGCCTGCACGTTTAGCAGTGTGAAATACGCGGGCCGCGCTCCGACGGGGGATGTGCTGTTCCGCGTGTTCATGGGCGGCGCAACTCGCCCGGACCTCCTGGAGAAAGATAACGGCGAACTTCTCTCGATCGCCGACCGCGAGCTGCACGATTTGGTGGGCGTGCGCGGCGACGCCAAGTTCGCCCGTGTGGCCCGTTGGCCGAACATCATGCCCCAGTATCACGTCGGACACCTCGCGCTGATCGATCGCATCGAAACGGCCGCCGCGCTACTCCCGGGACTCGAACTGGCCGGCAACTCGTATCGCGGCGTCGGCATCCCCCACTGCATTCACAGCGGGGAACAAGCCGCCGAACGGATCGCCGCATTGCTGAATGAGGCGGTCGCTGATGATTGACCACAGAGGCGCGGAGCGACTGAGACTCGCTGAGCGAGAGACGCCGGACCGCGTGAAGATTGATCGGACTGCCGACACGCGCAAACCGGATCCAGTGAGGCGTCCTGTTTTCTTCGGAACGGATCGGAAACAACATCCCGGATGGGGCAGAGCGAGAAGGGATTCGAGGGACGTGCCCGCAGGAGGGTGGCTGGGGCGATCTGACGCAGGAAAGGCCTCTCACGCTCGTTCTCTGGGGCTGTGTGCGGATCACCGAACGCGCCCGTCGCCCCAGACGCGGAACGGTTCCGACACTTGCGCGACCCGAATCTCGCCCCAGCCACCCGGTCGCAGGAACAGCAGCGGGACGTGAGCAGGGTCCTGCGAACAGTTGGTTCCCTCAGGGCCGCACTGCGGTTCCGTCGCGGCGGCGGACCGGAGACCAGTAGCCGGGATGTTCCGGGAGGGGGTATTTGGCGGCCAATTCTTCGTTGATGTCGACGCCGAATCCGGGTGAGTCGTTGACGTACAGGTACCCCTGCTTGATCTCCGGGCAACCGGGGAAGATTTCCTGCAACTGTTCGCTGAACCGCGGCCCTTCCTGGATGCCGAAGTTGGGAATCGCCAGATCGAGGTGAGCGTTACAGGCGTGTCCGACCGGCGAGACGTCACCCGGACCATGCCAGGCCGAACGGACGGCGAATTGTTCAGCCAGTACGGCCAGTTTTCTCGCGGGAGTCAGTCCCCCGATCTGCGAGAGGTGCACCCGGATGAAATCGATCAGCCGCCCGGTGATGAGGTCGGTCCATTCGTGGGGATTGTTGAACAGCTCTCCCATGGCGATGGGGCAGGAGGATTGCTGACGCAACATCTTGAAGTACCCGTTCTGCTCCGGTGCAAAGGGGTCTTCGATGAAGAACGGACGATACTCCTCGAGCGCCTTGACCAGTTGGATCGCATCGATGGGGTTGATCCGTTCGTGAACATCGTGCAGCAGTTCCACGCGGTCACCCAGGACCGCGCGAACATGCTCGAAGACCTTGGGCATGCCCCGCAGGTAGGGAGCGGCGTCCATGTGCTGATCGCCCGGCAGCCCAAAACCAGCATCGCGAAAGTCGGGATTCGTCGACAAGTGGGACGAACCGTAGCCCCCCAATTGAATCCTCACATGCCGGAACCCCTGTTCGACGTACCCCCGAACGCTGTCTTCGATTTCCTTGGCATCCCGGCCGCCGGCGTGCGTGTACAGGTCGATGGCGAATCGACACTTGCCGCCGAGCAGCTGATACACAGGCATGCCGGCCCGTTTCCCCTTGATGTCCCATAGGGCCATGTCGAGGCCGCTGAGGGCGTTGTTGAGCACGGGGCCGTTTCGCCAGTAAGAGCTGGTGTAGGCGTTCTGCCACATGTCTTCGATGTTGTCCGCGCTGCGTCCCCGCGCAAACGGATCGAGGTATTTGTTGACCGCTTCAACAACCGCGAGCGGACGCTGATTGAACGTCGCGCAGCCCAGTCCGTACAGCCCCGGCTCGTCTGTTTCGACCTTGACGACCACCAATCGGATGCCGTTGGGTGCCGTCGTGATCGCGCGGACCTTTCGGACCTTGACCGGCGGCGTTCCTCGATCATCGGTTTCCGTTTGTGCCAGCGCGGCCTTATGTAGCGGGAATGCCCCCGCAGCACCGGCCGCCAATCCTGACAAAACCTGCCTTCGCGAAAGTGCGTGTCCGCCGGCCATCATCATCTCCCCGGTTAATCGAGAACGAGTCCCCGGTGACATGGCTGCGGGAACTCAATGCTTCGTCTCAGCAAACCTTATCCCGTCGGGGTCTGTCATTCGAGCCTGGACGAAAGGCAGGGGTGAGTACGAGATGACCGTATGGCGGGTGGCCAAGCCGGGATGAAGAATCAATGCGAAGTGCAGAGAAATTGACCGTCCGGGTGAATCTTGGTCGTTGCATCGAGCGAAGTGGCTGACCCGTCGCGAACGCTCGGGGTTCTGATTGGCGCTCCGGGTCCTGGTTCGGCCATGAGGAGGGAGCCTTTCCAATCTGTTGTTTTGAATTGTCCGGAGGTGAATTCCCGCTCCGATTCGCCAACCGAGGTGATAGAATAGAGCGGCATGGAGATTTGCCCCGGCAGAGGCCGGCAGCGAGTTGAGTTCGGGAAAGCGTTATGGCATGGCAGTTGGTTCCGGAAGCAGACGACCGGCAGACGGTCCCGATCGACAGGGCCATTCTCTTCTTTGGACGGCACCCCGATTGCGACGTCGTCATTACGAGCAGCCGCAAGGTCTCTCGCAAGCATTGCTGCGTCGCGCAGGTCGACAATCAATTGGTCGTGCGGGATCTGGGGAGCATGAATGGCGTGCGGGTCAACGGCCAGGCGGTCAAAGGCCAAAGTGCGTTGCGTCTGGGGGATTCCCTCACCGTGGGCGACGTCGTGTTTCATTTGACCGAAGTCCCGGCGAAGAACAAACGCAGCACTCCTCCCCGGTCGCCCGGCAAGCCGCCGCGATCCGTCTCGCCCCGTGACCTGAGCCAGGACATTCCGGTGGTCATTTCTGAAGACGGGGAAGGTTTTTCCGTTGAAGTTTCGAATCAGAAAACACCTGACGAAACCCGCGCGCCGCGCGAGCCGATCGCTTTGAGTGATTCGGACATCATTGACGATGACAACGATTCGTGGTTCGAGTTGCCTGCGTCGGACTCGTGATTCTGCGGCCCGTTTCGGATTGCTTGAATCGATGGGGCGCGCCTCCGTATTCTGTCGGAAGCCCTGTTGCCGGGTGACCGAACCAGCTTGAGGGCCGCTTCGATGAAGAACAGTGGCGTCGGGGGCAGCCTTGCGAAACCCGCTGCCTGGATGACCGTTCGGCGGTCTTTGGCAGAGAAGAGAAACGCGGATCATGCGGATGGGGGCCGACCCGGGAGGATCGGCTTGCTGGTTGGCAACGATCTGCGGCAATCCACGCCCAACCGTTTCAGCTGCGTTTTTTCCCTTGTGATGGACGTCGACACTACGGCAGGTCACCTTGGGGACTGTCCCGTCGCGAACGCTCCGATGTTGTGGTTTTTTCCACAGCGACGCCAAACACCCGGTGTCTCGAATCAGCAAGCACGCGAATCGCCTCGTTTTCGCGGCTCATGTCCTGAACGTTTCTCGATCGCATGAGACACTGGGTGTTTCCCCCGAAAATCTCAAAAGCGGTCCGGGCTCTGAGTGGTCCGTCCCGAACGGCTATGCCCGCCCCGGTTGTGCCACTGCCGTGGAGCCGTCGCGGGGCAACGCCCGCCCACTTACAATCAAACACGCAATGACCAAACAACCATCAACGACCGTCAACGTCTCGCTGGGCGACCGTAGCTACGAGATCGTCATCACGCACGGGGGACTGACCCACGTGGCTGAACATGTCCGGCAGTGGGGCGAGAGACTGGGGGACACCAACTTGGGGGACACCAACGTGGGAAGCACCCGTTATGGGGCATGGCCGTCGACCGAGCGGAAGGCGGTCCTGGTGACGGACAAAAACGTCCGTCCGCACGCCGAAGCGGTCCAGCACTCCTTCGCCACTGACGACTGGGACACCGAACTGATCGTGATCGAACCGGGGGAAAAATCGAAGCGGCTGGAGGTCGTTTCCCAGTTGTACGACCGGCTGGTGGACATACCGGCGGACCGGCGGACATTGGTCGTGGCGGTCGGCGGCGGGGTTGTCGGCGATGCCGCCGGATTTGTGGCGGCAACCTACGTCCGCGGACTGCCGTTCGTGCAGGTGCCGACGTCGCTGCTCGCGGACGTCGACAGTTCGGTCGGCGGCAAGGTCGGCATCAATCACCCGCAGGCCAAAAACCTCATCGGGGCGTTTCATCAGCCGATCGGCGTGTTCATCGACACCGACGTGCTCGGCACGCTGCCGGTCCGGGAGTACCGCAGCGGACTTGCCGAGGTCATCAAGTACGGGGTGATTTTGGACGCCGACTTTTTCGCCTACCTGGAAGACCATCTCACCGGACTGAATGACCGGGAACCGGGCGTTCTCACCCATGCCATCGCCCGCAGTTGCCGGCTCAAGGCAGACGTCGTCGAACAGGACGAGTACGAACAGACCGGCCTCAGGGCCGTGTTGAACTACGGACATACGTTTGCCCATGCTTATGAGGCGTTGGCCGGATATGGCGAGCTGCTGCACGGAGAAGCGGTCGCCATCGGGATGGTCGACGCCTCGCGGCTCGCTGAACGCCGCGGGCTGATCGATGCCTCGGTCACCGGGCGGCAGATCGACCTGCTCAAAGCAGTCGGGTTGCCGACGTCACGTCCGGATGGCGCAACATGGTCGGCCGACGACGTTCTCGGTCGGATGCGGTTGGACAAGAAATCGCTCGCCGGCAAATTGCGGTTCATCCTGCCGACCAAACTGGGGCACGTCGAACTGTTCGATGACGTGCCGGAATCTGACGTGAAAGCGGTGCTATGAGATCTTCCCCGAGAACGTTGTTCGCGATCGTTGTCGCGACTTTCGCCGGCGTATCTGCGGTCGATTTGCGGCTGTGTGCGGACGAGCCGGTCCGTCTGCGGTCGGACGCTCCGGTGATCGTCTCATCGTGGGATGACCTTCTGAAGAGCGTCGAGACCGCCGCAGACTGGCAGCGGACTCGAGAGGTGCTCAAACACCGATATCTGGAACTGCTGCGGGACGACTTCAAGCCGCCGCGCGTGCCCTTGGCGCTTGAGCTTCACGAAACCGTGGAGGTTGAGGGCATTTATGAACGGCGGCTCATCAGCTATGCGGTCGAGGAGGGAGAACGGGCCCATGCCTATTTGGGAATCCCGCTCGAACGAAACAGCAAGCTGCCGGCCATCGTCGTCCTGCATGGGACATTCGCGCAGGGCAAGGAGCGTGTGGCGGGGCTTGTTCAAAACCCGAACAAGGCGTATCTGGACCATCTGTGCCGTCGGGGATACGTGGTGATTGCGCCGGACCATTTCGTAGCCGGTCATCGCATCCCGCCGGAAGGGCCGTACGAAACGGGCCGGTTCTATGAGAAACATCCGGAGTGGACGGCGGTCGGCAAGTTCACCTATGAGCATTCGATCGCGGTCGATGTGTTGCAATCTCTGCCGGAGGCGGACGGCGACCGCATCGGGGCGCTGGGGCATTCGCTGGGCGGGCATGGCACGATGTTTTTGGCGGCCTACGACGAGCGGATCAAGGCCGCCACCGGCAACTGCGCGGCCTCCTTCTTCCGGCACAATTCCAACGTCGAAGCCTGGGCACGGGACCATTGGTATGTCTACTTCAAGCACATTCGTCCGGGGCTGTTGAAAGGCGAGCTGCCGCCAATCGATTTCCACGAGATCATGGCGCTGGTCGCTCCGCGGGCGTATCTCGACATAGCCGGACTCAACGACGGCCCGCCGCGGACGCAGCGGCAACGGGCGCTGATGCTGATGAAGGTCATGGACGTGTACGAGTTGGTCGGCGCGCCGGAGAACTTCGCGTTCTACATGCACGGCCGCGGACATTCGGTGAGCCACGAATCGAGGCAGTTGATCTACGCCTGGATGGACACGCACCTCAAGCCGCCGGAGGCGACTGCGACGCGGTTGGTGGGTGGGAAGTAGGAGACAGGAAGAAGGAAACAGGAGATAGTGGGTCGCACCGGTTGTCCCAACCGGTGCCGCGCAGCGGCAGGAAGCCTGTGTTTGACTGGATATCTCACCTTGACCGGACGATTTCCCCCAAGGCTTCTTGTCGCGATGCGACACGGGTTGGGACAACCCGTGCTACCCTTCACCCAGAAACCATTCATTCCTCGTTCTCGACCATCGACCTTCCACCCTCAACCTCCCCCCAACAGCCCGCTTGCGTCGGGTTTTCCTGCGACCTATTCTTGAAGACGGCAATCGGGCCTCTCGCAAGTTCTCATGGCGGTCAATCTCGCATGCAAGCCCGTCTTCTGGTTCGGTCGGTCGTTCTCTGTCTGGGATTCAGCACGTTCGCGACGGCTGCCGAGCCGTATCTGGAGTTCGCGCGAGCACTCCGGCAGCGGCAGTATTACGATCTTGCGGAGACGTACCTGCAGCAGATCGAACAGGACGAGTCCACACCGGATGACGTCCGGGCCTTGATTCCCTACGAGAAAGGACTAACGCTGCTCGCCAGTTCCCGTCTGCTGAGAAGCCCGCAGGCCCGGTCGCGGCAACTGGACGAGGCGCAGGCCTTGTTTGAGCGGTTCGCCAACGACTCGCCTAATCATCCGCTGCTCGGACAGGCGAACACCGAACGGGCCCGGATTCTGCTCAACAAGGCGCGAGTGGAGACCTGGCAGGCGGATGCGCCGGCCAATCAGGGGAACCGGGAGGCGTTCCGGCAACGGGCGCGGCAACTCATCGCCCAAGCGCGGGACGTCTTTCAGAAGGCGCACGACCAGCACAAGGCCGCCTGGGAACAGCTCAAGGGCTTCATTCCGGAAGAGGAGAAGGCCAAACAAGCCGCGAGGGCCGAACTGGAGGGATTGTACATGCAGGCTCAAGTCGATTTGGGCCGCTGCACCTATGAGGAAGCACAAACCTATGATGCCGACTCCGACCGGCGGAACGAACTGCTCAACAAGGCTGCTGCCGAATTCGAGGCGATCCACCAGAAGTACCGCAGCCAAATTGCCGGCCTCCACGCCCGGATGTGGCAAGGCAAGTGCTTCGAGGAGCAGGGCGACATCCGCAAGGCGTTGGGCATCTACAACGAAATCCTTCAACACCCCGGCGACAAGCTGCGGTCTTTACAGGATCGGGTTCGCTGGTTTCGGCTGATCTGTCTCAATCACGACAGCCGCAACGGGCAGGACCATCAACTGGTCGTCAACGAAGCGACCGCCTGGCGGAAGGAGTCCCGCGACCGGCTGCGGACGATGGTTGGACTGGGGATTCAGTACGAGCTCGCGCGAGCCCAACTGGCCATTTCCCAGAGTGACCGGCCGATGACCGACATCCTCAAGACGGATCTCCGCAAGCAGGCACTGGAGAATGTCCAGACCGTGGCCCGGTATCCAGGGCCGCTCAAAGCGCCCGCTGCAGCCATGGCGCAGCAGTTGATGGTTTCGCTCAACCGGCAAGGGGGAGAACCGCAGGACTTCGAGACCGCCTTCGTGGCTGCCAATCTTCAGTTGGAACAGAGCAAGAAACTTAAAGGGCAGGTCGACGCGGCGCAGTCTGCCGGGGACAAACCGAAGGCCCAAGAGTTGCAACGGACCGTGCAGGCGACTGCCGGCGAGATGGTGCGGCTGTACGATTTGGCGCTCCGGCTGGCGACCTCCCGCACCGATCCGGAGCAGTTGAACATGGCCCGTTTTCGGCTGGCGTATGCTTACTTCCTGCAGCGCAAGTATCTGGAAGCGGGCGTGATGGCCGATTACGTCGCCCGCAAGTTCCGCAACGACGCCCCGGAAGTTGCGGTCGAGTCGGCGTACGTCGCTCTGGCCGCCTTCGACCGGTTGTTCTACGAAACGGACCCGGCGAATCGCGACTTCGAGATGCAGCAGGTGCTGGACATCGCGCGGTTCATCGCTGAGTCCTGGCCGGAAAGCGACCGGGCCATTGATGCCCGTATGGCGGTTGCGAGGATCTTCCGACAAACCAACGAGCCGGAGCAGGCGGCCCAATGGTACGCCCAGGTGCCCGCGACGGCCCGGCAATATGCCGACGCCCAGCTGAGCGCGGGGCAGTCCTATTGGAACGCCTACCTCACCCGGGCCGCTTTGCCGGCGGACGAGCGGCCTTCTCAGGAAAAGCTGGCCGAATGGCTGCAAAACGCGGAGCAACACCTGTCGATCGGCGTCCAGCGCCGGCAGCAGCAGGTTCCCGACGATGCGGCCACTCCGGACGATCTGGCTTTGGGCAAGTTGTCGCTCGTGCAGATCCGCAATCGGCAGGGCGTATACACCACGACGGATGACAAACCGGGGTCGCTCGAACTGCTGACCGGGGAGCCACACTCGGTGATCGCCGCGGTCGCCGCGCCCGAAGGGCAGGCGCGGCCCACAACACCCGGAGCGGTCCGCTCGCAGGCGATCGCCAGTCTGGCGTATCAGCAAATGCTGCGGGCACAAATCGGCCTGCGTGATCTGGAAGGAGCGCGGCGCACGCGCGAACAACTCGAAGCCATCGCCGGAGAAGGCAAAGGAGCCGGCGCGCTCACGCAGGTCTACGTCGCCTTCGGCAAAGAATTGGAAAAAGAACTCGAACAACTCCAGGCTTCTGGCGACACACAACGGCTCAACGACGTCCGCGCGGCGTTCGAGTCGTTTCTCGGAGACTTGTTCGGCCGCACCGAGGGGCAGACCTTCAACTCGTTGCTGTGGATTGCCGAGACCTATTCCGGGCTGGCGGAAGGATCAGCGGAGGACCGAGCCAGGGCGAGTGCCTACTTTGACAAGGCGGCCTCGATTTACGACGAGATCGTACGGCGAGCGGGCGCGCAACCGGATTTCGTCGGGTCACCCGGACAACTGGTCGGCGTCAAGCTGCGGCTGGTCAACTGCCGTCGCGCCCAGGGACAATTCGCCGCCGCCGAAAAAGTGCTTCGGCAGGTTCTTGAGGAACGTCCCAATGCACTCGATGCCCAGATCGAAGCGGCGCGTCTCTATGAGCAGTGGGCCGACAGCGGCAGCGGCGACGCGGAAGCCAAATTGCGCCTGGCCATTCAGGGACAAAAAGAGAGCGGACCGGTCTGGGGCTGGGCGGTCGTCGCTCAAAAGTTGCAACGGGCGATCGACTTTGGCCAAGCCCCCGCAGGCTACGAGGCGAAACGGATCGACGCCCGCTATCACCTCGCTCGCTGTCAGTTGGAATTGGCCGACGAGCAGACGACCACCGCAGCCATGACAGAACATCTGGAAGCCGCGCGCTACGGCATCAAACGGTTCAACACCATTTCCGGCGGGCTGCCCGAGGCCGACTGGCAGCGGTTCAATGAACTCTATCAACAGGTTCAGGTCGAACTGGGCGTACCGGCCACGCCCCTGGCCCGGCACACCGTCGCCGTCACGGGCACCGGTGCTGCTGACGGATCGAACGAGAACCTCAGGACGAACAACGCTGCCGCCGACAACCTCGCCGTTGCGGACACCGCGGCTCCGCCGGCAGCGGTCCCAGCGGGCCGCTCCAGCAACCTGATGATGATCCTGCTGCTGTTGGCGGTGGGCATCGGACTGGTCGGCGGGATTTATTTCATGGCGATCCAGCAGGACAAGAAGCGGCGGGCCCGATACAAGTCCGCCGCCGCCGTTCCCGGAAGAGGCAACAGCAAACGCCCAAAGGCGTCCCCATCGCGGCGTTGATGGGACAGTGTTGATGGGGCCATTCAAAGTTTCACTTTGGAGAGGACCGGTCGGGACAAGCTCAATGGTAACCCGAAGCGTCAGCGAGGAAGCGAACGTGAGTGAGCGATTCGTCCCTCGCTGGCGCTTCGGGTGACGAGGTTCCCCAGCTGCAATCTTTGAACGGCCCTGGCAGTGTTGATGGGACAGTGTTGATGGGACAGTGTTGATGGGACAGTGTTGATGGGACAGTGTTGATGGGACAGGGGACGTCACAACGTTGGGACGTCAAGACGATGGGACGCAGCAAGCGGAATCGTGACCGGATCGGTCGCGTTTTCTATCAGGAGATGAGCATGTTGGGGCGATCGAGTTTCGGGTCTGCCGTGTTGGCAGCGATGCTGGCGGCCTCGGTGGCCCAACAGGCCGCCGCGTTGGACACGATCACCCGCAAGAGCACGGACCGGCGGGCGGCGGGAGAGATTACGTCGGTCAGCAAGACGGAAGTCACCGTCAAGCCGAAGGTCGGCAAGGCCAAGACGGTCCCCGCCAACGACATTGCGAGCATCGAATGGGACGGAGCGCCAGCCGCGTTGGGACTGGCGCGAGCCAAAGAAGCGAGCGGCCAATATGCGTTGGCCATTGCAGACTTCGAGACGGCCCAACGGGAGATTCCGGCGACCAAGGCCAATCTCCGGGCCGACGTCGCTCTCGGCATCGCCCGGTCGACAGCCAAATTGGCGCTGACCGACCCGGACCGATTGCCGGCGGCGGTCACCCTGCTGAAAGAGTTTGTCGAAAAGCATGCCGACCATTATCGGCACTTTGACACGCTGCTGTTACTCGGCAACACACTCCTTGCCCAGAACGATTTTGAGGGAGCCGCGGCGACGTTTCAGCGTGTCGCAGAGGCTCCGTGGAGCGACTTCCAGATGGCGGCCAACGTGGCCCTCGGTCGCACCGCATTGGCGCGGGGGAACGTGGCCGATGCCCGGTCGGCCTTCGACCAGGTGGTCGCATCGGAGGCGTCCAATCCGGCGGAACAATCGCGAAGATTCGAAGCCATGTTGGGACAGGCCACCTGTCTGCAACAAGAGCAACAGGCTGCCGAAGCGGCGAAGATTCTGGGCCGCGTCATCATGGAATCGGACGCCGACGACACCCGACTGCAGGCGGAAGCCTATGTCCGGCAAGGGGATGCTTACGCCGCACTGGGCGATCACAACAAGGAAGCCGTGATGGCCTATCTGCATCTCGACGTCATCCCCTCGCTTTCCGCGCAGAAGGATCTGCACGCCGAATCGCTGTATCAGTTGGCCCAGCTTTGGCCCCAACTGGGGCACCCCGACCGCGCCGACATCGCCGCCGGCAAGCTCCAATCACAGTATCCCGACAGCCCGTGGGCCAAGAAGCTCGACGGCGAATGATTGGCTTTTTTCGTGCGGCAAGCGGACGGATTGACGGTCGGATGGACGGTCGGATTCTTCATGGCGACGTGGGGTGGACCCCATTCGTTGGACAGCGAATTGGGGTGAATAGTGGTATGGGTCAGCGGCCGGCGAGGCCCCCCAAGGGCCTCGTCGCCGGCCGCCGCTGACAGGGAACCGGGGCGAGTCACCCTTCCGCGCCCCCGCTCGT
>JAJDEI010000182.1 GCA_029259845.1 Planctomycetaceae bacterium | reverse complement strand
CGAATCGCCCCGGTCGTCTCAATCGCCGCAATTTCGCAGTAGGCGTACCGACACATCTACCCACCGCGCCCGCACAATCACGATCCAAAGTCCGAACCGGAATCACGCGCCCTTGTGCCCGGTACCCGGACAGACTCCTAGTGCGTCGCCGTTTTAAGCGTAGCGGGTTTTCGCGGCGTTACGGGACGACTTTGAGGTGTATAAGCGTCCATAAGCGTCCAGACGATGCTACACTTAAACGCCGCCCGCACTAGGAGGCTGAACTCCAACAGAGAACTCCAGCAGCGGCGCTCAGTCAGTCAGCCGTAGGCGGTCGAACAGCCAGGCGCGGGAGAAGGCCCACCAGCGGGAGGCGGTGGCGCGGGAGATGCCGAGGGCTTGGGCCGCTTCGGCTTCGGACAAGCCGGCGAAGTAGCGGAGCTTGACCAGTTGGGCTTTGTCCGGCGATTGGACGGTGAAGGCTTCGAGGGCTTCGTCGAGGGCGAGCAGGTTCTCGTGGTCGTCCGGTTCGATGGCCGCGTCAACGTCGAGCAGTTCGGCCCGTCCCAACTCGCCGCCATGTTTGAGCCGCTGTTTGCGGCGGGCGTTCTCAACAAGGATGCGGCGCATCGCCTCTGCCGCTGCGGCGAAGAAGTGGCCCCGTGAATCCCAGCGGCGGCGGTCCTCCTCGCCGACGAGCCGCAGGTACGCCTCATGCACGAGGGCAGTCGGCTGGAGTGTCTGCCCAATCGCTTCGTGGGCCAGACGCTGAGCCGCCAGCCGCCGCAGTTCGGCGTAGACCAAAGGCAGGAGCTGATCCGCATTCGCCCGCCCAGCACCAATGGCATCGAGCAACTGCGTGACCTGTCCGTCGACGGCGGGCGATTGTTGGGCCGGCAGAGGGGATGCGTGAGACATGCGGCCAGTATAACAGGCAACTGGGGGGCGCTTTACGAATTCCCGGTCGGTCTCGGTCGCTCAGGCGGGGGATGAGAAACGGAGTTTCTCGAAGGTGCGTTCCCAAGCCGGAGCTTGGGAACGAGGGGCGTGCTTCGCGAGCGTTTAGCGGCGGCGTTGCGGGAACGTTGCCGGTGCCTCGGTGGCGACACACGGGGCCAGACGGGGCGCGGGGTCGTGTGAGCGGCGGGTGGCGACCTCGAGCAGTTTCCGCAGATTCGCATCCTGGAGGCGGCGGTTGTGGCAGAATTCGAGATGCTCGCAGGCGGCGGCGTACTGTTCGGTTTGGTAGAGCCAGCGTCCCAGCAGCAGGCGGGCCGAGTAGGAGTTGGGGTCGGCTGCGACGGCGGACTCGGCCGCGCGGCGGGCGTTCTCGAAATCGTCCAGTTCGGCGAACACTTCGTGGACTTTGCGCCACAGGCCGACCGCTTCGAGATGACGGGCGGCGGCGGCTTCTTCGGTGAGCCGCGCGGCCAGCAACTGACAGACCGAGCGGAAACCGGCTTGGTCGGATGATTCGCGATAGGCCTCGCGGATGCGGGTGAGCGCTTTTGTGTCGGGGGCGAAATTGTCGAGGAAGAATTGGGCGGGGACCGCCGGGGAGAGCAAGTCGATGAGGAGCTGCTGGTACTTGGCGTCTCCGTGGAAGGCCCGCTTCCAGTGGTCGAGGGCGGCGGTTTCGTTGCCGCGGAGCCATGCTTCGCGGCCGGCCGAATAGTGAACGAGCGGGTCGTAGGGGCGCACGAGCAGGGCTTGGATCAGCAGCGAGTTTTCCTGTCGGCGCGTTGCCCCGCGGAGCCACGCCTGTTCGCCGAGCCGGATGTATCCCTCGGCCAGGAGCGGGCAAAGGGACAGGGCGTGCAGCGTGCGGTCCCACGCTTCGTCGAGGCGCGTGCGGTCCCCGATGACGGCCGGATTGCTGAGCCAGTCTTGTAACTGCTGGGGTGAGTCCCATTCGGAGGCGCGGGCGGCTTCTCGAATGTTGGCGAGCGACATGCGGCCGGGGTCGGCTTTGCGTTCCTCGTGGAAGGCAGCCAGGACGGCGGCGGCGGCGCGCAGTTGAATCCGGCAGTCGTGCGGGTCCGCCTTCGCGGCTGCGAGCAGGGTGGCGAGTTTGTGTCGCTGGAATGCTTCGCGGTCGAACGCATCATCCAACGGTGGCTCGCTGCTGACGATCCGGATGTAATCGAACCAGAGCGGTTCGGCGGCGAGGGCCGGACGTTTGATCTGCGCCATGCCGGCCCCCAAGAGCACGACGAGAGCCGCGCCTGCGAATCCGACACCTCGCGACAAGACTGTTGCGTCGCGTCTTGGGCGCGGGTGTCGCGCCGTGGATATGCGGCAGAGCCGCGCTGCGCAGGCGGCGAGCAGCGCCATCACCGTCATGCAGGAGGGGACGTACCAGATGAAGTCGGTGATGGAATGCACCAGGTTGACGGCGAATACGCCGACGATGGCCGCGAGCAAGGCACCCGTTTCGGCCGAGGTCGTCTTCCAGAGTCCGCGGCAGCACCAGAAACCGATCAGCAGCACCGCAGCGGCGGCGATTCCGAAGCCGACGAGACCGGTTTCCAGCAGGAGCTGCAGGTAACCGCTCTCGGCGTGCGAGTACTCGCCGCCACTGTCCGGGTGATTGAAATAGGTCCAATACACCTCGCGATGCGTGCTGAGCCCGGTCCCAAGCAACGGGTAGTCCGACGCACCTTTGATGGCGGCGGTCCAAATCTTCTGGCGGGCATCGCCCCGGTCCAACTGCTGCATGTCGCCGGAGACGAGTTCGTGAAAGTTCTGCTCGACCAGTGACTGGATGTGTGCTCCGAAGAACATGAGCGAGACGAGCGCGGCGACGGCCAGTCCGCCGATTGATCCGGCGGCTGTCATCGTCAGGAGCCGTTGACGCATCAGCAGCGCCAACGTGACGATCGCTCCCACGCAGGCGGTCACGAGTCCGCCGCGCGACTGGGAGAGCAGGATTCCGACGGTCACCACCGACAGGCAGGCCAGTGCAATCGGCCCCGACAGTCTTGCGAGCCGCTCGGTGAGAGACTCGTAGGGCTTTCGCTGCGGACGATCCGTCCGAGACGTCTGAATGGCGTACCACGCCAGGAGGATCGGAATCGCCATCGCCAGGTAGTTGGCGAAGTGATTGGGATTGGTGAATGCACCCTTGGCGTAATCGCGAGTGTGTGTGAAGGGGTGCTCGTAGAATCCGAAGAACCGGCCGTTCCCCAGCAGGAACTGGGCACACCCGAAGACCGCCATCACCGTGGCAGCGATCGCGAAAGATCGCATCAACAACCGGACGTCGGCGATCGTGTCGATCCGCTGGACGGCGATGACAAACAACATCGCGACGGAAGCGACCGAGCACAGGCTGCTGAGCGTCGCCGCCGGAACGAGGGAGACGGACGTCCATGCTCCGGAGAGGAGTGTGAACGAAGCGGCACCGTTGTCCGCAGCTTGCCACAACGGCAGCAGGCGGCTGAGATGGGGAGAGACGGTCTCGATCAATTCCGGCGTGAGCTTGAGCGTCTGGACGGCGCACAGGGCGATCCCTGCGAGCAGCAGAGGTTCCATCCCGGTGATTCGCCAGTACGGCGTCCTTCGCGTGGCGTTGTGCAGCAGCCAGGCAAGGCTTGTCCAGCAAGCGATCAGCACGAGCGTGAATTCACCAATCGCCTGTCGTCCCCCCATGACGAACGGCAGCACAAACACGGCCGCAAACAGGCCCGCGTCGACGCACCGCAGCAGGACGCCTCTCGATTGCGCTGGTTGTTGGGAGCCTGTTCCGCGTGAGCCTGATCTGTGGGAGACGGACCGGTGAGGGGCGGGTCGTTGGGAGCCGGAGCGGTGCGAGTCCGAACCGGATGAGTCGGCGCGGTGTGACGGTTCGCTGACGACCGCCGGCCGGGGACGATGTGTCGCTCGTCGCGGTCGATCGGTCATGGCGGCGTCCTTGTTGGCATGGCCCACTCGGTCGGTGCGAATCCGCAAGCGATCCTGGTGGCGATTCGGAAGGCGAAGTCGAAACGAATCCCCGTTGTCAGGCGGCGCGGCGTTTGCGTTTTCGTCGGTTGGACCGATCGCGGGGGATGCCGATTGTGGAGCCGGTCTCGACAGTCTTGGCCGGTTCGGCGCGGGAGATTTCGGACGTTGGTTCTTCGCCGTCCTCGTCGCCATGCCCATAAGCAGCGTGCCCGTATCCGTAACCGTAGCCGTATTCCTTGTTGGCGCGCGGCTCGACGGAGTTGATGACCACGCCCAAAAGTTCACAGCCCAGTGACGTGAGGGCTTCCGAGGCACGCAGCACGAGCTTGCGACGGTTCTTGTCGGGACGCACGGTGAGGATGGCACCGTCTACCAAGCGGCCGATGATCGCCGCGTCGGTGACTGCCAGCGACGGCGGAGCGTCGATCAGAATCTGGTCGTAGTTTGTTTCCGCCCAGGCGATCAGATCCGACAGCCGCTCGTTGGTGAGCAATTCCACCGGGTTCGCCGGTCGCGGACCGGCGGGCATGACGTCCAGGTTGTCCATGTCGGTGGCGACGATCACCTCGTCGGCACAATCGGCGACGGGGCGTGCGTCGCGCAGGACCGTGGAGAGGCCGGCATGTCCTCCCCGTTCGAACAGCCGCGTCAATCCGGGGCGTCGCATGTCGCCATCGATGAGCAATGTCCGTTTGCCCGATTGGGCGAAGGCGACCGACAGGTTGGCGAGGATGGTTGTCTTGCCGTCGCTCGGCTCGGTGCTGGAGATCGTGAGCCGGCGCGTGCCGTCGCCGGTGAAATCGAGGGCCGTCCGCAAGGTGCGGAACGCCTCGGATTCCGGCGAATTGGGACGGCTGTAGGTGTGCAAAGCATCGAGGCCCTGTTCGCCGAGCGGGGCGAGTCGCTGCACCATGGCCAATATGGGCGCACCGAGCTGCGAACGCAGGTCGTCCGGCGTGCGGAAACGATCATCCAGCAGGTCAAGGAGATAAATGGTCACACAGGCGGCGGTGAATCCCAGGAAAAGACTCGCCACGGTCACGAGCGGCAACCGGGGGGCGACCGGCCTGCGGACGATTCGCGGGTCTCGCGTGATCTCCGTGAACAGCCCGTGCTCCTGGTCCAGCAGGATTTTGCCCATCGTGGACAGAATCACTTCACGGTTCTGACGCAGGGAATCGAGTTCGCTCTTGACTTGTTGAAACGTGACGAGTTGCTGGTTGAGCCGCGCGGCTTCCGCGCTCTCCGCGTCATATTGCTGTCGAATTTGTCGCTCGCTGTCGACGGCGATGTCGTATCGCTGACGCGCCATCGCCTGGAGCTTGGGAGCCAGTTCCGTCCGTGTGACCGTGTCGGCGGCTTCCTTAACGAGGGCCGGCAGGTTCCGTAATTCCTGCTCCCGGTTGGCGATCCCGGCCTGAAGGTCCTTGATTCTCGGATGATTGGCGAGATAGCCTTCCGCTCTCAGGTTCTCCAGTTTCGTGCGGTCATCGAGAATGGTGTCGCGCAGCCGTCGGACGCCGTAGCCGTCGGACGTGCTCACGCCCATTTGGTTTCTGAAGAGCTCTGCGCCGACATTTTCCGCCATCGCCATATAAAACTGCTGGAGGTCTTCCCCTTTGTCGATCGCCTCTTCGAGGGCAGTGAGCATCACTTGGGCTTTCAGGCGATCTTCGCCCGCCTGGATCAGGTTAGCGTTGAGGCTCTTGACTCGCTCAACATACACATTTGTATGCTCATTCTCGTCGCCCAGCAGGAGAGGCGTATCGTTCAGGAGTTCGAAGTAGCGGCGTTCCTTCTCGGCGATCCGCTGTTCGAGGCCGTTTTGATTGCGGCGGAAGATTTCAAGCCGGTCATCAATGTCCCGCTCGTACACGCCATTGACGTAGGCCACGTATTTTGTGAACAAAGTGCTGAGGACGGCGTACGCAGTCTCCGGATCGCCCGACCGGTAGGAGACGGTCATGATGTTCGTATCGCGGGCCGTGCTCACCGACAGCCGCTGCCGAAAGGAATTCTCCCAGTTCGCCGGCTCCATGCCCAGCAAATCGCGATGATGCTCCGAGGGAAGTGATTTGATGGTCGCCCGAATGACCGGATCGCTCTTGACCATCCGCTCATAGGTCGGCATGTCCCGGTCGACCATTTGCGGCTGTCCGCTGTTGGTATCCATCACGTTGGCCCCGGTGGGGAGCACCATCAGGTCCCCGTCCGACTGATACACGCGGTCGGCGACGACAAAATAGGCACCGCCGCTCACCATCGCGACCAGCAGGTAGGCGATCAGCACGCCCTTGCGGTTCCGCAGCGACTTGCCGAACCGCAGCACGCCCGCGAGGACGTCCATCGTTTCCGAAGAGCTGGAGACGACGACCGTCGTGGAGTCGTGGTCCATGATGTCGGCCTTTGGGCAAGTCGGAATTCGGGAATAGTCAGAAGCCGCGAGCGAACATTATTCCGACTTCCCCATTCCGACTTCCGCATTCAAAATGTTGGTCAAAACGCCCGGCCATTGACGCCGAAGCCGATCAGACGGAGTGCTTCGTAAATCCCCGTCGCCGGGGTCTGCTCGACGCTCACATAGTCTCCTGGCGTCAAGCGTGGGTTTTCCAAGCCCAGTTCGTTCTTGGCTTTTCGCAGACTGGCTTCGATCAGGATCGGTTCGTCGTGCCCCGGTTTGGTGCGGATGATGAACACCTTGTTCGCGAGGGGATTCGAGATGCCGCCCGCTTCCGAGACCGCGTCCAGGAGCGTCAGTTCCTTCCCCAGCGGGAAATCGTACGAACCGGCCTTCTTGACGAGGCCGGCGACATGGATCGGCAGCGGGTCACGACGCTCGACGTTGATGATCGCTCCATCCGGCAGGTAGTAGCCGCCCTGGCTTTGTTTGGTCGCGGAGATCAGGTCGATCGTCACCATCTGCGGACCGGAGGACGAGGTCGGTCCCTCGTGTGAAACGGTCCGCACACCTTGCTCGAATTGCTGGTCACTCAGGGCGGCGATCCGCGGGGTCGACGGCGAGTTGCGGAACCCCGGATGTCGGATTTCCACCTGCGTGCCGGCGTCGTCGGAAAGGCCCTCCGCTTTGACCAGTGCCTCCAGCAAACTGCTCGACGCGCTTCTCAGTCCGTAGGTATTCGGCTTGTTCACGGCTCCAATCACCGTGACCCGGTTGATCTTGGGTTGTTTCATCGTGACGGCCACCTGCGGCGACCGGTACAACTGTTTCTCCCGGCACAGCGAGGCGATCGTCGCCTCAGCAGTTACCAGTTCGAGGCCTTCCAGGGGAATGCGGCCCAGATGGGGCAGGACCGCATCCCCGTCCTCGGAGATGCGGACAACCCACTCGTTGTTGTCGTCCGCGTTGAATCCCCCCGCAACGTTGATCTCCAGAACGTCTCCCCGCCCGATCAAATCGTAAGGAACGGTCGGGCTGGCGATCTTCGCCAGTTCGAGCGTCTGGGCGTTTTCCGTCGGATCCGCCTGCCACTCCGGCGGCAGATCGGCTGCGGCATAGCGACCGGTTGAACAGCCGCCGAGGGTCGCAGCGAGCAGCGCAATCATCCCGACAGCCGCGAGGCGGTTCGTTGCGCCGAGATGATGCTGGAGGGGGATCAAACCCATGAGCGAGCTTGCGGGACAGCCCGAAGTGGAGTCGTGTTGCGGGGAGTCGTGTTGCGGATCGTCCGGGAAGGGTGCACCGCGAGCGGTCCGTCAGTTCGGACCCCCCCGGCGCGTCCCCATGGATGGGGGCGGGAGACTACGGCACTTTCTGCCGAGGTGTCAAGGTGAGGTTCCGAACCGAGAACCACCGATTCATCCGCACGAAGTTCGTTCCCAAGCACCGATTCGGGAACGAAGGAACGCTTCCCGAGCGTTATGCCGCTGCGTCAGAGCCATTCACAGATCGCGACGCATACCGTCGTACGATAATCACGAACAGCACACAGTTCGGCAGCCCGATCAAGAGCGTGCTCGCGATGTCGGCGGGTGATATCAGCGTCGCGAACAGGAAGAATAAGGGGATGGCTCCAATCCACCGTTGCTTCGTGCGGGTCACAGCAACCCGAGCACCGATCGTGACAGCGAGCAGGAACGCAACTTCGACGACTCCGACAGACATGGCCATACCCCTCAATTGACGAAACACGAGTCGAGAAGGCGTCAGCACGGCAGCGCAGTATCCTCAGAGGCCGGATACCGGGGGGACCGAACTGATCGCGAACAACAGCGTCAGCTTCGATTCGACGGCTTCGAAAGCTGAACCACGTGTCGTCCACTCGGTCGGTCCGCTTCTCGGAGCAGATCGGTAGAGCAGAGCAGCCCCGACGCTATCCGAAATCTCGGCCGGTCGTCAATGGAAGGTTTGGGGACACGCGCGGATTTCGGTGCCACTGCCTGGCCGTCCGCGTTCGACGTCGAAAACGGCTCTCGCACTGCTTCGGACGGACAAGCAGTGCCGGTGAACACTCGAGAACCGCTCGTGCCCGACCGAAGCAGTGGCACGACTTTTCCCGGATTCGCAATCAAAACCGATTGCACCCGAAGATTTCGGATTGAACATCGACGATGTGCGGAACATGCCGTTTTTCGCTTGCGGTTTCGCGGGAACCTTGTTCCGTCACGCTGCCTTCGCGTCCAGTGACCGGATGACCCGCGCCGGACAGCCAACCGCAACGACCCGTGCCGGCAAGTCGCGAATCACCGCCGCGCCCCCGCCGACGACAGTGCCCGCGCCGATCGTGATCCCCTGCAGCACGGACACACCAATCCCGATCAGGGCCGCGTCGCCGACGGCCACGTTACCGGAAAGATGCACCCCGGGGCTGATGTTCACGTACTCGCCGATGCGTCCGTCGTGGTCGATAGAAGCGCTCGTGTTCACAATCGAGTGCCGGCCCAGGATTGTCTCCGGCTGCACGACCGCACCGGCCATCACAACAGCCCCTTCGTTGAGAACGACCGTCGGATCGACGTAGGCGTGCGGGTGCACAACCGGAATCCAGTCGAACGGCAGACGTTCGGCCAGTTGCCGGCGAACGTCAGGCGAGCCGATCCCAATGACCGCCTCGGCTCCGGAGCATCGTGTCGCCGCCTCGTCAATCGAGCCGGCGATCGGCACGCCGAGCAATTGCTGGCCGTGCCGGGAGCGGTCGTCGTCGAATGCCGCATCGACGTCGCGCCCCATCGCACGCAGCGTGCTGATGAGTACCTTCGCATGTCCGCCGCCACCGATCACAATGAGCGACCGGTCGCCGCGCCGCTTGATCCGACGCATGATGGTCGTCATGCCGCCCTCCGATCTGTTGATCCGGTGAATGCTGTCATCGTCGCACAGCCGTCCGCGGTGATGTCGTCCCGTCGCAGAACCTTGACGACTGTCAGGAGAAGAATGCGCAAATCCAGCCGCAACGTGGCGTGATCGACGTACCACACGTCCATCGCAAAGCGCTCATCCCAACCGGCTCGGTTGCGACCGTTGACCTGCGCCCAACCGGTAATTCCCGGACGGGCCGTATGCCGCCGGGCCTGTTCCGGAGAGTACAACGGCAGGTACCGCTCCAGCAGCGGACGGGGGCCCACGAGGCTCATCTCTCCCCGCAGCACGTTCCACAATTCGGGCAGCTCGTCAAGGCTCGATGACCGCAGGAACCGGCCGAAGGGCGTCATCCGCTGCTCATCCGGGAGCAGTTCTCCGTCCGCCCCGTGGGCATCGGTCATCGTGCGAAACTTCATCAGCCGGAACGAACGTTCGCTGCGACCGGGACGCGGTTGCACGAACAACACCGGCTTGCCGAGCCGCACACGCACCAGCAGGGCGATGATCGCCAACAGGGGCGCGAGCACGACGATCGCCGGAACCGTGACGACTAAATCGGTCGCACGCTTGCCGAGTCTGTGATAAAGGGTTGCTGTCATGTCACGCAGCCCTCCGCAGGGCGACCTGTTCGATGGTTTCGCGAAACTCGATCGCCTGTTGGTCGCGGTCGAAGTGTTGCCGCACGTATTCACGAGCCGACCGGCCCATCTGCTCGCATCGTTGCCGATCTCGCGACAGTTCGCCGACCGCTGCCGAGAGCGCTGCCGAATCTCCCGGCGGAACGGCGATGCCGCCGTCGGCTGCTTCCACGACGTCACGAATCACTCCATCGATCCCCAGAATCGTCGGCCGCGCGGCGGCCATGTAGTCGAACACCTTGTTGGGGTACGTCGTCCGGAACATGGGAATGTCCCGCAGCGTCGCCAGGCACGCATCCGACATCGACAGAAACCGGGGCATCTCGTCTTTTGGCTGCGGTCCCGTGAACGTCACGTTGGGCAGACTCATTTGCACAGCCCGCTCCTGCAGGCGGTCACACTCCTTGCCGTCGCCGACCAACAGGAAATGCACATCCGTCTCGCCGCGAAGAAGATCCGCCGCGTCAAGAACCACATCGAGATCGTTCGCCATCCCGATCGCTCCCGCATAGGTGACGACGAATTTTCCACTCAAGCCGAATTCGTCCCGTAACGCCGTCGCGTCCATGGACGGGGAGAACATCGAGGTATCCACGCCATTGGCAACGAAGCTCACCTTCGCAGCCGGCACTCCCTTCTCGATGAGATACTCGCGATAGGCCGGCGAGTTGACGATCAGATGGGTCGCGCGGCTGTAGAGGAACATCTCCAGTCGTCGCGCACACCAGATCAGCACCGGGTTCTTGAGCAGTCCAATATCGATCGCGAACTCCGGCCACAGATCGCGGACTTCGAGTACGAACGGCTTTCCCTTGAGGACCGAGACGGCCCAAGCCGAGAGCAATTGAAAAATCGGCGGCGAGGTGCCCATCACGAGGTCGACGTTCTTGACCTTCATCGCTGCCCATACGGAAGTCACCATGAACGACAGGAACGAGGCGACCCGCCACACGTAACTGCGATGCAGCGAGGCGAACGTCCACGCCCGCCGCACCTGCACGCCGTTGTACTCTTCGCAGCCGTCAGCCGTCCCTTCGACCGGTTTCCCGCTGTGGTAGGACAGATTGCTGGCGACGATCGTGAAATCGTTCCCCTCTTTCACGAAACGCTGCCCCAGTTCCAGGTGACGCGTGCCACCGGCTTCTTTGGGAGAGATGAACGCTTGATGAATCAACAGCACATGCATGGTGATCGGGTCATTTCGTAGAAGAACGGGTCAGAGAGTCGTTCGAGGAATCGACACACAGGCGGTCTGTTGTCGCTCCCGTGACGGTCACCGAATGGATCAATGGGGCCCCCGTCCGATTGAGGGCGCCGTGTTTGACGCAGCAGGACCAATTCTCGGTCGTTGCGCGCAGCTCATGTTCCCGGCATTGCAGGTCGACGATCGACGGGCCCAGCAGTGTCCAGAACCGGACGGAGCGCGCTTCCGCAGCACACGCCAATGACAGCGCCGGCTGCCGGTCGCCATAACAGGGGGCGTACCACCCGCGCGGGCCGTCCGTGCCGGCACGGACACACGAGACGTTCGTTTCCGCCATCGACGCCATGCAAACGTCATACGGGCCGGCATCCGTCTGTAGGCGGATGTGTCGGCCTTCTTCGTCGAGCGCGTACGGAGTGTCGAGCAACAACCAATGCAGCCGGTACGTGTGAGCAGCGTTTCCGGTCAGAGAGTCGGCGACAAGCCAGTGATCGGGTCCGATCCGAATGATGCCGCGCCGGTAGATGACGGGCGAAGCCAGACGCTGGTAACCGTCATGGGTTCCTTCCCAGCAGGCCAATTCCCCGGCGGAGGACCTCGTCGTCGGCGTTTGCTTCGCACTGAGCCACGGCAGCCAGAGAAACCGGCCAGCACGGTCCATCTGATCGCAGTCGTCTACGGTCACGGTATTATGAAAGGCCGTCCGGGCGAGGGGACTGTCCCACGGCGACGGCGCATTGTACGAATGGGTCCCCGCGTCGAGAGCCACATTCTGGCCACGCCACCATACATCCGCATGCAGCATGTCCGCATGCGACGGCCGATGCCGGTACGACCCCGCCCGCGTCATCAGATGCCCGCTCTCCGACCGCAGCACACAGTAACCGGCCTGCGGAGCTTGCCAGTCGCCCCGCCGTTCGTCACTGACATTTGAAGCGACCGCATCCTCACCGAATAGCCACAGCAACTCCTCATCCCAAGGACCGCCCTCGAAACACCGCTTGCGGTTTCGCCCCCACCCCGTCGCCTGGACAACCGGCCGATAGTCCTCAGGCCCACAGTTCGTCAACGGCAGCACGAGCGCCGAGTCATTCGCACCGTACCGGGGGAGACGGCCGGTCTGTTCGTCCTGGAGTTGCCACAGGAACGTCCCTGCCCGGCAGACGCGGTCCCGCAGGTCGTCCGACAGCGGTTGCCCATGCAGCTCACCCAGCCGAACGGCCCACACGCAAGCGTGCAACATGACCCGCTGGTAGTTGACCGAATGCTGGGAGAACGCTCCGTCGTCGTCGATGAGTTTGCGGCATTGCTGCTCAAGTGCATCTCGGCCGATGCTTGTCCACTTGGCTGCTGTGACGAACTCGGGGAACAACAATCCGAGCGTCCACAGGCCGGTCGCTTCAGTGATGCCATGATTGTTCTGCTGACTGACGGCGTAACTCAGGTTGTGTTCGATCCGCTGCCCCGAAACCGCCATCACCTGAGCCAATCGTGAGACTCGCGCCGCAGTGGTCTCCGGGGAACCGGCGAACCCGTACAGCCCGAAGCAGCACGCCATCACCCGCAGAGCGATCTCTTGGCCACATTTCCAGTTGACTCCCTGCTGCGGCCGGTTCATGGCTCGCCAGTTGTCGGCCAGTTCCCAGAACAAACGCGGATAACGTTCGTCCCCCGTCCGCCAATAGGCCCGCACGAGCGGATACACCCACGCAAAGCGGCTCGGCTCCCAGACGTATTTGATGTCGCCCGCCGCAAAGTCGCCGATCTCGCTCCAGTGCCGATCGGTCGGGTAGGGGACACCGGTGATTGGATGCTGATGCCAGTCGGGCGGACAACCGAGGTTGATCTCACGATGTTCAAAGAATCGAAACACGCCCTCGCACAACGCGTTGGCGACCGAAACGGGAGTCACGTCGGTTGCGGACACCGGGTGTCTTCCCATGACGTCCCAGTCGGCGAATCGTTTGCGGAACGTCTCCCGATCCGCCGCCTTGAAGAAGAACGGACGTTGTTGCTCAGTCCGGTGCCGAAGGTACGCCGCCGGATCGGCCAGTTTTCGGTCGCGGAGGAATCCCGCCAGCGGCTGCGCGTCCCACGACGTTGCCGGCAGCGACCGTCGCAGCACGCCGGACCGTTTGCGCAGCGCATACCCGGCCCGAAACATCAGCCATCCGGGGCCGAAATGCCGCAACAAGTGTACGGTGGTTTGCAGTTGTCGGTTCAACGGTCCGTCGTTGATCGGGGGCGATTCATCCATGAATCCGAAGCATCTCGTTCGTTTCGCGGCATATTTCAAATGTGCCGCGAAACGGACGCCATCACGTTGACGATGCGTTCGGCGGCGCGACCGTCCCAGTTGTCGGGAATCCGCCCCGCCTTTCCATTGCCGGTGAGGATTTTGTCCACTTCGGTGCGTAACAGGTCCATGTCGGTGCCGATGAGCGTGTTGGTCCCTTCGGTGACGGTGATCGGCCGTTCGGTGTTCTCGCGGATCGTCAGGCAGGGAATCCCCAGGGCGGTGGTCTCCTCCTGAAGTCCGCCGGAGTCGGTCATCACGAGTTTCGCGTGCTTCTGGAGTGCAAGGCTCTCGACGTATCCCACCGGATCGACAACGATCAGGTGGGGGGCCTCGGGTACGTCGCCGCCCAGCGCTGCGATGCGGGCTTTCGTACGGGGATGGATGGGAAAAACGATCGGCAGCTTCTCGCTGATGTCGCGCAGCGCCGTCAGGATGCGGAGGAGTGTCTCGGGCACGTCGACGTTGGACGGGCGGTGCATGGTCAGCAGGGCGTACTCGCCGGACAGCCCCGGGATGTCGGGCATTTGGGCTTTGTCGACGAGATACCGCACGGTGTCGATCATCACGTTGCCGACGAACTGCACTTTCTCTCCGGAGACTCCTTCTTTGGCGAGGTTCACTTCCGCTTCGGGAGACGACGTCAGCAGCAGGTCGGAGAGTTGGTCGGTGACCAGCCGGTTGAGTTCTTCGGGCATCGTCCGGTCGAAGGAACGCAGTCCGGCTTCGACGTGGGCGACCTTGATCCCCAACTTGGCGGCGACCAGCGCGGCGGCGACTGTCGAGTTGATGTCGCCGTAGACCATCACCCAGTCCGGCTGCCGCTCCAGGACCTTCTCCTCGAAGCGAATCATGATCTCCGCCGTCTGCCGCGCGTGCGAGCCGGAGCCGACCTCAAGGCTGATATCTGGCCGCGGGATCTCCAGTTGCTCGAAGAAGATGTCCGACAGGTTCGGATCGTAATGCTGGCCGGTGTGCACGAGCGTCTGTTCGACGTCGGAACGTTCACGGAACGCGCGGATCACCGGCGCGACTTTCATGAAATTCGGCCGGGCTCCGACAACGTGTAACAGGTGCATGAGAGATCGATTTCGTCGCAAGAATTCTACTGGGAACCACGAAGATCGCTTGCGGATCAGCACGACCGGTGAAGTATTCGACCCGCCTCGGCCGTGCTAATCCGCAAGCGTGGGCTGCTGCTGCGGGATGACGTCATGGTCGTCGAGTGGTTGCGTTTCGGGATCGTTTGGGATCGGGACTGGATCGTGGTAATGGATCGTTTCCTGCGTTTCGGCGGCGCGGACGATGTCGAGGGTCGCGCGGCTCACCTCGGCGAGCTCGTCGAGGGCGATCGGTGGCGGTCCGCCCTGACGGACTGCGGTGAGGAATGCGGCGACGCCGGCGGAGTGGCCTTTGTTCTGTTTCCAGAGGTTCATCCGCGTCAGTCCGGGCCATCCGACCGCCTTCAGCTTGCGGAAGTTGTCGAGCTGCATGACACGTCCGCCACAGAAGATTTCGAGCCGCTCCTTGGGAATCGCCTTGTGTCCGTTCGCCAGGTAGTGCACCGTGCCCATCGAGCCGTCTGCGAACGAGAGGGTGAAGGTCATGCGGTCGTCGCGGGTTTCGTCGATGGCCGCGAGGCCAAACATCGTTGCCTGCACCGACGTGATCGGGTGTCCGCAGAGAAACCGCAGCAGGTCGACGAAATGGCATCCCTCGCCGATGATGCGTCCTCCGCCGGCGATCGGGTCATGCACCCAATGGTCCGCCGGAACGCTGCCGGCGTTGACGGTCATCACCAAGGCTTTCGCTTCCCGCGCTCCGGCGAGAACAGTTCGCATTCGCTGAACCTGCGGGGCAAACCGGCGGTTGAAACCGACCATCAACAGCTGCGGCACGTTGGCGGCGGCGGTGAGGACGTCTTCGAGTTGTTCGGTGTTGAGCGCGAGCGGCTTCTCGACGAAGACGTGTTTGCCAGCGTTGAGAGCGCGGCAGACAAGGTCGGCGTGCGAGTCGTGACGCGTGGCGATGACGATCGCGCCGATGTCCGGGTTGGCGAACGGCGCGTCCGTGTCACTGGTGGCCTTGTCGAAGCCGAACTTGCGACCGGCAATGGCGGCTGTCAGGCCGCCACGTGACGCGATCTGGGCGAGGTGCGCGCCGCGCGTCTGAAACGCGGGAATCAACACCTGCGACGCGAAGTTGCCGGCCCCCAGAAAGGCGACTCGAAGTGCTGCGCCGGTCGCGTTGCCGGTCGCGCTGTTGGATTTGCGGCTGCTGCGGACCGTTGTCGACTGAAGGACGGCGTCGGGGGTTTCCTCCGGTTGGGGGTATTGCAGAATCACGCCGAGCGACGGTTGGTCGCTGCTGATGAGGGCGTAGGCGTCGGCCGTGTTGTCGAGGCCGAAACGGTGGGTGATGAGCGGTTGGGGATCGAGTTGTCCCGACTGCATCATGTCGAGGACCGCCTCGAAGTTGCGTTGTTCGGTCCAACGGACGAAACCGGGCGGGTAGTCGTGCCCCTGCTGTTCGTAGGCGGGATCGTAACGGCCCGGTCCGTAGGAGCAGGAGACCTGAAAGCTGAGTTCCTTCTCGTAAAAATCGGCCCGCGACAGTTGCAGCCCGGCGACGCCGACGAGGATGATGCGTCCCCGCTTGCGGCACATGTGGGCCGCCTGACGGACCGGTTCGTCGCTGTTGGTCGCGGCGGTGATGAGCACGCCGTCGACGCCCCGTCCTCGAGAGAAGGCGGTCGCGGCGGGGATTGGATCACCGTCGGCCAGATTAAACGTCTCCGCACCGAACGCGGCGGCCTGCGCAAGCCGGCGGGCGTTGAAATCGAGTCCCAGAACGCGGCAGCCGTGGGCCCGCAGGAGTTGGACGGTCAGCAAGCCAATGAGCCCGAGTCCCGAGACGACGAACGTTTCGCCGAGCGTCGGTTGGGCGAGCCGAATGCCTTGCAAACCGATCGCGGCGACGACGCCGAACGCGGCTGATTCGTCGGAGACGCCGTCCGGGATACGGGCGCACAGATTCTTTGGGACGCAGACGACCTCCGCGTGGGCTCCGTTGGAGAGGACACGGTCGCCCGGCTCGAAGCCGTCGACGCCTGTGCCGACTTCGAGGACGCTGCCGGCGTTGCAATAACCGAGCGGGACCGGTTGGTCGAGTTTGTGGCGGACCGCTTCCAGCGTGGGAAACAGGCCGTCGGTCTTGACCTTATCGAGGACCTGTCGCACTTTATCGGGCTGCTGACGGGCCTTGTCGAGCCAACCGGCTTTGCCGAACTCGACGAGCATCCGTTCGGTTCCCGCCGAGATGAGCGTGGCGTGCGTGCGGATGAGAAGCTGTCCGCGCCCCACCTGCGGACAGGGGACATCACAGACGAGCGTCTCTCCGTCTTTGACGGACTGAAGGATTTGGCGCATACGGGTCAGCCTATTCCACGAGCGGGTGCGGAGTATACGGTGGCCCCCAGGGCGGGCAAAGGTCAATCGGAAAACCGATTCGGCCGAGGGGTTTGGGAGATCCGAGGACGGCATTCGTCTTGACGGCATCGGGAGATTGGCCGACAGTTCGCGGCCTTTATCCCTTGCCGTCGCAGACGGGCGGTCGTACGAGAGTGCGTCGCGGCGACCGGCGAGTCGTTTCATCAGCATGAAGTGCGGCCGCGGCCGCAGCAGACGGCACTCCCATGAACTGGCTGTTCTCCTGGCTTGTGGCGCTGCTGGTGACACTGCCGCTTGCGTTTCAGGCTGCGGAAGTCGCCGGCAAGCCGGTCGATCTGGTTGGGTCGGACCTGTTGTTTCTGTTGCTGGTGTTCATCCCCCGGCGCCGCGATCTGGTGATTCCGCGGGGCGTCGCCCTTTGGCGTTTTTCCATCGCCCGGATGGCGGCGGTCGTCGTTCTCCTGTACTGCATGGGGCTGGCGGCGACCGCTTGCGCGGAATCAAGCGAGCTGTCCCGGGTTGCCTCGGCGGTCAAGTTCGCCAAGCCGATCGTGTTCGTACTGCTGGGCGCGTACCTGTCAGCGATCACTTCTCCGGTCGTGTTGTTGCAGAGGATTGCAATCGCGTTCGCCGCGACGTCGGTCGCAACATTCGCGACGGGCGTTTGCACGCCCGGATTTCCTCAGATCGCCTGGGGACGGTTTCTGTTCGGTTTTCCCGTTTACGGTTACCCCAACAGCGCGATGACGTTGTTCGGCATCATGGTTCCCCTGCTGCTGGCAGCTGCCGATGCGCACGCGATGCCATTGGGCAAGTGGATGCTGCGTGGTGTGGCCTTTCTGACGGGGATGATGGTCGTCACCTCCCTGTCGCGATCGTCGACCGCTGCGATGGCCTCCGGCATTCTGTTCTATCTGTACCTCACCGGTCGTGTGTACCTGCCGGTGTTTGCGGCCATTTTTGGCGTGATGATGCTGATGGCGTTCTCCAGCACGCTGGACGTGTTGACAGGGAACCAGGATGTGATGCTGTGGATCGAACGTCTCACACACCGGTTTTCGGAGACTGTGGGATCGAGCGACCCCTTCTCGGGGCGCGGCGACATCTGGGCCCAGACGATCGGCCTGTGGTCGGAGCGGCCGGTCTTCGGCTATGCGTTCGAGTCCTTTTCCCACTATGCCGAATTCGACACGCCGCACCAGCAGTACCTGGAAATTCTGTTCAAGTCCGGTGCCCTAGGGGCAACGTTATACGGGCTGGTCCTGCTGGCCAGCGGTCTGGGGCTGATGCATGTGACCAAGTTTTCGATGCCGGGGACGCCGGCCTGGTACCTGTTGCGGGCGTTAACGGCGACATTCGGCGCGACTTTGATCGGCAATTTATCGCAGCCCAATCTGACGTACTCGGTCACGGGCAATTTCCTGTTTTTCGTACTCGGACTGGCGCTCAATAAACACGCCGCTGCGGCCCTCGTCGTCCAAACGGCGCCATCGGCTAACAGACAACCGCCAACAACCGATGAGAGTCGAAATCAGAACGTCCGGCGCGCTCACGACGCGCACATTCTCAGACGCAGGAATGCAAGCGCAACCATTGTGGGGCCGGTTGCGGGAACGCGCAACATCCAAGGCGGGAGACATTGATGATTACGATCGTCGGCGGACTTCCGGAACCGATCGGAGGGGTGACCACATTTATCATGCGGTTGGCCTTCGCATTGGGCGTGTGTTCGCGAACTGAAGTCGAGATCCTTGACCTCTACCCGAAAACCAAGAAGGTCGCCGCCCCGCCCCGGGTCCGGCATCTCATTTGTCCGCGCTCCCGCCTGTTGAAATACGTGTGGTTGACCAAGCATGTCTATGGCAAGGAAACCGTGCATTTTAACTTCTCGACGCCGCGGGCGTTGCCGTTGCTCCTGTTGATGCCCAAGCGGCGCTCCCGCTGGATACTGACGCTGCATCACGGAAATCTCGCCGCGTGCGATTCTCTTCTCACGCGTCTGCTCTGGCTTCTGCTGGTCCGACGACTCGATCAGATCGTCGGACTGTCTCAGCTGCAATGCCGCTATTATATCGGCCACAATGTGCCTGCGGACATATTGCTCCTGGGAGGCAGCTATGTAAAGCCATCGGGCCCGACGGACGATCCGACCGACGAAATCATCGCCACGGTGGAGTACCTCCGTTCGTCGTACCAGCAAATCGTGTTCGCGTCAGGCTACCCGACGAACGCGTACAGCCATCGCGAACTGATCGACACCTTTGGCCGCGTGGCCAGGGACAGGAACGTGTGTCTGCTGCTGTGTCTGTATGGGCCTGATGGCGATGGGATTCTGAACACCATCTGCGCGGAGGCAAGGGCTGCGAGTTCGCACATTCATCTGATCGGCCAACTTGATGAGGGCTCATTCAATTATGTGTTGAAGAATAGTGATGTCTATGTTCGTGCCAACTCCGTCGATAGCTGTGGCATTGCCATGGTGGATGCCATTTCCTATGGGGTCCGCGTGATCGCGTCGGACGTTTGCAAACGGCCGAAGGCGGCGACATTGTTTGAAACCGGGAATTACAAAGACCTGGAAACAAAACTGGTCCATTCGCTCGGCAACCGCTCGCGGCGGACAGCCGGAGTCGCTGATGTGGACGACGCTCTTGGATTCTACGATGAGCTCTACCGCGGCCGTCCCAAACTGTCCGCTTAATAGCCGACTAAGGGGATATGCAGTGGAAATAACGAATTGGGGCTGACAGGGAGCCGGGTGGAGACGCGCTCCTTGTCGGTGTCGCAGGCAAAGAGAGCGCCTCGTATGTTTGAGGCGGAATCTTGTTGACATGACGGTTAGGCATCAATGACAAAAGAATCAAATCGCCCACACGAGAATGTGCCGGTGACGCTGATCGCGAATCCGTACAGTGTGCATGTTTGGCGATGGCTGAAGCTGTTTCGGCTCGCGGGAATGGCGGTGCGGATTGAGACGGCTGAGCGTTCCCAGGAGGGAGCCGCGCCCGATGTGCCCGTGGAGTTCCTGGCACCGGAAGGGTCAGCCGGGCCGATGGTATTCCGGTATCTGTGGGCCGGTTGGAAAGCGTCTCGCAAACGACGGGACCGGGGTGAAGTTCTGCATGCTCATTGCGCCTCGGGGAGTGGCCTGACGGCATGGCTCAGCCGGCGTCCGTATGTTGTGACGACGTATGGCAGCGAAGTCTTCGGTGCGGCGGACCGGGGACGGCTGTATCACGCGATGATTCGTCGCGTCCTGCAGCGGGCGACGTTGGTGACGGCGACGACGCCGCGGATGACGCAAACGCTCCAACAAGAGTTTGGCGTGCCGGCACAACGCATTCGGACGTTCAGCCTGGGGTATGACTCCGATGTGTTCACGCCCGTGGATGATGAAGCCCGCGGCAGCCTCAAGCGGGAGTTCGCTCTTCCCGCCGACGAGTCGTTGTGGGTCGTCAACCGCCGGTCGCTGCCGCTGTACCGCACAGTTGAGGTGGTGTCCGGTTTCCTGCGTTATTGTGAGGGCGCCCCCCGTGGGCGGCTGGTGGTACTCTCCGGGAATGACGACGCGGCTTATAGCCGTCAGGTGCGGGACGTGATCGCCGCTTCTTCGCGGGGATCGCGTGTGCGGCTGATTAGCGAGTTCCTTTCGGCGGACGGCGTCGCGAGATGGCTCCAGGCGGCCGATTTCGCGATTTCAGTGCCGCGGACGGACCAGCTTTCGACGTCGATTCTCGAAGCGATGGCCTGCGGGGCCGTTCCCGTGCTCTCCGACCTGGAGGCCTACCGTCCGTTGCACGCCTGCCCGTCCATTCGTCGGGTGAGCGACGTCACCTCAGGCGGTTTTTCCCGCATGTTTGCCGAAACGGCCGCTCTTCCGTTGGGTGATTTGCGTCGGCAGCAGCAGATGTGTGCAGATTTCGTTGGAACACACTACTCTGAGGCGGGTATTCTCGACGACGTTCGGGACCTGTTCGGCCTTCCGCCACTGCCGCAGGCGTCGATCGCGAATGCCGCTTGAGCAACAACAGCGATTCAGCCGGGCACGTCCGCAAGCGGCCCCAGATGTCGTTCGCACATTCCGGGAATCGAGTGAATCCCCCTTTCATCCAGTCACGTTTGGAACTGTACATGACATCTGCACTGAAGTCTGCGATTGGGAATAAGTCGGCCAACGTCGGGGTCATCGGCCTGGGATACGTCGGGTTACCGTTGATCGACGCGTTTGTCAACGCCGGTTTTCGGGCGACCGGATTTGATGTCGACCAGTCGAAGGTGGACGCCCTCAACGCGGGCCAAAGCTACATCAAGCACATCTCGTCCGAGGATGTGCAGTCGTGGAGTGACAAGGGGCAGTTCGAGGCGACCGCCGATTTGTCGCGGATGGCGGAGGCGGACGCACTGCTCATCTGCGTGCCGACGCCACTCAACGACAGCCGCGATCCGGACCTGAAGTACGTCGAAAGCACGGCCCGGTCGATCGCCCAAGTGCTGCGCCCCGGGCAACTGGTCGTACTGGAGAGCACGACCTATCCCACAACGACGCGGGACGTCGTGTTGCCAATCCTTGAAGAGACCGGCCTCAAGCCGGGGGAAGACTTTTTCCTCGCCTACAGCCCGGAGCGGGAAGACCCCGGCAATCAGGATTACTCGGCCTCACGCATCCCCAAGGTGGTCGGCGGGCTTGACCCGGCGAGCCTGGAACTGGCCGAGGCACTGTACGGCCATGCGGTGGTGGAAGTGGTGCCCGTTTCGAGCACGGAGATCGCCGAGGCGTGCAAAATCCTGGAGAACACTTATCGGGCGGTCAACATCGCGCTGGTCAATGAACTCAAAATGCTGTTCGACCGGATGGGCATCGATGTCTGGGAGGTGATCGATGCGGCGAAAACGAAGCCGTTCGGGTTTCAGGCGTTCTATCCCGGTCCCGGACTGGGCGGGCACTGCATCCCCATCGACCCGTTCTATCTCACATGGCTCGCCCGCAAGCAGGGGCTGACGACGCGGTTCATCGAACTGGCCGGCGAGGTCAATCATGCGATGCCCGAGTACGTCATCGCCCGGCTCGCCGAGTTCCTCAACGATGAGCGGAAGCCGATCAGGGGGAGCAAGATTTGCCTGCTCGGCATGGCCTACAAGAAGGATGTCGACGATCCCCGTGAGAGCCCATCGTTCGTGTTGCTCGACCTGCTGCAGGAGCGTGGAGCCGACGTTACGTACAACGACCCGCACGTGCCGCGGCTTCCCGAAATGCGGCATCACAACGTGCCCGACCTCAGCAGTAGCGAGTTGACGGCCGAATTCCTCGCCGCCCAGGACTGCGTGCTGATCGCGACCGACCACTCGTCTTACGACTACGACTTCATCGTCAAGCACGCCCCCCTCGTCCTCGATACCCGCAACGCCACCAAAGGCGTAACCGAGGGCCGCGAGAAGATTCGCAAGGC
Source organism: Planctomycetaceae bacterium (assembly GCA_029259845.1). Taxonomy (GTDB): domain Bacteria; phylum Planctomycetota; class Planctomycetia; order Planctomycetales; family Planctomycetaceae; genus JAHBXU01. The sequence goes on along the minus strand of JAJDEI010000182.1, from coordinate 14,403 downwards.
GTAAAGATGTGGGTCGTTGGCGAGCGGATGTGTTCGGTCGTTGTTTTGCCTCACAGCGCATTCGTTTCGTCGCACAGCACCGTTCGTTTAGCAGCCCCTTGAAAAACGTGTGCCACGGCTGTGTCAGCCGTGCAGATGTCTGAAAACTTACGGGTTTCTCGCACTGCCGAGACGGCAGTGGCACGCGGAATTGAGTTTTTCAACGGACTGTTAGCCACACATTTGAACTGTGTGGCTAAACGAACCCGCGCAACATTGCGACGTCAGGGCGCTGATGTCGTCTTGACGTTGGCGAACGGATTCCGGTAGATTCCGCCGCTTCTCCGTGGGGGCCGATGTTCTGTCGGCCGCCTCAAGCACCTTCCAACGATTTCGGTTCCCCCAACGCATCAAAGTCCCCGTATTCCAGCGTCCGTATTCTTCCGTTTGCGGACATTCCGCAAGGATCACTCATGACAAGTCTTCGGGCTGAGTCATCAGCCAATCTGACGATGCGCGCTGAGTGGCCGGCATGGCCCTACTACGACGACGAGCAGGTCGCTGCGACCGCCTACGTGCTCCGCTCCGGCCGGGTGAACTACTGGACTGGCGAGGTCACCCGCTCGTTTGAGCGAGACTTTGCGGCGTTCGTCGGCACCCGGCACGCGGTCGCCGTCGCGAACGGGACGGTTGCTTTGGAACTGGCGATCGAAGCGTTGGAGATTCCGGCAAGGTCAGAGGTCATCGTCCCCAGTCGGACGTTCCTCGCGACGGCCAGTGCTGTTGTCGCGCGGGGATGTCGGCCGGTCTTTGCCGACGTTGACCCGGTCAGCGGCAACATCTCCGCGAAGACGATCGCTCCCTTGATTAACGAAAACACCCGAGCGGTCATCTGCGTGCACCTCGCCGGCTGGCCCTGCGAGATGGACGACATTCGGTCACTCGCCGACAAGCACGGCTTGAAGGTGATCGAAGATTGTGCCCAGGCACACGGGGCCGAGTATCATGGTCGCCCGGTCGGCTCGCTGGGCGATGCGGCTGCGTTTTCATTCTGTCAGGACAAGATCATCTCCACCGGCGGGGAAGGGGGGATGCTCACGACGAATGACGACGCGGTCTGGAAGCGGGCGTGGGGCTATAAGGATCACGGCAAAGGCTGGGACTCCGTCTACAAGAAAGAGCACACCGGTGTCTTCCGCTGGTTGCACGACTCGCTGGGAACCAACTGGCGGATGACGGAAATCGAGGGAGCGATCGGCCGCATTCAATTGCGGCGGCTTCCGGAGTGGTCCGAGATGCGCCGCCGCCACGCGGCCCGGCTCACGGAAATGCTGGGGCAGCACCGATTGGTGAGGCTCGCATCGCCCCCCCCGCACGTGAGCCATGCCTGTTACAAGTTCTATGCGTACCTGCGGCCGGAGCTTCTCCCCGGCGGATGGACGCGAAACCGGATCGTGCAGACGCTTCAGGCAGAGGGGATTCCGTGCGGATGCGGGAGCTGTGCTGAGATTTATCTTGAGCAGGGGATTCAACAGGCCGGACTGGCTCCCGAAAAGCCATGCTTTGTCGCCCGGCAGTTGGGGGCCACGAGCCTGATGTTTCCGGTGCATCCGACACTGCAGGACGAGCACGTCATCCGGATGGGGGAGGCTGTACTCCGAGTGCTCGATGATGTTGTCGCAGATACACAACAGCGGCTCAAAGCAGCGTGACGGCGGACGGTTGCCGGCCGGTGGCGTTCGCCGGTGGGAGAGGCGGCCTCCTTCCGATGGTCAGGGACGGACTCAGGAAAAACTGACATGAGACATCGACTGGCGGCCATCGTTCCGGTGTACGGATTGTTACTCGCCGCGTGCTATGCGGCGGCGTATCAGTTGCGGTTCGATTTCGCCGTCCCGTCCCAGTTCCATTCGGTGTTCTGGCTGTCGTTGCCGTTCGTGCTCATCCTTAAAGCGGCCGGATGTCTCGCGACGGGCGAGTGGCGGCGGACGTTTCGCTATGCGTCGGTGAGCGACATCGCGTCGGTGGGGATGATGGCGCTGGGGACGACGGTGCTGTTCTGGCTGTTCAACCTGATGCCGCTCGGGTCCCACGCGGTGCCGCGCGGCATCATTCTGATCGACGCCATTCTCTCGGTGCTCACCCTCGGGTTTCTGCGGGTTGCCGCGCGAACTCACACCGAGGTCCTGGAACCAACGCTCAAAGGCCGCAGCCGGGTCCCGACGCTGATCTATGGCGTTCGCAAGGATTCGATCGGCATTCTGCGGATGCTCAACGCGACGGCGGCGTCCGGGCCTAAGGAGCATCGCGTGGTCGGGTTCGTCGATTCGGACAGCCGCACGCAAAAGTCACTGATCGCCGGATTGCCGGTGTTCGCCGAACAGGACGGGTGGGAGTCGCTGGTCCGCCGGACTCACGCCCGCCGGTTGTTGATCCCGGCCGGCATTCCGGGCCAGGAGGCGCGCGCCCTGCTGCGGGAGTGTGCCGGTCACGACCTGAAGGTGCACGTGATCCCCGGCGTGGATGAAATCGTTGACGGCCGCTTCAAACTGGCGATCCGCGACCTCACCGTATCGGACCTGCTGCGGCGCGAGCCAAATCAGCTCGACCGGGAGGCCATTCAAGGGTACGTAACGGACCGCCGCGTGCTGGTGACCGGCGGAGCGGGCAGCATCGGCAGCGAACTGTGCCGGCAGATTCGGGCGCTTCGGCCGACCTCGCTGGTGATCGTCGATCAGTCGGAGATCGGCATTTTTACGATCGAGCAGGAGTTTCGCGCGGCGGAACCGGGCGGCGTCGACCTGCGCTTCGTGATGGCCGACGTTGTCGACGAAGCGACCCTGTCGCGGGTGATGGAGCAGCACCGGCCGGAAATCGTGTTTCACGCCGCCGCCTACAAACATGTCCCGCTCATGGAGGACAACCCGCAGGCAGCCGTGCTCAACAACGTGCTGGGAACCAAGACCGTTGTCGACCTCGCCGAGAAGCATGATGTCAAACAGTTCGTGATGATTTCGACCGACAAAGCGGTGCGGCCCACCAGTGTGATGGGCGCGACCAAGTTGATTTCCGAGAAGTATTTGCAGTCGGTCGCGGCCAGTTCGCACACGAAGTTCGTCGCCGTCCGCTTCGGCAACGTGCTCAATTCAGTCGGCAGCGTGGTGCCCACGTTTCGCAAGCAAATCGAGCAGGGCGGGCCGGTCACCGTCACGCATCCGGAGATGGAACGCTTTTTTATGACGATTCCCGAGGCGGTCCAACTCGTCCTGCAGGCGGGCGCGATCGGCAAGTCGGGCGAGGTGCTGATCCTCGACATGGGCGAACCGGTGAAGATCGTCGATCTTGCCCGAGACCTGATTCTGCTCTCAGGCCTCCGGTATCCCGACGACATCGACATCGAGTTCACCGGCATGCGTCCCGGCGAAAAGCTGTACGAGGAACTGTTCTACGCCTCGGAGAGCGGAGCGAAGAAGGTGCACGAAAAGATTTACTCCGGCAGTGCCGAGAACGTCCCCCCCCTGCCGGCGATCCTGTTCGACATCCGCCGACTGGAAGAGGCGGCCTTCGAGTCCAACATCGAGCTGCTGCACACCCTCAAAGAAATCGTCGCCCAGTACACCGACAGCGAATGGGTCCCCTCGCGGTTGAAGGCGGCGGCGTAGTGCTCTGTCGAACCGGGGGCTTCCTGTTGGAGTTCAGCCTTCAGGCTGCTGCGGAAAACGGGGCGCACCCGTGCGCGGGACCACGAAGTTCGCTCCCGGGGCTGAATGCTTTGTCAACGTGATGACCGAGCGTCGGACTTCAGCCTTTCGGTCGCGCAAGCAAGCTCAAGCTTGAACTCCAACGCCCGTGATCCGCTGAAATAGGGGAGTCAGTTGTGTGAGATCGCGAAACGGCGACAATGGGATGGCGATGTCTTTCTGCGCCCGACTCTCACCGACAACGGATCCCGGACATGCCCCGATCGCTGCCACTCGTCGGACTCCTCCGGCCGTGTATCCTGCTGGCGCTCACGCTGTCGGCGGGCGCTCCTTCGACCTTTGCAGGCGACTTGTTGTTTCGTCGGCATGACGTCAACCCGGAGTCGACCTACCCGGCGGCGGCGGCGATTGACGTCAATCAGGACGGCAAGCGGGACATCGTCTCCGGCGGATGGTGGTATGTGGCTCCGCAGTGGGAAAAACAGTTCCTGCGTGACGTGCCGGAGATTCGCGGACGGTACGACGACTACTCCAATCTGCCATTCGACGTGAATGGCAACGGACGCCTCGATCTGATCAGCGCCAATTATCGCAGCGAGTCGATCTTCTGGATCGAGAATCCCGGAGCAAAGAGTGATCGGAATGCGTGGCCTACGCATCGGATCGCGACCCCCGGGCCGATGGAGACCGCACGGTTGTATGACATCGACGGCGACGGACGCGCCGACCTGTTGCCGGCAGGCGTGAAGTTCTCCGCGTGGTGGAGCATTAATCCCGACGCCAAGACGGATGACGAGCGGTGGATGCGGCACGGTCTTCCGCCGCAGGTCACCGGGCACGGTATCGGTTTCGGGGACATCGACGGGGATGGGCGCGGCGACATCATCGGCGTGAAAGGCTGGGCGAAGGCTCCTCAGGATCGCCGCGCCGGACGATGGGAATGGCAGCCGGAGTTTGTGCTGCATCGGGACGCGAGCGTTCCCATCCTGGTGCACGATTTCGATGGAGACGGTGACAGCGACCTCGTGTGGGGGCGGGGCCATCGGACCGGTTTGTACTGGATGGAGCAAATCCCAGGTGACTCGGGACAGGGCGAAACCGCAAACGCGGGCGCGCGCAGTTGGCGGCAGCATGTGATCGACACGGAATGGTCACAACTGCATTCGCTGCTGTTCGCCGATCTCGATAACGACGGGAAGACGGAGGTCATTGCCGCAAAACGCTATTGGGGACATGACGGTCGGGACGTGGGGGAGAGCGATCCGATGGTCGTGCTCGCCTATCGGTTTGACGCCGAACAGCGGACCTGGGATCGGACGATCCTTGACTGGGGCTCACGAGCCGGGTTTGATTTGGACCCCAAAGCGGTCGACCTCGATGCGGACGGCGACGTCGATTTGCTCTGTCCGACACGCGGCGGACTCTGCTGGCTGGAGAATCTCCTCGTCGGAATAGAAGAACAGGAAGTTTCGCCGACTCTCGACGACCCCCGCCAAGTGATCGCCTATCCGGATCACACGGACCTCTCCGTCGTCAGAACCGCGAAGGGTGACGAGCGTGAGATCCGCAGCCGGGACGACTGGGGACGGCGGCGGGCGCACATCCTGGCGAACATGCAACTGGCAATGGGACCGCTCCCGGAACCCGAGTTGCGGGTGCCGTTGAATCCGCAGTTCACTGGCGAACCGGTCGACATGGGAACGTACAGCCGCCAGAAGGTGACGATTGCTGTGGCACCGGGAGAGCGCGCGATCGCCTGGTTGTTGCGGCCCCACGACACAGACGCACGACGGCCCGCGATGCTCTGTTTACACCAGACCGTCGGGATCGGGAAGGACGAACCGGTCGGACTGGGGGGAAAGCCAAATCTGTGGTATGCGCACGAGTTGGCATCGCGCGGCTATGTTTGTCTCGCACCGGATTACCCTTCGTTCGGAGAGGATCACTTCGACTTCGAATCGAACCCTGAGCGCTGGTCGAGCGGGTCGATGAAGGCCATCTGGAACAACGTCCGCAGTCTCGATTTTCTGGAAACCCTGCCGGATGTCGACCCGGATCGGATCGGTGTGATCGGCCATTCGCTGGGGGGACACAACGCGCTGTTCACGGCGGTGTTCGATCAACGGATTGCGGCAGTCGTGACGAGCTGCGGGTTCACGGAGTTTCACTCCTACTACGGCGGTGATCTCAAGGGATGGACCAGTTTGCGGTACATGCCTCGGGTCGCCTCGGAGTACGGCAACGATCCGGACCGCGTGCCGTTCGATTTTCAGGAGGTGCTGGCGGCGATCGCTCCGCGTCCGATCTTCATTAATGCTCCGGTTGAAGACAGCAACTTCGACATCGGCGGCGTCCGCGCAGTCGTGGAGGCCGTCGAGCCGGTTTACGAACTCATGCGATCTCGCAAGCGACAAGGGGTGACTTTCAAGACACCGGAAGGTGGCCACGATTTTTCGACGACGATTCGCGAACAGTCGTACGACTGGCTGGGCGAGGTGTTGAAGTAACCGTTCGGCTGTTGAAGGTGTTGTTTGCCGCCGAGACGCAGAGGTCGCGGAGACGCGCGGAGAGGCAATCGGATGGAGTGTGTGATCCGACGAATGATTTCTCGTTCCCAAACTCCGGTTTGGGAACGCGCTTCGAGAATCTCTGTTTCTCGTCGTCTGCTTCGGTTGCCGGAGCCGCGTGACGATTCGCGAAACGGAGTTTCGGGCGTGTGCGTTTCCAAACGGAGTTTGGGGACGAGGGGTGCGCAGGGTTTTGGAGTGTGGAGCACGCAGACTTTGGGAATGAGGGTGCCTGTGCTCGCCATCGTCGCTGCGATTGCAGTGTGCGCGACGGTGGAAGCTGCCGGTCCGGTGAACTGGCCGCAGTTTCGGGGGCCGACGGGGCAGGGGGTTGCGGTCGGTGCGACATTGCCGGTCCGCTGGAGTGAGCGGGAGAACGTCGTCTGGAAAACGCCGCTCTCCGGGGCGGGGCTTTCCTCGCCGGTTATCTGGGAGGATCAGGTTTGGATGACGACCGCCTCCGTCGACGGGAAGACGCTCGGTGCGGTGTGCGTCGACCGGGAAACGGGCCGGCTGCTGCACACCGTCACGGTGTTTCAGCCGGACGAAGTCCAGGAGATTCACGAGGACAATACCTACGCATCGCCGACACCGGTGATCGAGGCGGGACATTTGTACGTCCACTATGGACGGTACGGCACGGCGTGCGTCGACACGCAGTCCGCAGACGTTTTGTGGCGCAACGAGGAACTGGTGATTGAGCATCAGGGCGGACCAGGCAGCTCTCCGGTTCCGTTTGAAGATCTGCTGATCATCAACTGCGACGGAGCCGACAAGCAATACGTGGTCGCTTTGGAGATGAGTTCCGGCCGGCAGCGGTGGCGAACCGTGCGGTCCGCTCCGTATCGCGACAACCCGATTTTCAAGCGGGCTTTTTCGACACCTTTGCTGGTCGAGTACGAGGGACAGCCGCAATTGGTCAGCCCGGGGGCCGATCAGGTGCACGCCTATGATCCGTCCAACGGCAAAGAACTGTGGCACGTCCGCTATGAAGGTTTCTCCACGGTTCCTGCCCCGGCATCAGCAGACGGCGTCGTGTATTTCTGTACCGGCTTCTTCGACCCGGAAGTGCAGTCCATTCGTCTGGGCGGACGAGGGGACGTGACCGGGAGCCATGTTCACTGGACGTACGGAAAGGCGATTCCGGAAACCCCCTCGCCCATTATCATCGACGACCGTATCTATTTCGTTTCCGACAAGGGGATCGCCACTGCTCTCGACCTTGTGACGGGCGAGCGGAAATGGATCAAGCGGCTCGGCGGCAACTATTCCGCCTCGCCGCTGACCGACGGGCGGCATCTCTACTTCTGTGGCGAAGCGGGGCTGACCAAAGTCGTCGCACTCGGCCCGCGCCTCCGGGTCGTCGCGACGAACAAGCTGAGCGGTCGCATCAAGGCATCGCCGGCAGTCTCCGGCAACGCCCTGTTCATTCGGACCGACGCAGCGATCTACCGCATTGAGGCTCGATAGCCTTGAGGGGGTCACCCATCTCGAATCTCAGTTCCCCTCGCTCTCAAACTCCTGTTCCCCTCGTTCCCAAACTCCTGTTTGGGAACGAGGAATCTGTGGGTCAAATCTCATTTCTCCGATTTCAGATTTCAAATCTCAGATCCCGAGTGCCCCCCTCATTTCCAGATTCTCGTTCACACGCCGAGCCTCCCAATCGGAAAAACAGGAATTCGTCCTCATGCCGACGGGCCGGTCCCGCCGATAACAGTGTTGGACGGCCGCTTGTGGTCAACGGCGTCGGACAGCTCACGTCCGGCAGATCGCGAGCCTCCGGGAATCGACTCCCGCTTGTCAGTGCCAGATTGCCTTCATTCGCTTGGAAGGCCCGCCGTCATCAGATTCGGCAGTTACGTCGAGTCGGATCTTATTCATTCACAATAGCTTACGGCAAGACGCCTCCGCAGGTTTCATATCCTGCGTGGTTTCACCGGCCCGACGGTCGGGGAGGCGAATCTCATGTTTTTCAGTTACAAATTGAGCCCCTGGCACATCGACCCCATGACAAACGGAGACCCGGCTGCGGAGCCCCTGTTGAAGCCGTCGTTGCTTCTGAGGTATGATTGGGCTCACGCAGGAGCAGCCGCCAGTGATGATGAGCAGCGATCGGCTGAGGATCCGACAGCAGCAGGGGAGGCCGACATGGAAGTGACCGGTTCCGTCGGCGGCGATATCCCCGTCCGGCCCGCCGAGTCCCTCCCGAGCGGGCCTTTCCCGACCGAGAGAGCGACGCCCGCTGTCCCTGGTTCGGAAGTTCCGCCGAATGAGGCCGAGGTTTCCGAGGCAGCGCGCAGCATCGAGCAGCTCGGTGACGACCCCGATCTCCGGGCGGAGCGTCTCGCCCGGATTCAGGCAGAGGTCGCCGCCGGAACTTACGAGACAGCAGAGAAGCTCGAAATGGCGGTCGAGCGGCTCTTGCGGGAAATCGGTTGATCGCTGATGCTCGAATGGCGGTCGACATCGACACGTCAACGATCAACCGCGGCCCGAAGATGAACGATCTGCCATGAGCGAACTCTCAGCGACGAACGTCTCCGCCACTCCGATGGAGAAATTCCAGGAATACCTGGTAACGCGCGGCATGCGCATGACGCGCGAGCGGAGCATCATTGTCGAGGAGGTGTTCGCCTCACACGCGCACTTCGATGCCGAGCAGCTTGTGGAACAGCTCTCGCGCCGTCAGGACCGGCGCGTCAGCCGGTCAACGGTCTATCGCGCTCTCGAACAACTGGTCGAAGCCGGACTTCTCAGAAGCGTCGCCCGCCAGGATGGCCGCGAAGTCTACGAGCACGACTACGGTTACCCGCAGCACGACCATCTCATCTGCCGCAAATGTGGCTCGCTGACCGAATTCCATAATTCGGAGATTCGAACCATCCTCGAAGAGGTGGCCCGCGAGCACGGCTTTCGCATGGAAGCGCACCGGCTCGAAGTCACCGGCCTATGCAACGACTGCTGCCGCCCGCCGGTCACGCGGCCGGAGAAGTTGAATTTGCTGTGAGTGAGTGGGAAGTGGCTGAGTGGCAAGTGGCAATGGGAGGAGAACTCCTGGTTCCCAAACTTCGGCCTCCTCGTTCCCAAACTGGAGTTTGGGAATGAGGGCCCGGGGCAACGACGGATTCTCTCCCGTTTGCCACTTCCCACTCTGCTACGTGCCACTCTTTCCCGCTACCGTTCAAACACCTCCACCCCGTCGTCGATCTGGTCACTGGGGTGCATCACGATGCGGTCGCCTTCGTCGAGTCCGGAGACGATCGCGGATTCGAGACTGTTTTGATGGCCGATCTCGACCGGTTGCAGGCGGGCATGGGCGTCGTTGATCCGGAAGACGGCCCACTGGCCTTCGTGGCGGAACAGGGCGCTGTTGGGCACCTTGAGGACGTGCGGCCCCTCCCAGATGACGATATGTGCTTCAACCCGAAAGCTGTCGCCCAGGGTGGAGCGGTCCTCGGGAGGATCGTCGAACTCCAGCACAACGTTCACGCGTTGTTCTTCGACGCCGAGGGCCGAGATTTTGGTGAATCCTGACGGCTCCACCAGCCGCACGGTCGCGGAGAGCGGGTCTTCGCCGCCCCATTGGTCGAGCCGCGCCTTGGCGCCGGGAACGATGCGGACCGCGTCGCTGGAGAGCACGTCGACGACGACTTCCAGATCAGACGGGTCCCCCAGTTGCACAAGCTGAGTGCCGGGCGTGACGACCGTCGCACTTTCCTGGAACACCTTGAGCACGCGGCCCGTGATCGGAGCGCGGATCAGGAATTCTCCGTTGGCGTCGCTTGGTGTCTCATCGTCCGCCTCGCCGTGGCCGGGGTCCTCGGTGGGTTCGTCGTCCTCATCACCCTGCGTGCGGAGCAGGGCGGCTTGCTCCAGTTCCAGTTCGAAGCGGGCAATGTCCTCCGCAAAGCGGGCGGCTCGGAACTCCTGTGTCGTCGTGCGAAACTGCAGTTCCTGCGCGTCGACTTGCGAAGACGTTGCCGCATTGCTGTCGCGCAACTTGCGGATGCGGGCGACTTCCGACTCGGCGAAGTCCGTCGCGGCTTTCGCCTTTTCCAGTCCGGTCGCAGCCTGTTTGAGCCGCGCTTCGGCTGCCTTAACGCGGGCTTCGGATTGAGCCTGCGCACGCGGGTCGAGCAGCGCCGGATCGGTCGGCTGGATGCGGGCGATTGCCGATTGGCCTGCGACGACCGGATCGCCCACGTCGAGATCGATTCGCATGAGCCGGCCGCTGAGCGGCGTCGAGACGATGTACTGTTCTTTGATCCGCGTCCGCCCGTCTTCATCGACGGTGACCTGCAGCGGACCTCGTCCGACGGTGCCCAAGTCGACCCCCACCGGCTTGGGCAGCATGGCGTAGACGAGCATGCCCAGGACACTCAGCCCGACGGCGATGATCCCCAGCCGGCGGAGCGTCTGTCCGGCGCGCGATCTTCCAGGTTTCATCACAGTTCCGACGATTCTTTCTGTTTGAAGGACGTCCTCAAGTGGTCGAGTGGCACGTGGTCGAGTGGCAAAGAGCCAAGACCCTCGTTCCCAAGCCGGAGCTTGGGAACGAGGGGGACCGTTCATTTGCGACCTTAAGCTCCCTGTGCCACTGTGCCACTCTTCTACTCCTTCTGCTTGAGGACCGACACGAGGTCCATGTGGTCGATCCGGCGGCGGACGATCATGCCGGAGATCACGCTCGCCGCAATCGTCACTCCCGATGCGAACGCCAGTGTCTCGGAACTGATCACCAACGGAATGCGAAACATTTCGGTTTCAAAGCCTTTGACCATCGCCAGAGCGAACGCATATCCGAACAGGTACCCCAACGGGATCGCGGCTAACGTCAGCACGGCCAGTTCTCCGAGCAGAATCGCGGAGACCTCGGTCCGCGTGAAGCCGATGACCCGCAACGTGCCCATTTCGCGGCTGCGTTCGGACAACGAAATCCGGGCCGTGTTATATACCACGCCAAAGGCGATGATACAGGCAAAGGCGATGTTAAATGCCTGCATCTTGTATTGATTCTCGGCGACGGTATCCCGGAACCCCTGCAGAGCCGCTTCCTTGAGAGTCACCGCCGCGACGCGGGGCGTCTCCTTGAGTTGCTGGTAGAGCGTGTCGATCAGATTGGCGTCCACCCGCAGATACGCTCCGGAGATGCTGCCCTGCTCATGCAGCAGACGGTCGAGGGCGTGGCGGCTCATGTAGGCATTGGTCCCGGTGAACTCGTAGATGAGGGCCGTCACCGGGACCTGCCAGGTCGGTCGCTTCCCTTCGAGCACTTCGACCGTGAGCATGTCGCCAACCTCGATGTCCAACAATTCAGCCAGTTTGTCAGAGAGCATCAGCCCGTTCGGCGGAAGTTTGGCCTGGTTCTCGCGGGCGTCAATCAACCGGAACAGCTCGCGTTCATCGTCGAGCCCCAGGATGCTGACGTTGCGATAACGGTGTTCGTGCCGCAATTTGACGCCCACCGCGCGAAAGGTTTCGCTCCGCAGCACGCCCGGCAGTTGCGGCAGTTCGAATTTGGAATCGGCGGAGAGCGGTTCCACGAACGTGACGCTCACATCCTGCCGCTGCGTCACGAAGTACTGAAAGGTCATCATGTAATCGAGGGCGTCGACCCCGAAGCGTCCCAGGATGAGGACCGCGACAGCCAACGCGATTCCGATGGTCGACATGACGGCTTTGACGGGGCGGCGTTCGAGTTCGCGCAGGATCATCCGTGCACTGGACGAAAACAGCCGCGACCAACCGAGCCGTTCCAAGAGGGTCCTGCGGAACTGGGCCGGAGGCGCGGGACGCATGGCCTCTGCCGGCGGCAACAGCACGGCTTGTCGCACCGCTCCAAACGTCCCCACGAAGGCGGCAACGAGGCCCATCGACAGCGCAAGCAGCACGGTGCCCGCGTCAAAGCGATACAGGTACTCCGGGAAATGATAGAACTGGGCATACATGCCGGTCACCGCTTTCCCCAGCCGAACGCCCAAGGCGATCCCCACCAGCGCCCCCACGGTGGTGATGGCCATCACAAATTGCATGTAATGCAGGCCGACTTCCCAGTGCGAATAGCCGAACGCCTTGAGCGCGGCGATCTGCTCCCGCTGCGTTCCAATGACGCGCGAAATCACCACATGCAGGAGAAACACTGCCACGCTGAGAAAGATCGACGGCGAGACGATCGCGCTGGCCCGCAAACCTCGCAGTTCCTCGGACAGGAACCGGGCTGAAATCTGGTCGTTCCGGCCGTGCGAGCCGGCACCGCCGTACGGCTTGATCAACCGATCCAGGCGTTCGATGACCTCCCGTTCGGACGCCCCGCGCAACAGTGTGAGCGTAATGTTGTTGAACGCGCCCTCCATATCAAACGCGGAGGCCAGTTGCCGCTCGTCCATCCAGATGATGGCGAAGCGTTTTTCATCCGGAACAATTTCCCCCGGACGAATCTGCATCACGTATTCCGGCGAGAGCGCCACGCCGACGACTCGCAACAACTGCCGACGCCCGTTGATCACCGCGTCGAACGAGTCGCCCGGCTGCATGTGATGGGCCTTGAGAAACGTCTCACTGACGAGCACTTCGTTCGTTTTGTTTGGCTCCAGATACCGGCCCGCCTTGAGATACACGTCGTTGAGCCGCGGGCGATGGCCGGCGGGGATCGAAATCATTCGCCCGACCGCCGGCTCGCTCATCCCTTCAATGTCGAGCGTTACGTCCATCACCACCCGTGGCTCCGCTTGAGCCACGCCGGGAATATGCGCGATCCGATCGGCCAACGGCAGCGGTGCCCGCTTCAGCGACGCGAACACTTCCGCAAACCGGAACCGTTCGTAATACGCCTGCCGCGTCAAGTCGAGCGCCTGATAGGTGCTGACCGCCATGACAAACACGGCGATCCCACTGGCAATGACCAGCGAAATCGCCAGCGCCTGCCCCTTCATCTGGAGCAGATCACGGATCAACTTGCGATGCAGAGCGGACATTGCGTTGAGTGGTCAGGTGGCAAAGTGGCAGAGTGGGAAAGGGTCGGTCATCATCTTCCGTCCCATTTGGCAGGAAATCGGTCGGCATCGACTCCGACGCCAGCCGACCAGTTCGTTCGCGATATCGAGTTCCCTTTGCCACTGACCACTCTGCCACTTAGCCACTCTCCCTCCTACCATTCCAGTTCACTCGGCGACACACGCTCGTCGTTTGCGTGCACGGTTCCGATGCGGCCGTCCTTCATCGTGACCACGCGGTGGGCCATGTTGGCGATGGAGGCGTTGTGCGTGATAACGGCGGTCGTGGTGCCCAGTTCGCGGTTGATGCGGTCGATGACCTCCAGCACGACGACGCCCGTGTGGACATCAAGCGCGCCGGTTGGCTCGTCGCAGAGCAGCACGTCCGGCTGTTTGGCGACCGCCCGGGCGATGGCGACCCGTTGCTGCTCGCCGCCCGAGAGTTGGGCCGGAAAATGATCCACGCGGTCGGCCAATCCCACGAGACCGAGGGCGTCCTTCGGGTCCATCGGGTCGCGGGCGATCTCCGTGACAAGCGCCACGTTCTCTTGTGCGGTGAGCGAAGGAATGAGGTTATAGAACTGGAACACGAATCCCACGTGATCGCGGCGATAACGGGTCAGGGCCGTGTCATCCAGCGCGGTGAGTTCCTGGTCACGGTAGCGCACGATGCCCGACGTCGGCGTGTCGAGTCCCCCCAGGATGTTGAGCAGCGTCGATTTCCCGCTCCCGGACGGCCCAAGCAGCACCACGAACTCCCCCTCAAACAACTGCAGATCGACGCCCCGCAGCGCCTGAACGTTGACTTCTCCCATCTCGTAGACCTTCGTCACGTTCTCGGTGGCGAAGACGCAGTCCGACGGCGCAGCGGGATCGTCGACAGTGACACGGGAACGGGACGACAGGGTCACGGGGGGCATGCTCCGTTTGTGCGGTCCTGTATCGTCCGTGGTCCGCTCGCCGACGTCAACAATGGCGTGAACACTGCGCAGGACGGGGGTGCAGTAGCGGATTGTTGCACGCTGGGGTCAGGCACGAATGGCACTTAATTCATTGTAAGTCGTTACGCGGCTTTTCGTTTGTAGTTCTGTCGTGGTTGCTGGAGGAGTTTGTATGGTTTGGGCCGGCGCTTTCGCCGGCGTGGTTCAACGCGGTCGGGGCGAT